>NZ_JAURVJ010000089.1 GCF_030655615.1 Nocardioides sp.
GAGGTGCAGCGCGGCGCGTTCGCGACGACGTCGGCGGCCCGGTCGGCGGCCCGCGCCTACGCCCTCGCGCCGAGCGACGCCGCGGGGGAGCGGGCCGCGACCGACGCAGCGCGGCAGGCCCTCGACGACCAGGGACTCGACGGCGTACCGGTCCGCGTCGAGGTGAGCTGCACGCCCCACGACGACTGCCACAGCGGCGAGTCGATCATCACCGTCCGGGTCGACACCACCGTCGACCTGCCGCTGCTGCCCGAGATGCTCGGCGGCGGCACGCCGTCGTTCGCCCTCGACGCGACCCACACCGTGCCGATCGGCCGCTACCAGGAGATCACCGGTGCCGCCGCTCGGGACTGAGCGTCCCCGGCACGGGGAGCGCGGGTCGATCACCCCGCTCGTCGTGGGGTTCGCGGCGATCCTGCTGATGACGATCGCGGTCGTGGTCGACGCCAGCGCGGCGTTCCTCGAACGGCAGAGCCTGGCCACCGTCGCTGAGGGTGCCGCCCTGCAGGGAGCCGACCTCGGCGCCGAGGGCGACGAGGTCTACGAGGGCGGGCTCGGCGACCAGCCCCTCCGGCTGACCGAGGCGTCGGCCCGGGCCGCGGTGGCGGCGTACCTGCAGGACGTCGGGGCGTACGCCGACCACCCCGGCCTGACCTATCGAGTGTCGGTGGTGGGCACCCGCGTCGAGGTGAGGCTCACGGCACCGGCCGACTTCCCGCTCACCTTCCCCGGCCTCGCGACCAGCGCACGGGTCACCGGCACCGGATCGGCGATCGCCGACCCGGAGTGAGGTTGTCGGACGAACTCCCGCTTCTGGGCCGAAGCTTTGACGCAGAAGGAGGAGAAACCCCGCTCCAGCGGGGAATCTCCACCTCGAGGACCACGAAACCCGCTTGTGAGTGAGCGCTCACTCACGTACGGTTCCCGGGTGAGTCCTCGAGCCCCCGCCATGAACCCGACCAAGCGTCGGGAGGTCCTGGTCGACGTCACGCTGCGGTTGCTGCGCGAGCACGGCCGCGACGTGACGACCAAGCAGATCGCCGAGGCGGCCGGGATCGCCGAGGGCACGATCTTCCGGGTCGTCGACACCAAGGACGAGCTGCTGGCGGCCGCGGTGGCGCGGGCGTTCGAGCCCGGCGACCTGGTCGCGCGGATCGAGGAGATCGACGCGTCCCTCCCTCTCGAGGAACGGCTGCTCGCGCTCGTCTCGATCATGCAGCAGCGCTTCCGGGCGACGTTCTCGCTGATGCAGAAGGTCGGGATGATCCGCCCGCCCGACCACCTGCACGACAGTCCCGGCGCCGTCGAGTGGCGGGCGCGGCTCGAGCTGCTGCTCACCGGTGTCGTCGCCCCCGACGCCGACCGCCTCGCCTGCCCCGTCGACCACCTCGTGCACGTGCTGCGGCTGCTGACCTTCGCCGGCAGCCACGAGCACATCGCCGACGGGCGGTTCCTCACGCCCGAGCAGATCGTCTCGACCGTCCTCCACGGCCTCCTCCGGCCCAGCTCCATCACCAAGGAGACCACCACATGCTGATCCGACTGCTCCGCGAGCGCCTCCCCGCCTACCGCTCGTGGCTGCTCGCCGTCGTCGCGCTGCAGTTCCTCAGCGTGCTGGCGATGCTCTACCTCCCCAGCCTCAACGCCCAGATCATCGACGAGGGCGTGGCGGTCGGCGACACCGGCACGATCGTCCGGCTCGGCGCCGTCATGCTCGGCGTCTCGCTGCTGCAGATCGTCGGCTCGGTCGGCGCCGCCTGGTACGGCGCGCGTACGGCGATGGCCTTCGGTCGTGACCTGCGCGCCGAGCTCTTCGACCGGGTCGGCCGGTTCTCGACGCGCGAGCTCCAGCAGTTCGGGGCGCCGTCGCTCATCACCCGCGGCACCAACGACGTCACCCAGGTGCAGATGCTGGTGCTGATGGCCTGCCTGATCGCCGCGTCCTCCCCGATCATGATGGTCGGCGGCGTCGTGATGGCGCTGCGCGAGGACGTCGGCCTGGGCTGGATCCTCGCCGTCGTCGTCCCGGCGCTGTTCGTCTCGGTCGGGTTCGTCATCACGCGGATGGTGCCGAGCTTCCGGCTCATGCAGGGCCGCATCGACGAGGTCAACCGTGTGCTGCGTGAGCAGATCACCGGCATCCGCGTCGTCCGCGCGTTCGTGCGCGAGCCGCACGAGAAGGAGCGCTTCGGCCGGGCCAACGACGACCTCACCGAGGTCGCCGTGCGGGCCGGGCGCTGGATGGCCACGATGTTCCCGCTCGTCATGCTGGTGGTCAACGTCGCCAGCGTCGGCGTCATCTGGTTCGGCGGCCACCGCGTCGACAGCGGCCAGATGGGCGTCGGGGCGCTGACCGCCTTCCTCAGCTACCTGATGCAGATCCTGATGTCGATCATGATGGCGACCTTCATGCTCATGCAGGTGCCGCGCTCGGCCGTCTGCGCCGACCGGATCATCGAGGTCCTCGACACCGACTCCTCGGTCGTGCCCTCGCCCGAGCCGGTCACCCCCGACCCCGCCCGCCGCGGCGAGCTCGACCTCGACGGCGTCACCTTCGCCTACCCCGGCGCCGAGTCGCCCGTGCTCGCCGACGTCTCGCTGCACGCCCGGCCCGGGCACACCCTCGCCGTCATCGGCTCCACCGGCGCCGGCAAGACCACCCTGGTCAACCTCGTGCCGCGGCTCTTCGACGCCACCTCCGGCACCGTCCGGGTCGCCGGCGTCGACGTGCGCGACCTCGCTCCCGACGAGCTGTGGGACCAGATCGGCCTCGTGCCCCAGAAGGGCTACCTCTTCTCCGGCACCATCGCCAGCAACCTGCGCCACGGCCGGGCCGACGCCACCGACGACGACATCTGGACCGCCCTCGAGGTGGCCCAGGCCCGCGACTTCGTCGAGGCGCTGCCCGAGGGGCTCGACGCGCCGGTCGCCCAGGGCGGCACCAACTTCTCGGGCGGCCAGCGGCAGCGGCTCGCCATCGCGCGCGCCGTCGTACGACGCCCCGGGATCTATCTGTTCGACGACTCGTTCTCGGCGCTCGACCTCGCCACCGACGCCCGGTTGCGAGCGGCGCTCGCGCCGGTCACGACCGACGCGACGGTCGTCGTCGTCGCCCAGCGCGTCTCCACCATCCGCGACGCCGACGAGATCCTCGTGCTCGAGGACGGCCGCGTCGTCGGCCGCGGCACCCACCCCGAGCTGCTCGAGGGGTGCGTGACCTACCAGGAGATCGTCGCCTCGCAGCTGAGCGCCGAGGAGGCGATGGCATGAGCAACTCCCAGCCCGACAAGGCC
This sequence comes from Nocardioides sp., assembly GCF_030655615.1. GTDB lineage: Bacteria > Actinomycetota > Actinomycetes > Propionibacteriales > Nocardioidaceae > Nocardioides. The sequence goes on from NZ_JAURVJ010000089.1 coordinate 3,294, forward strand.
AAGAAGGAGCACGTGCTCGAGGCCACCGAGCGCATCGAGGCGCCGGTCGGCGGACCCGGCCGTGGCCCGATGGGCGGCGGCATGGTCGGCCAGAAGGCGATGGACTTCGGGCCGTCGGCCAAACGGATGCTGCGCCGGATGAGCCCCGACAAGGTGCCGGCCCTCTTCGTCGTCACGATCACGGTCGCCAGCGTCATCCTGATGTCGGTCGGGCCGCGGATCCTGGGTCACGCCACCGACCTCGTCTTCAACGGCTTCATCGGCCGGCAGTTCCCGGCCGGCACGCCCCAGTCCGAGCTGCCTGACGCCGTCCAGGGCCAGGACGTCGTCCCGGGTGCGGGCGTCGACTTCGACGCGGTCGGGCGCGTCCTGCTCGTGGTGCTCGCGGTCTACGCCGCGGCCTCGCTGCTCGCGTGGCTGGCGGGCTACGTGCTCAACGGCGTCGTCCAGCGCACCGTGCGCAGGATGCGCCAGGACGTCGAGGACAAGATCAATCGGCTGCCCCTCGGCTACTTCGACCGCTCGCCCCGCGGCGAGCTGCTCTCGCGCGTCACCAACGACATCGACAACGTCTCCACCACCCTGCAGCAGACGATGAGCCAGCTGCTGACCTCGGTGATGACGGTGCTCGCCGTGCTGGCGATGATGCTCTGGATCTCACCGCTGCTCGCCCTCGTCGCGCTGGTCAGCGTGCCGCTGTCGCTGCTCGTCACCCGCGCGATCATGAAGCGCTCCCAGAGCCAGTTCGTGGCCCAGTGGCGTCGTACCGGCAAGCTCAACGCCCACATCGAGGAGACCTTCTCGGGCCACTCGCTGGTCAAGGTCTTCGGCCGCCAGGCGGCCGTGCAGGAGGAGTTCGACCGGCAGAACGCCGAGCTCTACGACGTCAGCTTCCGCGCCCAGTTCGTCAGCGGGCTGATCATGCCGTCGATGATGTTCATCGGGAACCTCAACTACGTCGTCGTCGCCGTCATCGGCGCCCTCCGCGTCGCGAGCGGCTCGCTGACCCTGGGCGAGGTGCAGGCGTTCGTGCAGTACACCCGTCAGTTCACCCAGCCCCTCACGACCGTCGCCTCGATGGCCAACCTGCTCCAGTCGGGCGTCGCGTCGGCCGAGCGGGTCTTCGAGCTGCTCGACGCCGACGAGGAGGTCGCCGAGACCACGTCGTACGACGCCGCAAAGGCCGCCGGGGCCGCGACCGGCGGACCCACGCGCGGTGAGGTCGCCTTCGAGCACGTGACGTTCTCCTACACCGACCGGCCCCTCATCACCGACCTGTCGCTGGTCGCCCGCCCGGGCCAGACGGTCGCCATCGTCGGCCCGACCGGTGCCGGCAAGACCACGCTGGTCAACCTGGTGATGCGGTTCTACGAGCTCGACGCCGGCCGGATCACCATCGACGACACCGACATCACCGACCTGCCGCGCTCGGTGCTGCGCGGCCGGATCGGCATGGTCCTGCAGGACACCTGGCTCTTCGAGGGCACGATCCGCGACAACATCGCCTACGGCCGACCCGGCGCGACCGACGACGAGGTGCTCGAGGCCGCGCGGGCGACGTACGTCGACCGGTTCGTCCACTCGCTGCCCGACGGCTACGACACGGTCGTCGACGAGGAGGGGTCCAACCTGTCGGCGGGCGAGCGGCAGCTCGTCACCATCGCCCGCGCGTTCCTCACCGACCCGGCGCTGCTGATCCTCGACGAGGCGACCTCGTCGGTCGACACCCGCACCGAGCTGCTGCTCCAGCACGCGATGGCGGCGCTGCGCAGCGACCGGACGTCGTTCGTCATCGCCCACCGGCTCTCCACGATCCGCGACGCCGACCTGATCCTGGTGATGGAGGACGGCTCGATCGTCGAGCAGGGCACCCACGGCGAGCTGCTCGCCGCCGAGGGCGCCTACGCCCGGCTCTACCAGGCTCAGTTCGCCGCGACCGGCTGACCGGCCTGACCGGACTGACCCGCCCCGTCAGGTAGTCCCGGGCGAAATGGCCCCAGATCGACGGTCTGAGGGGCCATTTCGCCCGGGACTATCGCGAGGGGTCGGTCGGGATGCCGCCGCGGCCGGCGCCGCCGGCGAACCGGGCGGCACCGTCGAGGGTCTCGCCCGACCTCATCGTGGCGAGCCCGAGGTGCCACTCCTGGCGGAGCGCGTCGGCCTCGGACAGTCCCCACTGGTCGATCGCGGACGCCCGGTCGTTGCGCAGGCACTGCTGGGGGAGTGCGGTCAGGTCGTGGCCCAGCGCCACGGCGGTCACCAGCGCGGCGCCGGGCTCGGTGACCCGGTTGACGAGGCCGATCCGCTCGGCCTCGACGCCGTCGATGCCGCGGCCGGTGAGGATCAGGTCCATCGCGCGGCTGTGCCCGATCAGCCGGGGGAGCCGGACCGTGCCGAGGTCGATCAGGGGTACGCCGAACCGGCGGCAGTAGACGCCGAACGTCGCGTCCGACGCCGCCACCCGGAGGTCGGCCCAGAGGGCCAGCTCGAGCCCGCCGGCCACGGCCGGTCCCTCGACCGCGGCGACCACCGGCTTGGTCGTCCGCAGCCGGGTCGGCCCCATCGGGCCCGGGCCGTCGGCCCCGAGCACGACGTCCTGGCGGTCACCCTCGGCCAGGGCCTTGAGGTCGGCGCCGGCGCAGAAGAACCCGCCCGCACCGGTCAGCACCAGCACCGCCACCTCGGGGTCGGCGTCGGCCGACTCGACCGCCTCCAGCAGCGCCGTCGCGGTCGCGCTGTCCACCGCGTTGCGACGCTCGGGCCGGTCGATCGTGAGGACGGCGACCTGCCCGTCGTAGGACGTGGTGACGGTGGGCCGGGCCGGCGCGCTCATGGCCCCAAGGTAAACCCCTTGTCGCCGCTCACACCGCGACCTACGCTCGTCGTACACGGAGAGGAGGTGGTCCTAAACAATGCATTCAACTAGGACAAGTGAGGTGGCTGCGCACTAGCAGCCCAGCAACGCGTCGGGCCCAACGACCCGACGAGGCTGCTGGTCAATCCACCGCAGTCACCCGACCCGCAGGCGAACCCGGATCACGTCCCCGGGGGCGGCCGAACCAGATCCTCAGGATCCGGAGGCCACGCCTGCGGGTTGTCCATTTTTCCACCGCGAGAAGGCGGCGGCGGGTGACCCGCACCACGTTGGTTGCCGATATCAACTATCGAGGAATAAGGTTGACCTAGACAACCTTCTATCCCGCATGGAGCACCCCACCGTGACGACCTCGTCCGCCGACAAGTCCGCACCGCACCCCGCAGCACCGTCCGCACCGTCAGCACCGCAGATGACGCACCGCGAGATCCTCGAGGCGCTGAGCGGACTGCTGCTCGCGATGTTCGTGGCGATGCTGTCGAGCACCGTCGTCACCAACGCGCTGCCGCGAATCGTCACCGACCTCAACGGGTCGCAGTCGGGCTACACGTGGGTGGTCGTCGCGACGCTGCTCGCCATGACGGCGACCACGCCGATCTGGGGCAAGCTGTCCGACCTCTTCAGCAAGAAGCTCCTCGTCCAGAGCGCCCTGGTGATCTACACCGCCGGCTCGCTCGTCGCGGCGTTCGCACCCAGCATGGGCGTCCTCATCGGCGGCCGCGTGATCCAGGGCCTCGGCGTCGGCGGTCTCACCGCGCTGGTCCAGGTCGTCATCGCCTCGATGGTCAGCCCGCGCGAGCGCGGCCGCTACTCCGGCTACATCGGCGCCGTCTTCGGCCTTGCGACCGTCTCCGGCCCGCTGATCGGCGGCCTCGTCGTCGACAGCCCGCTCGGCTGGCGCGGCTGCTTCTTCGTCGGCATGCCGTTCGCCGTCGCCGCGTTCATCGTCCTGCAGCGCAAGCTCCACCTGCCGGTCGTCAAGCGCGAGGTCCACATCGACTACCTCGGCGCGACGCTCATCATCGGCGGCGTCAGCATCCTGCTCATCTGGGTCTCGCTCGCCGGCTCGTCGTTCGCCTGGGCCTCCACCACCACCGCGCTCCTCGTCGCCGCCGGGGTCCTCACCATCGCCGCCGCCCTGTACGTCGAGGCGAAGGTCGCGATCGAGCCCGTCATCCCGCTGCGCCTCTTCAAGGACCGCACCACCGCCCTGGCCACCACCGCCTCGGTCATGGTCGGCATCGCGATGTTCGGCGCCACCGTCTACCTCAGCCAGTACTTCCAGCTCGCCCGCGGCATGAGCCCCACCGAGGCCGGCCTGATGTCGATCGCCATGGTCGGCGGGCTGCTCGTCTCGAGCATCCTCAGCGGCCGCATCATCAGCAGGACCGGCATCTGGAAGCGCTGGCTCGTCGGCGGCCTCGTGTTCGTCGTCGCCGGCCTCGCCCTCCTCGGCTCGATCGACGCCGACACCCCGCTCGTCGTCGTCGGCCTCTTCATGGCCCTCGTCGGCATCGGCCTCGGCGCCACCATGCAGAACCTCGTGCTCGCCGTGCAGAACAACACCAAGCTCGAGGACATGGGCGCGGCCAGCTCGGTCGTCGCGTTCTTCCGCTCGCTCGGCGGCTCGATCGGTGTCTCGGCGCTGGGCGCCGTCCTGTCCACCCAGGTGGCCGACAAGGTGACCTCCGGCCTCGCGGCCATGGGCGTCACCGAGACGTCCCACGAGAGCAGCTCGATCCCCGACCTGGGCTCGCTGCCGGCCCCGGTCCGCGAACTCTACGAGCACGCGTTCGGCACAGCCATCGGACACATCTTCCTGATCGCCGTTCCCTTTGCGATCCTTGCCCTCGTGTGCGTGCTGTTCATCAAGGAGGTCCCGCTGCGGACCACCGTCGGCAACGAGGTCGACGAGGTCGAGGAGACCGTCGAGCCCGGCGCGACCGTCCCCGTCCCGGCGGCGGAGCACCGGTGACCGAGCCCCGCGTCGACACGTTGCGCGACCTGGAGCACGAGGTCGGTGTCCTGATCCGCCGCGTACGACGCGTGATCGGGGAGCGGGCCCGGATGGTCCACCCCGACCTGCAGCCGGCGTCCTACCTGATCCTCACCACCGTGGCCCAGGAGGAGCCGCTGCGCGCCTCGGCGATCTCGGAGCTCTTCGACGTCGACAAGGGGGCAATCAGCCGGCAGGTCAAGCACCTCGTCGACCTCGGCCTGCTGCAGCACGAGAAGGACCCCGCCGACGCCCGCGCGTCGCTCCTGTCGGTCACCGACGAGGCGCGCACCCGGATGGCCGACGTCGTCGCCCACCGCCAGAAGGAGCTCGGCGAGAAGCTGGCGGGGTGGACCGACGAGGACCTCTCGTCCTTCGTCGGCGAGCTCAGCCGCTACAACCGGGCCCTCAACCTCGTGGAGCAGTGAGCCAGACGGCGGTGTCGGGCGGCAGCGTGTCGCCGACCGGCCCGCTGGCCAGCAGCACCCGTCCCGCCGGCAACGGCGCGTCGAAGTCGCCGCAGTTGACGGCGATGGTGACGTCGTCACGCTCGACCAGCAGCACGTCGCCGTCGACCGAGACGCGCACGCCGTCGACCGGCGTCAGCGCCCGCCGCGCCGCCAACGCGGCCCGGTAGAACTCCAGCGTCGAGCCGTCGACCCCCGTCTGGGCCTCGACCGTGAGGCCCGCCCAGTCGAGCGGCTGCGGGATCCACGGCTGGGCGTCACCCGGGCCGAAGCCGTACGGCGGCGCGTCGCCCGACCACGGCACCGGCACCCGGCAGCCGTCGCGACCGACCTCGCCGGTCCGGAACCAGGACGGGTCCTGCCGGTCCTCGGGGGCGACGTCGACCTGCTCGAGGCCGAGCTCCTCGCCCTGGTAGAGGTAGGACGAGCCCGGCAGGCCCAGCATCGTCAGGGTCGCAGCCCGCGCCCGGGCCAGGCCGCGCTCGCCCCCGCCGTAGCGCGTGACGTGGCGTACGACGTCGTGGTTGCTCAGCACCCACGTCGGGCTCGCGCCGACCGGGTCGAGCGACGCGAACGTGCCGGTGACGACGTCGGCGAACTCCTGTGCCGACCACTTCGCCAGCAGCCACGCGAAGTTGAACGCCTGCTGCATCTCGTCGGGCCGCACGTAGCGCGCCATGGACTCCGGGGTGCTCGTCCACGCCTCGGCGACGGTCATCCGGTCGCCGGGGTAGTCGGCGAGCACCCGGTGCCAGCGACGGTAGACGTCGTGCACCTCGGGCCGGTCCCACATCGGCTCGTCGAGCTGGGTGCGCTCGACCATGGGCGTGTCCGCGGCGTGCGGCCGCGTCACCTGGTCCTGGTCGCGCAGCGACTCCTCCTTGACGAGACCGTGCGCGACGTCGACCCGGAAGCCGTCGGCGCCGCGGTCGAGCCAGAAGCGCAGCACGTCCTCGAACATGTCGCCGATCTCGGGGTTGCGCCAGTCGAGGTCGGGCTGGGTGGTGTCGAAGAGGTGGAGGTACCACTGGCCGTCGGGCACCCGGGTCCACGCCGCGCCGCCGAAGACGGACTGCCAGTTGTTGGGCGGCTCGGTGCCGGGTCCGTCCGGTCCGTCGCGGCCGTCGCGGAAGAGGTAGCGCGCCCGCTCGCGGCTGCCGGGGGCCGCGGCCAGCGCGGCCCGGAACCACACGTGCTCGTCGGAGGTGTGGTTGGGCACCAGGTCGACGATGACCTTGAGGCCGAGGTCGTGGGCCGTCGCGACGAGGTCGTCGGCGTCGGCGAGGGTGCCGAACAGCCGGTCGACGTCGCGGTAGTCGGCGACGTCGTAGCCGTGGTCGTGCTGCGGCGAGGTGTAGAACGGCGTGATCCAGACGGCGTCCACGCCGAGGTCGCGGAGGTGGGGGAGCCGGCTGGTGATGCCGGGCAGGTCGCCGATCCCGGCGCCGCCGCCGCGGGTGCCGGACGAGGAATAGCTGCGGACGTAGACCTGGTAGACGACGGCGTCGCGCCACCACTCACGGTGGCCGGTGCCGTTCGGGGCAGGAGTCGTGGGGGTGCTCATGCGAAGTCCTCGGCGGAGACGGCGATCCAGACGTGCTCGGCGGTGCCGAGCAGGCGTCCGTCGGCGGCGTACAGGCTGGCGGCGGTGAACGTACGGCGGCCGCTCGAGCCCCGGGCGGCCCCCACGACGACGTGCTCCTCGCCGATGCGCGGCAGGTCGCGGACGCGCGCGGTCATCGAGCCGAGGACCATCAGCCGCTCCTCGAGGTCGCCGGCCCAGCCGCCGATGCAGTCGAGCGCCGCCCAGGTGACGGGCAGGGACGCGGCGTCGCCGCCCAGGCTCGGATCCGGGGTCCAGGTCGCCGCGACCCGCGTGCGGCCCTCCTGGTCGTCGGCGACGCGGCCCGGGAAGATCCGCAGGCCGTCGCCCTCGTCGCGCGCGGTGCCGCACGCGAAGCAGGTCGGGAACGGGTGGAAGCGGTGACCGGCGTACGCCGCCTGCGCGGCCTGCGCGGTCGCCGCGTCGACCGCCGGCACCGGGGCCACCGCGGACTCGGCGGGAGCAGCCTCGACCACCAGCAGGTCGTCGAGCATCGCCCGGGCGGTCTCCGCGCCGTGCTCGTCGTCGGCGAGCTCGACGCTCAGCGCTAC
>NZ_JAURVJ010000090.1 GCF_030655615.1 Nocardioides sp.
CGGCCGATGGGGGTCTACAAGGGCTCGCAGGAGTTCGTCTGGGACCCCTACGTCCGCTCCCGCGGTGCGACCCGCGCCGCGCTCGCCGAGATCGCGCTGCGCCCGAAGGCCAAGTGGTTCGGGTCGTGGATCGCCGACAACGCGATCTATGCCAAGACCCGCGACTACGTCAGCGTCTCCCAGGACGGCAACCCCAAGAAGCTCGTGCAGCTGGCGATGTTCCGGATGGTCCCGTGGGAGCACGACGCCTGCGAGCGACTCCCCACCGCCCGCGAGCAGGCGTCCTACAAGCGCTGGACCGACGAGTTCGCCCGCGGCATCGGCAACGCCCACGCGGCCGTGATCCTCCAGCCCGACGGGCCGTTCGCGCTCTGTGCGCCGCGCGGCTCGACCCTGCCGTCCCAGCTCATCGCCTACTCGACCCGCAAGCTCGCCGCCCTCCCCAACACCAGCGTCTACATCGACGGCGGCGCTGGCGACTGGCCGTCGGCCAACGGCCAGGGCGGCGCCTCGGCGGCCGCCGACTTCCTGGTCCGCGCGGGGGTCAAGAGTGCCCGCGGCATCGCGCTCAACAGCACGCACTACTCGCCGACGGAGGAGGAGGTGCGCCGCGGCGCCGAGATCGTCGCCGAGCTCGCCGAGCGGGGCATCCCCGGCAAGAAGGTCGTCATCAACACGACCAACAACGGGCAGGGCTTCGAGTTCGGCGACTACTCCGGGCCCGACCCCGACAACGCCTACCCGTGCCGCAGCAAGAACGACACCCGCACCTGCGTCGCTCTGGGCATCCCGCCGACCACCGCCGTCGCCGCAGCACGCTGGGGCCTGCCCGCCGACGTACGACGCCTCGCCAAGGCCAACGTCGACGCCTACCTGTGGTTCGGGCGGCCGTGGCTCTATCGCCAGGCCGAGCCGTTCCAGCTGAACCGCGCGCTGGCGGTCGTGCGCAGCTCACCGTTCATCGACTGAGTACCTTCTCTGCATGAGCACCCTGCGCGACACGGAGCGTCGCTCGCCGTTCGTGGTGGCGGGTGTCGGTGCGATCGGGTTCGTGGCCGTGCTGTGGCTGATCGAGATCATCGACGCGCTGGCCGACCACCGCCTCGACGAGTACGGCGTCCACCCGCGCACCGACGAGGGCCTGCTCGGGATCCTGTTCGCGCCGGTGCTGCACGGCGGCTGGCTCCACCTCGAGGCCAACACCCTGCCCACGCTGGTGTTGCTCTTCCTGACCCTCGTGTCGGGGCTGGCCCGCGGACTGCAGGCGACCGCCATCATCTGGCTCGTCGGCGGCGTCGGGGTCTGGCTGGTCGCGCCGTCCAACACCATCCACCTCGGCGCCTCCGTGCTGATCTTCGGCTGGCTCGTCTACCTGCTCCTGCGGGGATTCTGGAACCGGAGCACCGGCGAGATCCTCATCGGCGTCGTGCTGTTCTTCGTCTACGGCGGGGTGCTGCTCGGCGTCCTGCCCGGCGAGCCCGGCATCTCCTGGCAGGGCCACCTGTTCGGCGCGCTCGGCGGCGGGCTCGCGGCGTTCCTGCTGGCCGAGCGCAAGGGAGCACGGACCGTTGTCTGAGGTCGAGAGCACTGCCCTTGAGCTGGCCATGGCCCGTGACGCCGTCCGCGAGCGCGACCGACGTCAGAAGCTGGTCGACGACGCCGAGCGCGTGCGCCACGACGCCGAGGCCCAGGAGCGCCAGGTCCGGCACGAGGCCGCCGAGCTCGTCGAGGCGGTCGAGGACCTCGAGGGCGTCACCGGCACCCGGATCTGGGCCTCGCTCCGCGGCGACCGCGACGAGCGCCTCGCCGAGCTCGACGCCCGCCAGGCCGAGGTCGCCGCCGCGCTGGCTGCGGCCGAGAGCGAGGTCGCGGCCGCCGCCGCCGACTCCCGCCGCGCCTTCGTCTCGGTCCGCAACCTCGGCGATCCTGACGAGCGGCTGGCCGAGGCCGTCCGCGCCCGTGAGGCCTGGCTCCTCGACTCCGACACCCCCGAGGGCCGCGAGCTGACGCTCGTCGTCGCCCGGCTCGAGTCGGCGCAGGCCGCCCGTGAGAGCACGGCCGACCTCCGCAGCGACGCACAGCACGCGCGCTCGCTGCTGACCCAGGCCCTCGGCGAGCTCGACGAGGCCCACGACCGCGCCCGCAAGGACGTATGGTCCGACAGCTCGCGCCACGACCGCCTCAAGTACGAGGCCCTCGAGACCGCCGACGACCTCATCGGCGACGCCAACGCCGCCATCGCCCGCCTGCGCGACCGGCTCGAGGCCGAGGGCCTCGCCGGCGCCGACCGCATCGAGACCGGCGGCAGCAGCCGGACCTGGGACACCTGGTTCGACAACTGGTGGACCGACAGCCGCGTCCGCGACGAGATCGACGGGACGTCCGCCCAGGTCAGCAGCACGCGGGGGCGGGTCGACGACCTGGTGGGGGTGCTCGAGCAGCGGCTCGCCACCGTCGACGACGAGCTCAGGACGCTGCGGGCGCGGCGGATCGAGCTGCTGGGCTAGCACCGACCACGCCGCGTCGGGTCAGTGGGACGACCCGAGGTCGGCGTGCTCGTCACGCAGCTGCCGCTTGAGGATCTTGCCGCTGGGGTTCTTGGGCAGCGCGTCGGCCACGACGACGTACTTAGGCGTCTTGTAGCCGGCCAGCACCGAGCGCGAGTGCGCGATCACCTCGTCGGGGACCAGGGTCTCGCCGTCCTTGGCCACGACGACGGCGACGACGGCCTCGACCCAGCGCGGGTGGCTGACGCCGAACACGGCGACCTCGGCGACGCCGGGCATCGTGTAGACGGCCTCCTCGACCTCGCGGCTGGCGACGTTCTCGCCGCCGGTCTTGATCATGTCCTTCTTGCGGTCGACGACGTAGAGCCGGCCGCCCTCGTCGAGGTAGCCGAGGTCGCCGGAGTGGAACCAGCCGTGGGCGAACGCCTCGGCGGTCTTCTCCTCGTTCTTGTAGTAACCGAGGGTCGCGTGCGGCGAGCGGTGCACGATCTCGCCCACCTCGCCGGCCGGCAGCGGGTCGACCGACGAGCCCTCGGGGTCAACGATGCGGGTCTCGACGTTGAGCGACGCACGGCCCGCGGAGCCCGCGTGGGAGAGCTGCTCGTCGGGGCCGAGGGCGGTCGCCAGCGGGGACATCTCGGTCTGGCCGTAGAAGTTCCACAGGCGTACGTCGGGCAGCCGCTGCTGGATCTCCTTGAGGATCTCGACCGGCATGGGGGAGGCGCCGTAGTAGCCCTTCTCGAGCGACGACAGGTCCGCGTCGTCGAACCCGGGCGAGCGCAGCAGCCCGATCCACACCGTCGGCGGCGCGAAGAACTTGGTGACCCGGTGCTCCTCGATGGCCTGGAGGATCGTGGCGGGGTCGGGCCCCGGCAGGATCACGCTCGTCGTACCGAGCCAGACGTCGGGTCCGAGGAACACGTCGAGCTGCGCGCAGTGATAGAGCGGCAGCGTGTGCAGCTCGACGTCGTCGGGGCGGTAGTCGCCGTCGAGCGCACAGCTGACGTACTGCCACATCAGCGCGCGGCTGCTGAGCAGCGCGCCCTTGGGGCGCGACTCGGTGCCCGAGGTGTACATCAGCCGCACCGGGTCGTCGTCGCCGACGAGCACCGCCGGCGGGGTGCCGTCGTGGTCGAACCAGTCCTGCGCGTCGACCCACCCGTCCGGCCGGTCGCCGCCGCTCAGGTGGATCACGCCGCGCGTCGGTACGTCGAGCCCGTCGAGCGCCTTGCCCGCGGTGTCGAGCAGGGCGTCCTCGACGACGAACGCCGAGGCCTCGCTGTGCTCGAGGATGTAGCCGATCTCCTCGGCGCCGAGCATGAAGTTGACCGGCACCAGCACCACCCCGACCCGCGCGGTCGCGAACACCAGCACGGCGTACTGCCAGCAGTTGTGGCTCAGCAGCGCCAGCTTGTCTCCCGGCTTCAGCCCCGCCTCGGCGATCGCCGCAGCCGCCCGGTCGACGACCGCGTCGAGCTCGGCGAACGTCAACGAGGTGTCGCCGTTGATCACGGCCGGCTTGTCGGGGAAGCGGTACGCCGTCCGGCGCGGCAGGTCGCCGAGGGCGTGCTGGCGGGCGGTGGCGATGTCCGGCGTGACCGACGTCATGGCTCGAACCTATGCCGCGTCGCCCACGGTGGTCGACACCACGGTGATCGAGCCGGGCGAGCCCTCGGCGAGCCCGTGTCGAGATCCCCGCAGCCGACCGGCCTGGCTGGACCGGGTGGGGAGGCCTGGGTCTGCCGGCCGCGGGGGTCTCGACGCGGACGGCGCTAGCGCGCCGACCGGCTCGACCACCGTGGGTTTACGTCAGATGGCGCACTCGTCGCCGTCGCACCCGGGGGCGGCGCCGGCCGACACCATGGTGAGGGGGGAGCGGGCGGCCCAGGCCTGGTCGAGGAGCTGGGCGAAGACCTCGGTGGGCTGAGCGCCGCTGACGCCGTAGGTGGCGTCGACGACGAAGAACGGGACGCCGGTGGCGCCGTAGGCCTGGGCCTGGGCGGCGTCCGCGTCGACCTCGGCGCGGTGGGCGTCGGAGGAGAGCACTGCTCGCGCTTCATCCGCGTCGAGGCCCACGGACACGGCGAGCTCGGTCAGGACGTCGTGGTCGGCGAGGTTGCGGGCCTCGACGAAGTAGGCGTTGAGCATGGCCTCCTTGAGGTCACCGCGGCGATCGCCGGCGGCGTGGAGGAGGCGGTGGGCGTCGACGGTGTTGAGGTGCAGCCCGTCGGCGTGGCGGGTGAAGTCGAGCCCGACCTCGGAGGCGACCTGCTGCACCTGCGACATCATCTGCCGCGCGGCGTCGGGGCCGCCGCCGTACTTGCGGCCGATCATGTCGGCGACGTTCTCCGTCGGCACGGTCGGGGCGGAGGGGTCGAGCTGGAACGACCGCCACACCACCTCGACCTGGTCGCGGTGCTCGAAGCCCGCGAGGGCCTCCTCCAGCCGGCGCTTGCCGATGTAGCACCAGGGACACACGACGTCTGACCAGATCTCGATACGCACGGGTGGTGAACCTCCGACGCGCGACGGGTGTTCCCGGTCAGACCGACGCCAGCGCTGTCCGCAGGGCGCCGACCGACTCGAGCGGGGCGTCGTACCCGGGGAAGTAGCAGCACACGCGCTCGGCCAGGTCGCCGAAGCGCCGCCCGAGCTCGGCGGCGCACTCCTCCGGCGTGCCGCGCACGGCTAGGGTGGAGAGCATCTCGTCGGTCACGAGGGTCACCATGGCGCCGATGTCGCCGACCTTGGACAGGGCGTTGAGCTGGGGCTGGAGGTCGCCCCAGCCCTCGATGTCGAGGACGGGACGGTACGCCGGCGTCGAGCCGTAGAACGCCAGCAGCATGCGTACGCCGGCGTCGGCGGCGGCCTGCTCGTCGGGAGTGCGGCCCATCGCGACGATCGCCTGCGGGCAGATCGCGACCTCCCTGCGGCCGGCCGCGGCGAGACCCTCGGAGACCGCGGCGAGGGTGCGCTGGCGGACGTGGCGGTGGCTGTGGAACGGCATGACCAGCAGGCCGTCGGCGACCTCGGCGGCGGTGCGGGTCATCAGCGGTCCGAGCGCGCCGAGCAGCACCGGCGGCGCGCCGTAGGGGTTGGGGCCGGGCACGAACGTCGGCGGCATCAGCGTGTGGCGGGTGTGCTCGCCGACGAAGTCGAGGCGGGTGCCGTCCTGCCAGGAGGCGAGGATCGCCTTGACCGCCAGGACGATCTCGCGCATCCGGGCGGCGGGCGGTGACCACGTGGCGCCGTACCGCTTCTCGACGTGCACCTTGATCTGCGACCCCAGCCCGAGCCGGAACCGCCCGCGCGACATGAGCTGCAGGTCCCAGGCGGCGTTGGCCAGGTGCATCGGCGAGCGCGGCATCGCGATCGCCACGTTGGTCATCAGGTCGGTGTCGACGGCCTGCGACGCGACCGCCAGCGGGAGGAAGACGTCGTGCGGACCCTCGAAGGTGAACAGCCCGTCGACGCCCGCGTCGACGAGCGCCCGGGCCCGCTCGGCGACGACGTCAGGTCGCGCGTCGAGCTGGACGTCGAGGAGCATCGCCCTGCGCCGATCAGGCCGCGCTGGGACGCGCGGTCCCGCGCCCGACGACGACGGCGGCGATGAGGAGGACGGCGGCGACGACCCGCATGACGGCGTAGGCCGTGGGCAGCGTGCTGAGCGAGTAGTTCTGCAGGATCGTGAACGAGTCGCCGACCATCAGCTGGGTCCGCGCGGCGGTCACGGTGACCGCCGGGATCAGCAGCAGCACCGCCCCGACGCTCGCGAGCCGCGCCCACACGTCGCGGCGCATCCGCTCGAGGCACCACACCGCGAGCAGGAACCACACCGCCGCCTCGGCCGCCTGCGCGCCGAGCTGGACCCACTGCTGAACCTCTGCCCCCATGCTCGGACCCTACGGCTGTCCCGGTGGCGAAGCTGATGCTTGAAACGATCCAGTCAACGTCCGCCTGCAGGTGAGGGGCTCCGGGGCCAATGTGCCAAGTCGTTTGACAACGTTTCACACCAGCGTGCGGCGACGGGTGGCGCTCGCGACCGCGGTGACCACGCAGATCGTGGCCAGGGTCAGCAGGGTGTCCCGGAGCGCGGCGGCGTCCCCGCCGTACACCTCGAGGAGGACGACGCTCGAGGCCGAGCCGATCGAGAAGCCGAGGTAGCGCAGGAGCTGGTTGAAGGCGATCGCGCTGCCGGTCTCGGCCGACGGCACGTGCGGGACGATCAGCCCGGCCAGCGACGAGAACGAGAAGCCGCTGCCCAGCCCCCCGAGGGCCATGGCGACCAGCAGCTGCCACAGGTGGTCGTGCTGCCAGGCCAGCAGGGCGAGGGACGCCGCGAACGACGAGCAGCCGAGCGGCAGCAGCAGCCGGTTGCCCCAGCGCCGGTCGACGGCGCGCGCGGCCTGGCTGCCGGCGACGCTGGCGATCGAGTAGGGGACGAGCACGAACCCGGCGACGCCCACGCCCAGGTCGAGCCCGAAGCCGGGCGCGCCGTCGGCGCGCACGATGACGACGGAGAGGCTGAGCAGGCCATACATGCCGATGCCGAGCACGAGCGCGACGACGTGCGGTCCGACGACGCCGGGTCGGGCGGCGAGGCGGAGGTCGACGAGCGGGTGCTCGTGTCTGAGCGTCCAGCGCACCCAGGCGGCCATCGCGACGACGCCGACGACCGCGAGGGTGACGGTGGCGGGGGAGGTCCAGCCCCACACCCGGCCCTGGCTGACCGTGAGGAGCAGCGCGAGGGTGCCCGTCGTGATGCCGGCGGCACCGACGAGGTCGACCGGCTGGCCGGGGATGTCGAGGTCGGCGGGCAGGTGGCGGAGCGCGCGGAGGAGGGTGATCGTGACGAGGACCGCGCCGAACACGTAGGCGCCGTGGAGGCCGGCGTACTCGGCGATGAGCGAGGTGACCGGGTAGCCGAGCCCAGCGCCGGCGACGGTGGTCACCGAGAGGAGCGCGAGGGCGCGGGCCTGCTCGGCGCCGCGGTAGGCGTCGCGGGCCACCGCGAGCGCGAGCGGCACCAGCGCGAGGCCGACCCCCTGCAGCGCACGACCGACGACGAGCGGCCCGTAGCCCAGCGGCAGCGCCGCGAGGAGGGTGCCGAGCAGGACGACCCCGATGCCGGCCAGCACCGTCGGGCGGCGGCGTCGCCCGCTGCCGAGGCGGCCCAGCACCGGCGTCGCGACCGCACCGGCGAGCAGTGTCGCCGTGAGCGCCCACTGCGCGGCCGGCACCGAGACGTCGTACTGCTCGGCGATGCTGGGGACCAGCGGCGCCCCGAGGCTGCTGACGACCGCGCCGACCGTGGTGACCAGCGCGAGCGTCGTCAGCCGGGCACGGTCGCGCCGGGCCGCCCGCTCAGGAAGCGGGTCGGCCACGACGACGCGACAGCACCGCGCCCACGACGAGGGCTGCGGCGACGAGCGCCAGGGCTGCGGTGTCGGCCAGGTTCAGCAGGCCGATGACGTCGTGGTCGAGCAGGAAGCCGGGGAGGTCGAGGTCCTCGGTGTTGTTGGCGTCGAAGACGTGGGCGGCCGGCTCACTGAGGTCGGACCGCACCTGGAGGTGGTCCGCCACGTAGGTCACCGCGACCCCGAGGCCGAGGACCCCGCCGGGCAGGCCGAACCAGGCCCACGGCCGGCGTACGGCGACCAGGCAGGCCACCACGACGACCAGCCAGATGACGGCGTGGGCCACCAGCCGCGGGAGCTGATTGTCCAGGCTGAACGCGACCGGCCCGTAGTCCATCGGACCTACTTGGAGCCCTTGCGCGCGCGGCTGGCGGTCTTGGCGCGCTCGTTGGCGTCGAGGACGACCTTGCGGATGCGGACCGCCTCGGGGGTGACCTCGACGCACTCGTCGTCGCGGCAGAACTCGAGGCACTGCTCGAGCGACAGCTTGCGCGGCGGGATCAGCTTCTCGAAGTTGTCGGAGGTGGCGGACCGGATGTTGGTCTGCTGCTTCTCCTTGGTGATGTTGACGTCCATGTCGTCGGCGCGGGAGTTCTCGCCGATGATCATGCCCTCGTAGACCTCGGTGGTCGGCTCGACGAACATCGAGCCGCGCTCCTGCAGCGCGGTCATGGCGTAGGCCGTGGCGGCACCCTTGCGGTCGGCGACGAGCGAGCCGTTGTTGCGGGCGCGGATCTCGCCGGCCCACGGCTCGTAGCCCTCGGAGATGCCGTGGGCGATGCCGGTGCCGCGGGTGTCGGTGAGGAACTGGGTGCGGAAGCCGATGAGGCCACGGGCGGGCACCAGGAACTCCATGCGGACCCAGCCGGTGCCGTGGTTGACCATCTGCTCCATGCGGCCCTTGCGGGCGGCGAGCAGCTCGGTGATCGTGCCGAGGTACTCCTCCGGGGCGTCGATCGTCAGGCGCTCGAACGGCTCGTGCAGCTTGCCGTCGACCTCGCGGGTGACGACCTGCGGCTTGCCGACGGTGAGCTCGAAGCCCTCGCGGCGCATCTGCTCGACGAGGATGGCCAGCGCCAGCTCGCCGCGGCCCTGCACCTCCCAGGCGTCGGGACGCTCGGTCGGGAGGATGCGCAGCGACACGTTGCCGACGAGCTCGGAGTCGAGGCGGTCCTTGACCAGGCGGGCGGTGACCTTGCCGCCCTTGACCCGGCCGACCAGCGGCGAGGTGTTGGTGCCGATGGTCATCGAGATGGCCGGCTCGTCGACGTGGATGAGCGGCAGGGCGACCGGGTTGTCGGGGTCGGCGAGGGTCTCGCCGATGGTGATCTCGGGGATGCCCGCGATGGCGACGATGTCGCCCGGACCGGCGGTCTCGCCGGGCTTGCGCTCGAGGCCCTCGGTGACGAGGAGCTCGGTGATCTTGACGTTCTTGACCTCGCCGTCGCGACGCATCCAGGCGACCTGCTGGCCCTTCTTGAGCGTGCCCTGGTGGACACGGACGAGGGCGAGGCGGCCGAGGAACGGTGACGCGTCGAGGTTGGTGACGTGGGCCTGGAGCGGCGCGCCCTCCTCGTAGACCGGCGCGGGGATGGTGTCGAGGATCGTCTTGAACAGCGGCTCGAGGTTGTCGCCCTCGGGCATCGTGCCGTTCTCCGGCGCCACGAGGCTGGCGATGCCGGCGCGGCCCGAGGCGTAGACGACCGGGAAGTCGAGTGCGTCCTGGCTGTGCGAGTCGTCGAGCAGGTCCATGAAGAGCTCGTAGGTCTCGTCGACGACCTCGGCGATGCGCGCGTCGGACCGGTCGGTCTTGTTGACGACCAGGATCACGGGCATGTCGGCGTTGAGCGCCTTGCGCAGCACGAAGCGGGTCTGGGGGAGCGGGCCCTCCGACGCGTCGACGAGGAGCACGATGCCGTCGACCATGGACAGGCCGCGCTCGACCTCGCCACCGAAGTCGGCGTGGCCGGGGGTGTCGATGATGTTGATGACCATCGGCATGCCGCCGCCGGCGGGACCCTCGTAGTGCACCGCCGTGTTCTTGGCGAGGATCGTGATGCCCTTCTCGCGCTCGAGGTCGCCGGAGTCCATGACGCGCTCGGCGACGCTCTCGGCCTGGTGGGCGGTGAACGCACCGGCCTGGCGGAGCATGGCGTCGACGAGCGTGGTCTTGCCGTGGTCGACGTGAGCCACGATGGCGACGTTGCGGAGATCGGCGCGGGTGGTGGGCATAGCAGTACGACGTCCTGTCGGGTCGGGAGAAAACATGCGGCCCGAGTGGTGCCAGGGCCTTGTCGAGTCTAGGTGCGGTGCCGCTGCGGGGCCGATTCGTCGGCGGTGACGACCTGGTCACTCCGCTCCGCAACGACGCACCCGAGCCGCCTCCCCGTCGTACGTCACCCGTGACGGATGTCGGTGGTCGCGAGTAGACAGTCCTCATGCGCCCCGTGCCCTGCTTCCTCCCGCCCCACCTGCTCCGCCGGCTCGCCCAGACCGACCCGGCGGCGGCCGCGACCCTCGCGACCGACGAGCGCATCCGCGCCGCCCGAGCCACGTTCGTGCCGGCCGCGGTCGTCCCCGCGCGGGCGGTGGCCGAGCCGGCCTGGACCGTGCACGACGCCGACAACACCCAGGACCTGCCCGGCCGTCCGGTGCGCTCGGCCGGCGACCCGGCCACGGGTGACGAGGCCGTCGACGAGGCGGCCGACGGGGTGGCGGCGTCGCTGGCCCTGCTGTCGGAGGCGTTCGGGCGCGACTCCTACGACGACGCGGGCGCCCGGGTGCTGGCGACGGTCCACTTCGGCGTCGACTACGTCAACGCGTTCTGGGACGGCGGCCAGCTGGTCTTCGGCGACGGCGACGGGGTGCTCTTCGACCGGTTCACCAAGCCGGTCGACGTCATCGGCCACGAGCTCGCGCACGCGGTCACCGAGCGCACGGCGGCGCTCGCCTACCAGGGCCAGTCGGGCGCGCTCAACGAGTCGGTGTCCGACGTGTTCGCCGCCTGCCTGGTGCAGCGGCTGCGCGACCAGACCGCGGCCGACGCCGACTGGCTGATCGGCGCCGGGCTGTTCCTCCCCGGTGTCGAGGCGCGGGCGCTGCGCGACATGCGCGCGCCCGGCACGGCCTACGACGACCCGCGCCTGGGCCAGGACCCGCAGGTCGGACACCTGGACGACTACGTCGAGACCACCGACGACAACGGGGGCGTCCACCTCAACTCCGGCATCCCCAACCACGCCTTCCAGCTCGCGGCCACCGCCATCGGCGGCCGCTCGTGGGAGGGGGCCGGGCCGGTCTGGTTCGCCGCGCTCACCGGGGGCGGGGTGCGCCCCGACACCGACTTCGCGGGGTTCGCCGCGGCGACGGTCGCGGCGGCCGG
>NZ_JAURVJ010000091.1 GCF_030655615.1 Nocardioides sp.
CGCTATAACCCCCTTAGAACGCTTCCAGCATATCGAGAACGCCATGAACGCCCCCGCCAACATCACCCCGCCGCCTCCGTATTCGCATACGCCATTGTTCCCGCTCGGCAAGGACGAGACGCAATATCGGAAAATCTCGGACCAGGGCGTACGCGTCGAGCAGGCTTTCGGCCGCGACTATCTGGTGGTTGATCGCGAAGCGATCCGGCTGCTCTCCGAGCAAGCGTTCATCGATATCAATCATCTTTTGCGGCCCGAGCATCTCGCCCAGCTCAGCAAGATCCTGGACGACCCCGAGGCGACCTCGAACGACCGCTTCGTCGCTTACGACCTTCTGAAGAACGCCAACATCGCATCCGGGGGCGTGCTGCCGATGTGCCAGGACACCGGCACGGCGATCGTGATGGGCAAGAAGTCCGAGGGCGTGCTCACCGGCGTCGACGACGCCGAGGCGATCTCGCGCGGGGTCTACGACGCCTACACCCAGCTCAACCTGCGCTACTCCCAGCTCGCGCCGCTGACGACCTACGAGGAGAAGAACACCGGCACCAACCTGCCGGCGCAGATCGAGCTCTACTCGACGCCGGTGGGCGCGAGCGGCAAGCCGGAGTACAAGTTCCTCTTCATGGCCAAGGGCGGCGGGTCGGCCAACAAGTCGTTCCTCTTCCAGGAGACCAAGGCGATCCTCAACCCCCAGCGCATGCTGAGCTTCCTCGACGAGAAGATCCGCTCGCTCGGGACCGCCGCCTGCCCGCCCTACCACCTGGCCGTCGTCATCGGCGGCACGTCGGCGGAGTTCGCGCTCAAGACGGCCAAGTACGCCTCGGCGCACTACCTCGACCACCTGCCGACCGAGGGATCGATGTCGGCGCACGGGTTCCGCGACCTCAAGCTCGAGGAGGAGGTCTTCAGGCTGACGCAGTCGTTCGGCATCGGTGCGCAGTTCGGTGGCAAGTACTTCTGCCACGACGTCCGCGTCGTGCGTCTCCCCCGCCACGGCGCCTCGTGCCCGGTGGCGATCGCGGTGTCCTGCTCGGCGGACCGGCAGGCGCTGGGGAAGATCACGTCGGAGGGCGTCTTCCTCGAGCAGCTCGAGACCGACCCGGCGCACTACATGCCCGACGCGGGCGTGGCGGAGGACATCGCCGGCGGCGAGGTCGTCGCGATCGACCTCAACCAGCCCATGGCCGACATCCTGGCCGAGCTCTCGCGCCACCCGGTCAAGACCCGGCTCTCGCTCACCGGCCCGCTCGTCGTGGCCCGCGACATCGCCCACGCCAAGATCCAGGAGCGGCTCGACGCGGGCGAGGAGATGCCCGACTACCTCAAGAACCACCCCGTCTACTACGCCGGTCCGGCCAAGACTCCCGCAGGCATGGCCTCGGGGTCCTTTGGGCCGACGACGGCCGGACGGATGGACTCCTACGTCGAGTCGTTCCAGGCCGCCGGCGGCTCGATGGTCATGCTCGCCAAGGGCAACCGGTCCAAGGTCGTCACCCAGGCGTGCGACACCCACGGCGGGTTCTACCTCGGCTCGATCGGCGGGCCCGCCGCACGCCTCGCCCAGGACTGCATCCGCAGCCAGGAGGTGCTCGAGTACGCCGAGCTCGGCATGGAGGCCGTCTGGAAGATCGAGGTCGAGGACTTCCCCGCCTTCATCGTCGTCGACAACAAGGGCAACGACTTCTTCACCGACCCGGGCGGCACCGTGACCGTGCCGATCACAGGCCTCCGCGTGCGCTCCGCGGAGTAGGCGAGGTCAGCACGCTCCTGCGGCCAAAGAACGACCGGGCCCGCGGCCACCCTGGCCACACGGCCGTCTTGGCGCCCGGGCCACACAGCCGGCTTCGCGCCCGGGCCACACGGCCGGCTTGGCGCCCGGCGCCCGGGCCACACGGAAACGCCACCACACGGCGCACGTCGAGGGGGGCTGCCCCCCGACCCGGTCGTGCCCGCCGGCCGGAGCAGGCGGCAGCACAGCCCAGGAAATGCGGGCACGCGGGTCGAGAAGGCCCCCATCGACCCAGAGAACTAGTGCGTGTTCTCGTCCCGGTGGGGGTTGGAGTTGGGGCCGGCTTCCTTGATGTCGTCGGGAGCGTCAGGGTTGCCGGCGACGCCCTGGGCGTCGTCGATCGGGGTGTCGGAGTCCGCCGGGTCCATCTTCTGGACCTCGGAGACCTGGCCGCCTTCGTTGCTGGGCATGCCCCTACGGTCGCAGGTCCGACGTCGCGCCGGACCACCCGCGTGGTGGCATGGGGCAGGTCACACCAAGGGGCGCAGGCCGTCGACCAGCGGGGTCGTCGGCCGGCCGATGAGGCGCGACAGGGTGCCGTCGGTGTCGCCGACGACGCCGTCGCGGATGCCGGTGTCGATGCCGGCGACGAACCCGGCCGTGTCGGCGTCGAGGCCGAACGACTCGAGCAGCGCGACGTGCTCGTCGGTCGTGACGCGCTGCAGGCTCACGTCGCGGCCGAGGACCTCGGCGAACGTCGCGGCCAGGGTCTCGAAGTCCCAGGCCTCGTCGCCGGCGAGCTCGTAGACCTGCCCGGCGTGGCCGTCGGTGGTGAGCACCGCGGCAGCGGCCGCCGCGTAGTCGGCGCGCGCGGCACTGGCGACGCGGCCGTCACCGGCGCTGCTCGTCAGCACACCGGTGTCACGGGCCGTGGCGAGGTCCTGGGCGTAGTTCTCGTGGTACCAGCCGTTGCGCAGGATCGTCGCCGGGATCCCGGACGCCGCGATGACCTCCTCGGTCGCCTTGTGCTCTGGGGCGAGCACGAAGTCGGCGGTGGTCGCCTTCGGGGCGCTGGTGTAGACGAGGTGGCCGACGCCGTTGGCGGCCGCCGCCTCGACGACGGCGGTGTGCTGGGCGACGCGCTGGCCGACCTCGCTGCCCGAGATGAGCAGCACGCGGTCCACGCCCTGGGTGGCGGCCTTGGCGGTGGTCGGGTCGGAGTAGTCGAGGTGGACGACGTCGACGCCGCGCTCGGCGTGGTCGGCCAGGCTCTCGGGACGGCGTACGCCGGCGCGCAGGTCGGCGGGGGCGACCCCGCGCTCGAGCAGGGCGTCGAGGACGAGGCGGCCGAGGTGGCCGGAGGCGGCGGTGACGAGGATGGTCATGGTGGATCCCTTGCTGTCAGGTGGTGCTGGCGGGTCTGTCACCACCTCGAACCGGGCTCCACCGTTGATGCTTCCCATCGGGAGGTACCCACCTTTCGGTAAGGTGGTGGCATGACGGTGAGTCTCCAGGTCATGCGTGCCCAGCAGGACGGCATCTTCACCGACGGGTGCCCGAGCCGGGTCGTCCTCGACCACGTGACCAGCAAGTGGGGCGTGCTGGTGCTGGCGGCGCTGGCCGACGGCACCCTGCGCTGGGGCGAGCTGCGCCGCGAGGTCGACGGCATCAGCGAGAAGATGCTGGCCTCGACCCTCAAGACGTTCGAGGCCGACGGCCTCGTGCAGCGCACGGCCTACCCCGAGGTGCCGCCGCGCGTCGACTACCGGCTGACGCCGCGGGGCCGCGACCTGGCCGAGGCGATGTCGCCCCTGATGACCTGGGTCGCGGCCCATGCGGACGCCATCGTCAACGGCTGAGCGTCAACGGCTGAGCGTGGGCGCGGGTCGCTCGCGGTGGGCGACGCGGTGGTCGACCGACCGGCCAGCAGCCCGTCGAGCGACAGCCGCCCGGCGCCGGTGGCGGCTAGGGCCAGGCCGATCGCGCCGAGCACCAGCACGAGCTCGTAGCCGCCCTCGTTGGCGAAGAACGCGTCGCGGTGGACGTACCAGAACGCTCCGGCCATGTCGGCCGCGACGAGGAGCCCGACGAGCGGTGTGAGCGCGCCGAGCAGGAGCAGCACGCCCCCGACGAGCTCGATGCCGATCGCGTAGGCGGCGGCCGCGTCGGGGAGCGGGATGCCCAGGGCGTCGAAGCCGTCGGCGGTCGCGCCGAAGCCCTGGCCGTCGAGCTTCTGCCAGCCGTGGGCGATCATCACGACACCGAGGACGACGCGCAGGACCAGCAGGCCGGCGTCCTGGCGCAGGCTGGACGGATGGATGCCGAGCAGGGTCTTCATCGGTGCCTCCGAGCAGGTAGTTGATGTTTCCACGACCGTAGGGAGCGTTGATGAGACCGTTCTAAGAGATCGGTGTCGGGCGTGTGAACACTGCTCTCACTCGCGCCGCCACGACGTCCGGCCCCACGGCTTCCAGATCGACAGCACCAGTGCCACGCCGAGGGCCACGAACGACACCGCGGGCGGGAACAGCAGGTGCTGCCCCTCCCGACCCACCGCGTCGCGCACCTCGTCGGCGGTGCCGGTGAGGTCGACCGGCAGCCCGAGCGCGCCCGGCAGCAGCAGCACGAGCACCAGCACGGTCAGCACGACGCCGATGACCAGCTTGACCGCGACCCACCACCACTGCAGCAGACCCCACCGGGTCCCCCACCCGAGGACCACGCCGGTGAGGAGCATCCCGATCGCCAGCGCGGGCACCACGGGAGGTACGACGAGCCGCGCGGCCGTGTAGGTGGCCGCCGCCACGGGACCGGAGTCGGTGGTCCAGCCGGTGAGCAGCAGCAGGAAGAGGCCGAGGTCGAGCCCCATCCACCCGACCCCGCAGAGCACGTGCAGCGCGAGCGTCGTCCGCCGCCAGCGCCGAGTCAGGGTGAGGGTGAGGGCCATGCCGGCACGCTAGGCCGGTCCGTGCGCGGTCGGCATCGGGTGGAACCCTGAGGTTCGACCCCGAGGAGCGAGCATGGACCACCGCGAGATCGCCCGCGCCGAGAGCGAGCGCGGCGAGCTGGTGCTGCGCGAGCGGAGGCCGGGCCCGGACGACCCCGAGGGGACGCCGACGGCACTCGAGCTGCGCGCCAACGGCGTGTTCGTGATGGACACCGTCGAGGTCGCGACCGAGCGGGCGCTGGCGACCGCGGCCCTGGCTGCGGTGGCCTCCCCGCGGGCCGTCGTGGTCGGGGGGCTGGGGCTCGGCTACACGATGCACGAGGTGCTGGCCGACACCCGCGTCGAGGTCTGCGCGGTGGTCGAGGTCGAGGAGGCCCTCGTGGGCTGGATGCGCGACGGGACCGTCCCCCACGGGCCGGCGCTCCTCGCCGACGCGCGGGTCAAGGTCGTCGTCGCCGACGTGGCGGTCGCGGTCGCGGAGGCGCGCGCGGCGTCGTACGACCTGGTGCTGCTCGACGTCGACAACGGCCCGGGCTACCTGGTCCACGACGCCAACGCGGCGCTCTACGCCCGGCCGTTCCTCGAGGCCGTGCGAACGGTGCTGCGACCCGGCGGCGCGGTCGTGGTGTGGTCCGCGTCCGAGGCACCGGAGCTGGCGACGGTCATGGACGGGGTCTACGACGCCGTGGAGGCGGTCGCCCTCGACGTACGCCTGCAGGAGCGCGACGAGCAGTACTGGCTCTACCTCGGGCGCGTCGACGACTACTGAGAGCGCTGCGCCTGCGCGACCGGCGCCGACGCCGGGACCGGGTCGGCCGGCTTCATCTCGCCGACCTGCTCGTGGGCCCGCTCGCGCACGGCGACCTTGATCTGCTCGAGGTTGTTGCGCAGCAGGTCGGAGACGAGCTCGTCCATCCGCGGGTCGCTCAGCGCGTCGATCAGCACGCGGAGCACGGTCTCGGAGACCTCGGACACGATCGTGTCGTAGCCCGGGAGCTTCTTGACGAGCCGGGCGTTGGGGTCGGCGCGGACCTTCTCGGCGACCAGGGCCTTGAGCTCGTCGTGGTTCTCGAGGAGCGCGTCGGAGATGTTCTTGGTGTAGTGGCCGGTCTGGATGACGGCCGCGACCTCGTCAAGCACCACGATCGTCAGCGGACGCTTGATGAGCCCGATCAGCCGGTAGGTCAGCCGGCTCGCCCGGTCGACCACCCACGGTCGCCGCATCCCCAGCCGGACCAGCACGGCGCCGACCGCGGCGGCGACGATCGACCCGCCGACCAGCACCCCCACGACGAGCAGGAGCACCTGCAGGGTGCTGAGGTCCTCCAGCCACTGGGACATGCCCGCAGCCTAGGCAGGTGCGTCCTAGGGTCCGTGACGTGACCCGGTACGTCGCCCTCGGCAGCTCCATGGCCGCCGGCCCCGGCATCGCCCCGCGGGCGCCGGGCAGCCCGCGGCTGGCAATGCGCTCCTCGCGCAACTACCCGACCCTGCTGGCCGAGGCGCTCGACCTCGACCTCGTCGACGTCAGCTACTCCGGCGCGACCACCGCGCACCTGCTGACCGACCGCCAGAACGGCGCTCCCCCGCAGGTCGAGGTCCTCGACGGGACCGAGACGCTGGTGACGATCACGATCGGCGGCAACGACGTGGCCTACGTGCCGGGGCTGCTCGTCGCGACGCTGCCGACGCCGGTGCGGTGGCTGCCGGTCGTGGGGCCGCGGCTGCGCCACGTGCTCGACCCGACCGCCCGGCAGGTCGCGCTGGCCGAGGTGGGGGCCTCGCTGCGGGCCGTCGGGCTCGCCGTACGGGAGAAGGCACCGGGGGCCCGCGTCGTCTTCGTCGACTACCCCACCATCCTGCCGCCCGCCGGCCGGTCGGCCTTCCCGCTGCGCGAGCGCTACGTCGACCTCGGCCGCCGCGTCGCCGAGCAGCTCGAGAGGGCCACCGCCGAGGCCGCGCTCGCCAGCGGCTGCGAGCTCGTCAGCGCGGGCGCCGCCAGCCGCGACCACCACGCCTGGTCGGAGGACCCGTGGACCGTCGGCGCCACCCTGCCGATCCCCGGCCGCCCGCTGTCCTACCACCCCAACGCCGCCGGCATGCGCGCCGTCGCCGACCTGCTCGAGACCCACCTGGCGACCACTCCCACCACCCCCTGAACCGCGAGTCGGCGTTGCTGCTCAGTCTCTGCGCCGACTCGCGCTGAATCGGCTTCAACTCTGCGCCGACTCGCGGTCAGGTGAAGAGGGCGCGGTAGTCGTCGGAGCTCTCCAGGTAGGGCTCGAAGGCGATGGCGGTCAGGTCGGCCTCGTCGGGGTGGGCCGCGAGGTCGGCGACGAGGCGGTCGAGGTAGTAGTCCCAGCCGGGTCCGACGCTGGCGACCATGTCGGCGCCGACCGGGCCCTCGGGGACGGCCTGGCTGAAGGTGAGCGTGGTGGTGCCGTCGGCCTCGGTGAGCTCGAGGGTGTGCTGCCAGTGGACCCGGGGACCAGAGCCGTCCTCCGAGAACGGCGCGTCCTCGCGGCTGCGCACGACGAAACGCCGCGGCGGCTCGCAGACCAGGACGTCGTAGACCTCCTCGGGCACGTCGTCGCCCTCGGCCGTCATCCGGAAGACGACCTCGCCGGAGGCCGGGTCGCCGGACCAGGTGCCGATCCAGCGCTCCATCCGCGCCGGCTCGGTGCACGCGGCCCAGACGTCGTCGATGGGGGCGGCGAACGTGCGGGTGAAGGCGAGGTCGGCGCCGACGCGCGTTCCGAGGGTGGTCATCCGGTCTCCTCCTGGCTGGGCTGGCTGGGCTGGCTGAGCTGGCTGGACGGGGTGGCGTGCTGGTCGCGGACCGTACGCCGAACCTCGAGGTCGAGGCCGGCGAGGGCGGCCTCGGCGAAGGGGGCTGCGGGCGCAGGCCGGCGCAGCTCGCCGAGCAGTCCCACCACGGGTGCGAGCCCGGCGCGGTCGAGCGCGTAGTGCCGCTCGCGACCCCGGTCCTCGACCGTGGTCAGTCCCGCCTCGGTGAGCAGCCGCAGGTGCTTGCTGACCGCCGGCCGGCTGATCGGGTGGGCCGCGGCCAGGTCGACCACGCGGGCCGGCCCGGCGGCGAGCGCCCGCAGCAGCTCCCGGCGTACGGGGTCGGCGAGCGCGGCGAACGGGTCCACCCCTCATTAGTAACCGACCGGTTACGTGTCGGTCAAGGGCCGACTGGTTACGTTGGACCGGTGAACACACGGATCGAGCACGACTCCATGGGCGAGGTCGAGGTCCCGGCCGACGCCCTCTGGCGCGCACAGACCCAGCGGGCGGTCGAGAACTTCCCGATCAGCGGCACCCCGATCGAGCCGGCGCTCGTGCACGCGCTCGGTCACGTCAAGGCCGCCGCGGCCGTCGTCAACGGTGAGCTGGGCGTGGTCTCCCCCGAGATCAGCGCGGCGGTCGCGACCGCCGCCCGCGAGGTCGCGGCCGGCGACCACGACGCCGAGTTCCCCGTCGACGTCTTCCAGACCGGCTCCGGCACGAGCAGCAACATGAACGCCAACGAGGTGGTCGCCTCGCTGGCCGCGCGCGCCGGCACCGACGCGCACCCCAACGACCACGTCAACGCGAGCCAGTCGAGCAACGACACCTTCCCCACGGCCATCCACGTCGCGGTCACCCTCGCCGTCGTCGACGACCTGCTCCCGGCGCTGGCGACGCTGCACGACTCGTTGGCGGCCAAGGCCGAGGAGTTCGCCGGGCTGGTCAAGTCCGGGCGCACGCACCTGATGGACGCGACCCCGGTGATGCTGGGCCAGGAGCTCGGCGGCTACGCCGCCACGCTGGCCTACGCCGCCGAGCGGCTGCACGCCGTCCTCCCCCGCGTCCGCGAGCTGCCGCTGGGCGGCACCGCCGTCGGCACCGGCATCAACACCCCGCCCGGCTTCGCGGCGCGGGTGATCGAGGTGCTGTCCGAGGCGACCGGCCAGGACTTCACCGAGGCACGCAACCACTTCGAGGCCCAGGGCACCCGTGACTCGCTGGTCGAGCTCAGCGGGGTGCTGCGGACCATCGCCGTCGGCCTCACCAAGATCTGCAACGACCTGCGCTGGATGTCGTCCGGCCCCACGACCGGGCTCGCCGAGATCCACCTGCCCGACCTCCAGCCGGGCTCGAGCATCATGCCGGGCAAGGTCAACCCGGTGCTGCCGGAGGCGACGCTGATGGTCTGCTTCCAGGTCGTCGGCAACGACGCGGCCGTCACGATGGCCGGCGCGAGCGGCAGCTTCGAGCTCAACGTCGCGATGCCCGTGATCGCCCGCAACGTGCTCGAGTCGACGCGCTTGCTGGCCACCTCGACCACCCTGCTCGCCCGTCGCTGCGTCGACGGGATCACCGCCGACACCGAGCGGATGCGCCGCTACGCCGAGTCGTCGCCGTCGGTCGTCACGCCGCTCAACAAGCAGCTCGGCTACGAGGCTGCAGCCAAGATCGCCAAGCAGTCGCTCGCCGAGGGCCGCACGATCCGCGAGACCGTCATCGCGCTGGGCTACGTCGAGCGCGGCGACCTCACCGAGGCCGAGCTCGACGCGGCCCTCGACGTCGAGAGCATGACGCACCCGTGAGCACCCGGCACGAGATGGTCGACCGGGGGCAGGTGCAGACGCAGTACCGCACCGAGGAGGGGCTCACCACCCGCAGCTCGGTGTGGCACCCGACCGCCGACGGACGCGAGCCCGCGGCCGAGGCGCTGGCCGAGGTCGTCGCGGCCGCGCCGCAGCGGGTGCTCGAGATCGGCTGCGGCACCGGCGCGTTCGCCGCCCGGGTCGCCGCCGCGCTGCCCGACGCCGGGGTCGTCGCGGTCGACCAGTCGCCGCGGATGGTCGAGCTCACCGCGAGCTGGCGCCTCGAGGCGCGCGTCGCCGACGCCCAGGACCTGCCGTTCGCTGACGGGTCCTTCGACGCGGTCGCCGCCCTGTGGATGCTCTACCACGTGCCCGACCTGCACCGCGGCCTCGCCGAGGTACGCCGGGTGCTGCGGCCGGGCGGCACCTTCGTCGCCGTCACCAACGGCGACGAGCACCTCGCCGACCTGCGTCGCGACGCCGGCGGAGCGCCGGTGGTGACCCACTTCTCCAGCGAGAACGGCGACGTCGCCCTGCACGCCCACTTCGACGACGTACGCCGCCAGGACCTGGTGACCCGCGCCTGGTTCGCCGACCGCGCCGCCGCCCTCGGCTACCTCGACTCCACCCGCGAGGGCGTCGCCTGGTCGCCGCCTGTCGACGGGTGGCCGCGCGAGTACGCCGGGCACGTGACCGTGTTCGTGGCCCGGTGAGGGCACGATGACGGACTGGGACGCCGAGGCCGCGACCTTCGACGACGAGCCCGACCACGGCCTTGCCGACCCCGCCACCCGCGAGGCCTGGCGCCAGCTCCTCGCCGCCCACCTGCCGATGCCGCCGAGCGACGTCGTCGACCTCGGCTGCGGCACCGGCACGCTGTCGGTCCTGCTCGCCGACGCCGGCCACCACGTCCGCGGCCTCGACCTCTCGCCCGCGATGGTCGAGCGCGCCCGGGACAAGGCGACCGACGCCGGTCACGACGTGGCCTTCACCGTCGGTGACGCCGCCGAGCCGCCGTACGACGCCGCGTCGGCCGACGTGGTCCTCTGCCGCCACGTCCTCTGGGCGCTGCCGGAGCCGGCCGCCGTGCTGCGCCGCTGGGTCGACCTGCTGCGGCCCGGTGGCCGGCTGGTGCTGGTCGAGGGACGCTGGCACACCGGGGCCGGCCTCGCCGCGGCCGACCTCGAGGCGCTGGTCGTGGGGCTCGCCGCCGACGTACGGGTGCTGCCGCTCGAGGACGAGCTCTACTGGGGCGGCCCGATCACCGACGAGCGCTACCTGCTCGTCGCGCTGCCCGGCTGATTCGCGGCGCTGGCACGGGGTAGGCCTCGGGCATGCCCGAACGCCACCCCGTCGTCCGCCAGCTCTACGTCAGCGCGGCCGTCCTTGCCTTCGCAGCCTCCTTCGCCCCGCTGTGGGCCTCGGAGTCGCCGGGCGACACCTACTCGACGATGAACCTCTGGACCGCCGTCGCCCTCGACGGCGGCGGGGCCGCGGCCCTGGGCGTGCTGCTGATCCTGGCGATGGTCGGCACGGCCGTGCGGGGCGCGGCGTCGGTGTCGCGCTCGTTCGGCGTCCCCGTCGCGATGCTCGCCATCGGGGCGCTGGCCCTGGTCATGCTGGTGACCCGCCCCGGCTCGGGCGACGCCGGCCTCGGCGCCGGCTCAGGTCTGCTCCTCGGCACCACGATCCTGCTGGTCGTCACCGCGCTGGTCGACGCGCTGATGACGCCACGCCAGGATGCGCCGCTGGTGGACGACGTACCGGTGCGGCTGCCGCGGGGTTGAGTCGGCTCTGGCACCAACTCGAGCGATCGCACGAGTTGGGGACGGATCCGGGGCTGACCCGGGGGTCAACTCGTGCGATCGCACGAGTTGGGGACGGATCCAGGGCTGACCCGGGGGTCAACTCGTGCGATCGCACGAGTTGGGGACGGATCCAGACC
>NZ_JAURVJ010000109.1 GCF_030655615.1 Nocardioides sp.
GGTGTGAGGGCGCCGGTGTGAGGGCGCCGGTGTGAGGGCGCCGGTGTGAGGGCGCCGCGAACTCGTTCGATCGCACGAGTTGGGCGGGGAGCTCAGCCCGGGCGGCGTTCCAACTCGTTCGATCGCACGAGTTGGGCGAGATCCCTGCCCCACCACCGGCTCAACTCGAGCGATCGCACGAGTTGGGCGAGATTTCAGCCCCACCACCGGCTCAACTCGAGCGATCGCACGAGTTGAGCGGCAGATCAGCCCCACCACCGGCTCAACTCGAGCGCTCGCACGAGTTGGGCGGGGAGCTCGGCCCGACCGTCGTACCAACTCGTTCGATCGCTCGAGTTGGGCGGGACCTCAGCCCCACCACCGGCTCAACACGAGCGATCGCGCGAGTTGGGCGGGATCTCAGCCCCACCACCGGCTCAACTCGTTCGATCGCACGAGTTGAGCGGCAAATCAGCCCCTTCACCGCCTCAACTCGTGCGATCGCACGAGTTCGGTCAGTCGTCGGAGGGCCTCTTGTGCCGCGGCTTCTTGAACGACCCACCCTCCTCGGGGGACGAGGACGAGGACGAGTGCGACGGCGGACGCGAGCCGCGCGGGCCGCGGTCCTCGGAGAGCTCGATGAGCTTGCCGCTGATGCGGGTGTTCTCGAGCTTCTTCCAGACCTCGGGGGACAGGTCGGCGGGCAGCTCGACGACGGAGAAGTCGGGCTGGATCTTGATCGAGCCGAAGTCGCCGCGCGACAGGCCACCCTCGTTGGCGATGGCGCCGACGATCTGGCGGGGCTCGACCTTGTGGCGCTTGCCGACCTGGATCTTGTAGGCCTTCATCGGCTTGCCGGTGTCGTGGCGCGGGCGGCGCTGGCCGCGGTCAAAGCGGTCGTCGTCGGACTTCCCGCCCTTGCCCTTGGCGCCGCGGTCGTCGAACGTCGGTCGCGCGCGCTCGGCGGCCGGGTCGAGGAGCAGCGGGGTGTCGCCCTGGGCGACGATCGCCAGCGCGGCGGCCACGTCGACCTCGGGCACGTCGTGGTTGCGGACGTAGTGGGCGACGACGTCGCGGAAGGTCTCGACCTCGCTGCCGCGCGAGAGGGCCTCGGTGATGGCGTCGTCGAAGCGGGCGAGGCGCGTGGTGTTGACGTCCTCGACCGACGGGAGTCGCATCTCGGTCAGCGACTGACGCGTCGCCTTCTCGATGTGCTTGAGCAGGTAGCGCTCGCGCGGGGTGACGAACGAGATCGCGTCGCCCGAGCGGCCGGCGCGACCCGTGCGGCCGATGCGGTGCACGTAGGACTCGGTGTCGGTGGGGATGTCGAAGTTGACGACGTGGCTGATCCGCTCGACGTCGAGGCCGCGGGCGGCGACGTCGGTGGCGACGAGGATGTCGAGCTTGCCGGCCTTGAGCTGGTTGACCGTGCGCTCGCGCTGCACCTGGGCCACGTCACCGTTGATCGCCTGCGCGGAGAAGCCGCGGGCGCGGAGCTTCTCGGCGAGCAGCTCGGTCTCGTTCTTGGTGCGGACGAAGACGATCATCCCCTCGAAGTTCTCGGTCTCGAGGATGCGCGTGAGGGCGTCGGCCTTCTGGGGATAGCTGACGATCATGTAGCGCTGGGTGATGTTGTTGGCCGTCTGGGTCTTGCCCTTGACGTCGATCTGCACCGGGTCCTTGAGGTACTGCTTGGACAGCCGGCGGATCTGGGTCGGCATGGTGGCGCTGAACAGCGCGACCTGCTTGTCGTCGGGGGTGTCGGCGAGGATCGTCTCGACGTCCTCGGCGAAGCCCATGTTGAGCATCTCGTCGGCCTCGTCGAGCACGAGGAACTTGAGCTCGGTGAGGTCGAGGGTGCCCTTCTCGAGGTGGTCCATGATCCGGCCCGGGGTGCCGACGACGATGTGGACGCCGCGACGCAGCGCGCTCAGCTGCACGCCGTAAGCCTGGCCGCCGTAGACCGGCAGCACGTGCACGCCCTTGGTCTGCGCGGCGTACTTCTGGAAGGCCTCGCAGACCTGGAGCGCGAGCTCGCGGGTCGGGGCCAGGACGAGGGCCTGCACCGACTTCTGGCGCACGTCGAGGCGGTCGAGGATCGGCAGCGCGAAGGCCGCCGTCTTGCCCGTACCGGTCTGCGCGAGGCCGACCAGGTCGCGGCCGGCGAGCAGCGGCGGGATGGTCTCGGCCTGGATCGTGGAGGGGCTCTCGTAGCCGACATCCTTGAGGGCCTTGAGGACGGCATCACCGAGACCGAGGTCGGCGAAGGTGGGGGGCGCGTCGGCTGTCTCGACGGGGGCGGCTTGGTCGTTCACCCGACAACGGTAGTGGCTGGGGCTTGTACCACCCATTTCGCCGCCGCGGTGTGGTGGGTCACCTGTCAGGCTGAAGGGGTGCGAACCCTCCTCAACGTCCTCTGGCTGGTGCTCTGCGGCTTCTGGATGGCCATCGGGTACGCCGTCGCCGGTGTCGTCTGCTTCGTCTTCATCATCACCATCCCGTTCGGCCTCGCGTCGTTCCGGATCGCCAGCTATGCGCTGTGGCCGTTCGGCCGCGAGGTCGTCCAGCGCGGCGACGCCGGTGCGGCCTCGGCGATCGGCAACGTCATCTGGTTCGTGGTCGCCGGGATCTGGCTCGCCATCGGCCACGCGGTCAGCGGCGTCGCCCTCTGCCTGACGGTCATCGGCATCCCGCTCGGCATCGCCAGCTTCAAGATGATCCCGGTCTCGCTGCTGCCGCTGGGCCGCGAGATCGTGCCGTCCTACCAAGTGTTCCACGCCGCCCGCTGATGGCCGGGCTCGTCGTCGTCACCCATCCCGAGGCCACGCACGTGGTCGACGGGCTCGTGGGTGGTTGGTACGACGCCGACCTCACCGAGCGGGGCGCCCGCCAGGCGACCCGGATCGCCGATGCGCTCGCCACCAGCCCCGGCCTCGGGAGCGTCGACGCCGTCGTCTCCTCCGACCTGCGCCGCTGTCGTCGTACGGCGGACACGGTCGGCGCCCGTCTCGGCCTCGAGGTCCGGCTCGACCCCGACCTCCGCGAGCAGTCCTACGGTGCGGCGGAGGGCCACCCGCCCGGCACCTTCGCCTGGACGCCGCCCGGCGCGGGCGACGACCCGCTCACCCACCACGACGGCGTCGAGGGCTCTGAGACGCGGCTCGAGGTCGCGACCCGGGTCTACGCCGCGGTCGAGCGCGTCCTGACCGCCGGTGACGAGACCACCGTCGTGATCACCCACGGCGGCGCGGCGACCTACGTCGTCGCGGCCTGGATCGGGATGCCGCTGACGTCGGTCGGGGCGGTCCGGTTCAGCCTCACGCCGGGAAGCATCAGCCGGCTGACGGAGCCGCGGCCCGGCGAGCGACGCGTCGAGTCGCTCGACGGCGTCGCCCACCTCGCCTGAGGGGCTGGAGGAGGGTCAGGCCGGCCACGTCTCGTCCGCCCGGGCGACCAGCAGCTCCTCGGACGCGCCGAAGCCCAGCAGCGAGTGCCGCTGGTCCGCCCACGCGCCGAGCGCCCAGTCGCGGCGGCGCGCGACGACGTCCCAGGAGAGCTCGAGGGTGAGCACCGTCGCGGTCGGGCCGAGCGCGACCGCGCGGCACTCGGTGGCCCCGACCGGCTCGGGCAGCCGCACGAGCACCCAGGGCCTGCGCACCTCGGCCACGAGGCCGGCCTCCGGGAGCCGCAGGTCGGGCAGCAGGTCCTCGCCGGCGCGGCGCCACCACCGCAGCACGAGCAGCGGATCGGCCGTCAACGCCTGCGCCGCCCGGCCCGGCTCGTGCCCGGCAAGAGCCGGCAGGACCCGGTGGGCGAAGGCGTAGTGGTGCGGGCGCGGCTCGGGCGGCCGCCCGGTCGGCTCCGTTGCCGTGTCGGTCACCGGGCCATCCTGCCCCGGACTCATCCGCCCGGGGGACGCGTCCGACCGGCGACCGACCTAGCGTGGAGGTCCCTCATTGCTCTCGGAGGCCCCCCATGAACGACGCTCTGCACCGCCCTGCGCCCCATCCGTGGCGCACTCTCACCCTCGGCTTCCTGGGAGGCGTGGCCCTCGGCCTCGTCGTCTGGGTCGTGCTGAGGGTGGCCGGCCTGTCGCCCGACTCGGCCGGCCTGATCGCCTTCATCCTCGTGATGGGCGCCGCGCTCGGCGCGCTGCTCTGGTCGGGCCGCGACGACCCGACCTGAGCGGCGGTCAGGTCACTCGACGGTGACCGACTTGGCGAGGTTGCGGGGCTTGTCGACGTCGAGGCCGAGGTGGGTCGCGGCGTGGAAGGCCAGCAGCTGCAGCGGCAGCGTGAGCAGGATCGGGTCGAGCTCGCGCTCGGATCGCGGTACGTCGACGCGGCGGCAGGTGATCCCGCCGAGGTCGACGTCGGGGTGGGTGACCACGACCAGCGGGCCGCCGCGCGCGGAGATCTCGTGCAGGGCTGCGACGTTGCGGTCGGTGAGCTCGTCGTGGGGCACCACCGCGACCGTCGGCACCTTCGGGGAGATCAGCGCGAGCGGGCCGTGCTTGAGCTCGGAGGTCTGGTAGGCCTCGGCGTGGCGGTAGGTGA
The DNA here is from genome assembly GCF_030655615.1 of Nocardioides sp. Lineage (GTDB taxonomy): Bacteria > Actinomycetota > Actinomycetes > Propionibacteriales > Nocardioidaceae > Nocardioides. Next base: position 4,536 of record NZ_JAURVJ010000109.1, read on the forward strand.
TCTCCTTAAACTTCTGCGCGCCCTCGCGGGCCACGGGGAAGCCGCGGACCCGGCCGACGAAGAACAGGCTCTCGGCCGCGGCGAGCTGCTCGGCGACCTCGACGAGCTCCTCGGACAGGGCGAGCACGTCGGCGACCTGGCCCGGCAGCGCCTGCAGGCCGGCGACCATGCGCTTGCCGTCGGCGATGGACAGGTCGCGGACCCGGCCGAGCTGGAGCGCGAGCAGCGCGAAGCCGAGGAACATCGTGGTGAGGGCCTTGGTCGAGGCGACGGCGACCTCGGGGCCGGCGTGCAGGTAGATCCCGCCGTCGACCTCGCGGGCGATGGCTGATCCGACGACGTTGACGAGGCCGACGACCCGGCCGCCCTTGCGGCGTACTTCCTGGACGGCGAGGAGGGTGTCGATGGTCTCGCCGGACTGGCTGACCGCGACGTAGAGGGTGTCGGGCTCGATGACCGGGTCGCGGTAGCGGAACTCGCTGGCGGCCTCGGCGTCGGCGGGGATGCGGGCCAGCTCCTCGATCAGCGAGGCCCCCATCTGCCCGACGTAGTAGGCCGAGCCGCAGCCGAGGATCTTGACGCGGCGGATCGCGCGGGTCTCGCGGGCGTCCATGTTGAGGCCGCCGAGGTGGGCGGTGCCGAACCGCTCGTCGAGGCGTCCGCGCAGGACCCGCTCGGCCGCGGCCGGCTGGTCGAGCATCTCGCGCAGCATGAAGTCGCTGCCGTGGACGTCGTAGGACGCGGGGTCGACGTCGACCTCGGTCGCGGTCCGCGGGGCGTGGGTGAGGTCGGCGCGGTAGGTGGTGAACCCGGTCGCGGTGATCGTGGCGATCTCGCCGTCCTCGAGGTGGGCGACCGTCGTCGTGTAGCGCACCAGCGCGGCCAGGTCGGAGGCCACGTGCATCTCCTTCTCGCCGACACCGATGATCAGCGGGCTGCCGTTGCGCGCCACCACGATCCGGTCGGGGAAGTCGGCGTGCAGCACCGCGAGGCCGTAGGTGCCGTCGATGCGCTGGAGCGTCTCGGAGACCTTGCCCTCGAGGGTGTCGGCGTCCGAGAGCGCGATCAGGTGGGCCAGCACCTCGGTGTCGGTGTCGGAGACCAGGTCGACCCCGGCGTCGGCGAGGTCGGCACGCAGCGCGTTGGCGTTGTCGATGATCCCGTTGTGGACGACCGCGACGTCGCCCTTGCCGTCGGTGTGGGGGTGGGCGTTGGCGTCGGTCGCCGGACCGTGGGTCGCCCAGCGGGTGTGGCCGATGCCGGCCTTGCCCGCGAACCGCTTGGGCAGCTCCTCCTGGAGGTCACGCACCCGCCCGGCCCGCTTGGCGACCCGGACCCCGGTCGGCCCGACGACCGCGACCCCGGCCGAGTCGTAGCCGCGGTGCTCCAGGCGCGAGAGCCCCTCGAGGAGCAGCGGGGCTGCCTGCTGGGTGCCGATGTAGCCGACGATGCCGCACATGTGGTGGGTCCTCTTCCGTGGTTCGAGCAGGTCAGCCGTAGACGAGGCGGCGGAGCTGCCGCTCGGTGAGGGGTGGTGCCGCGACGACGCGCGAGGTGAGCTCGTCGGCGATCCGGGCGAAGATCTCGGGGTTCTTGTGGCCGTAGGTCTTGAGCTCGCCGTGGCGCCGCCTCACGTAGGCCCCGACCGTCTCGGCGTGGAACGAGACCACGTCCTCGACGACCCGGGCCGCCTCCGCCTCGGTCAGGCCCGTCGACGCCACGAGGTGCGTGACGAGGCTCTGGTCGGTGCGCACGGGGAGGATCGTGCGCCCGACGCGGCCTCGTGTGCAACTTCCTGCCCGAAATCGGGCAGTTCCCTGCCGATCGGGCGCGCCGCAGGCCCCGTCCGTGGCCGGGCAGGCCCGACCGTCCCACGGTCTCCACACCCGCCGATTCCGAGCGGTGGAGCAGTCGACCCCTCCCGACCGGCTCAGGTCCGTCCAGGTGGAGCAAGAAGTCCACCCCTAGGGGTCACTTGTCCGCCCAGGTGGGGATGAGGTACCTTGAGTGAACAGAAGGTGAACAGGAGGTGTCCCATGACCGACCACAAACGTCGGGCCCAGCTCGAGATGCGCTGGCTCCCGGTGACCGACGAGGCCGGACGCACGCGGATGGAAGCGGTCTGGATCGTCCCGACCGAGTCCGCGGGCATCACCCAGGCCGCCTGACCTCGTCTCTCTCGGATCATCCGGCAGCGCCGCACCCCCTCGGGGTGTGGTGCTGCCGATCTTTTTCCAGGGCGATGGGAATGCAAACGGACTGCGGTCCGTTACTGGTGATTGACTGTTCAACCACCCCACCTCTTCTGGAGCACACCATGACCGAGTTCGACGCCGCCACCACCGCCATCTCCGACATCACCGGCGACTACACCATCGACCCCGCCCACACGCGCCTCGGCTTCGTCGCGCGCCACGCGATGGTCACCAAGGTCCGCGGCCAGTTCCACGAGTTCACCGGCACCGCCCACGTCGACACCGCCAACCCGGCCGCCTCCAAGGTCGACCTGACCATCGCCGCCGCGTCCGTGAGCACCGGCAACGCCGACCGCGACGGCCACCAGCAGAGCGCCGACTTCTTCGGCTCCGCCGAGAACCCCCAGATCACGTTCTCCTCGACCAACGTCGAGCGCGACGGTGCGACCTGGACCATCACCGGAGACCTCACCATCAAGGGCACCACCAACTCCGTCGCGATCGACTTCGACGAGGTCGGCTCGGCCCAGGACCCGTTCGGCAACACCCGCGTGGGCTTCGAGGGCTCGGTCACCGTCAAGCGCAGCGACTGGGGCCTCACCTTCAACGCCGCCCTCGAGACCGGCGGCGTCCTCGTCTCCGAGAAGGTCACCCTCGAGTTCGACATCTCCGCCATCAAGAACGCCTGACCCCAGCCCCACCCGCAGCAACCGCGTCACCCGGCACGAGGCCGCGACCAAATAGGTCGCGGCCTCGTCGCGTCTCCTGCCAGCATCCGGGCCATGGACGACGTACGACCGGGCGACCCGCCCGCCGACCTGACCTCCCGGCCGCTCACCCCCGCCGACGCCACCGCGGTCTTCGAGACGATGGCCGCGCAGGAGCTCCACGACCTCGGCGTCGTCGAGATCGAGGAGGCCGACATCGTCGGCGACTGGCAGCGGCCGAGCTTCGACGTCGCCGCCAGCACGGTCGGCGTCTTCGACGGCGACACGATGGTCGGGTACGCCGAGTTCGCGGCTCCCGACCGGGGCGACGCGGCGGTCTTGCCGAGCCACCGAGGCCGCGGCGTCGGCACCTGGCTGGCTGCCCGCATGCGGGACCTGGCCCGTTCGCGCGGCACGACGGTGGTCGGGATGCCGGTGCCCGAGGGCTCGCCGGGCGACCGGCTGCTGGCCGCGCTCGGCTACCACGTCCGTTGGGAGAGCTGGGTGCTCAAGCTGCCGCGGGGCGCGACGATCACCGAGCGCCCGCTCCCGGAGGGCTACGCCGTCCGCGCGGCCGAGCCGGCCGACTACCCCGACGTCCACACCGTCGTCGAGGACGCGTTCCTCGAGTGGTCGGTCCGCGACCGCGAGACCTACGAGGACTTCGCCGCGACGACGACGGAGCGGCCGGGCTTCGCGCCGTGGCACCTGCGGGTCGTCACCGACGGTGCCGGCACCGTCGTCGCGGCGGCCGTCGTCGTCGTCCATGACGGGGACGAGGGTCGGGAGGCGTTCATCAGCCGGCTCGCCACCCGGCGCGACCAGCGTGGCCGGGGCCTGGCCCAGGCCCTGATGGTCGACACCTTCGCGGTGGCCCGCGAGCACGGTGCCGAGGTGTGCGGGCTGTCCACCGACAGCCGCACCGGCGCGCTCGGCCTCTACGAGAAGGTCGGGATGCGCGTCACCTCCACCTGGGTCAACCGGGCCGTGGACCTGACGCCCTCGACCAGCACCCCGGGAGACATGGCCTAGCCTCACCGCATGGGCGAGGTGTTCGCGGGGCGCTACGAGCTGCTCGACCCCGTCGCCACCGGCGGGATGGGCACGATCTGGCGGGTCCTCGACCGCAGCGACGGCCAGGTCAAGGCGGCCAAGATCCTGCGGCAGTCCGACGCCGGGTCGCTGCTGCGTTTCGTGCGCGAGCAGTCGATGCGCATCGACCACACCCACGTCGTCACCCCGCTGTCGTGGGCCGGGGTCGACGACCGCGTGCTCTTCACGATGCCGCTGGTGCGCGGCGGGTCCGTGGCCGACCTGCTCCGGGAGCGCGGGCCGCTCCCGGTGCGCTGGGTCGCGCTGCTCACCGACCAGGTGCTGCAGGCGCTCGAGGCGGTGCACGCGGCCGGCATCGTCCACCGCGACGTCAAGCCCGGCAACCTGCTGCTCGAGCCGACCGGCGCCGGTCGCCCGCACCTGCGGCTCACCGACTTCGGCATCGCCGCCCCCGTCGACGAGCCACGGATGACCCGTGGCTCCCACGCGATCGGCACCCCGGGCTACATGCCGCCCGAGCAGTGGGTCGGCGCCGACCCCGACCCGACGGCCGACGTGTTCGCCGTCGGCCGGGTCGCGCTCGAGATGCTGATCGGGCAGCGACCGGCCGACGAGGACCTCAAGGCGCACCGCACCGGCGAGCACGCCCGCGACCTCCTGCTCACCGTCGTCGAGCACGCGACGCGCAACGACCCCGCCGACCGGCCCGCCGACGCGAGCGCCATGCGCGCCCAGCTCGCGGCCACCGGCCTGCTGACCCTGCCCCCCACCCCGGGCGAGGCGGTCGTGGTCCCCGACCGGTTCGGCACCGCCGAGGCCGTCACGATGGGCGACCTGCCGCCGACGACCGGTCCGACCCACGCGACCGCGCCCCTGGCCCGCAGCAGCACCGTCGCCTTCGGGACCGGACTCGCCCCGGCCGGCCGTCGCCCGTCGGCCCTGCCCGGGCTGCTGCTGCTCCTGGCCGGGATCGTCGGGCTGGCGGTCGCTACCTGGCTGCTGGTCGGCTGACCCGGCGGCGCAGCAGGAGCGCGCCGGCCAGGATCGACAGCAGGCTGGCCGCTCCCAGGGCCAGCCCGGCGGTCCGGCGTACGTCGGTCTCGTCGCCCTCCGAGCCCGTCGCGCGCTCGTCGGCGACGTCGGGCGTGCCCGAGACCTCGGCCCGGAAGTCGCCGACGTCGACGAGGTAGGGCGTCGTCCTGGCGTAGCCGTCGGGCCCGCGCTCGCCGTTGCCGGAGAGGACGGCCTCGGGGAAGCTCGGCGCCTCCCCGACCTCACCCGTGACGTCGACCGTGACCTCGATCGGCACCTCGACGGGCTCGCGGGCGGGGTCGTACGGCGGCGCGACGGAGACCGAGACCCAGTAGTCGCCCGGCACCGACACCAGGCCGTCGTCGAAGCGGTTGAGGTAGGTGACCGGACGGGTGCCGTCGAAGAGGCTGACGGCCTCCTCGCCGAAGGACTCGTCGGTGACCGCGAGGTCGTGGCCGGTGTCGAAGGAGTTGCGCAGCGGGTCGAAGAGGGTCAGGTCGACGTCGGGGGTGTCGCCCACCAGCGCCTCGACCGTGGCCTCGTCCTGCGCCGGGAGGTCGACCTGGACCGCGAGCGCCTGGCCCCAGTCGAGCCGCACGCGGTAGAGGTGCTCACCACCTTCGGGGACCGCGTCGGAGACGGTCGCACCGGGCTCGAGGTCGGGCGCATCGTCGAACGACGAGGTCGCCCCGTCCACCGGGCTCGGCGCGGTGGGGTCGGGCGCCGACACGGTCGGCGCCTCGATGATCGGCGGCAGGTCCTCCTCGGTCCCCCGCACCGGCGCCTCCTCGACGACCCGGAGCGCGATCGGCAGGTCCCCCTCGGCGGTCGAGGACCCCCGCGTGACCCGGACGTCGAGGTGGTCGGCCGAGACGCAGGGGTCCTCCGTGGCGCCGAGGTCGTCGGGCGGCACCGAGGCGAGCACCCCGAACGCCGACGCGGGGATGCTGCTGTTGGACGAGGTGGAGTCCTGCGTGCAGACGGTGCCCTGGGGGTCGAAGACCGTGACGTCGAGGCTGTCGGAGTCGGCCGACGACGTCGCGGTGACCCCGACCAGCACGGAGCTGTACTGCATGGTGCGGCGATAGCTGAACCAGTGGGCGTTGGCCGGCGGGGCCCCGGGTCCGCTCAGCGTGTCGGCCCAGAGCCCGGCCGTCAGCGGGGTCGGCTCCTGGGGGTTGGTGCTCACCTCGACCCGGGTCCCACCGAGGTCGACGGGGTCGGGGAGGTCGGGCGCCGGGGTGGTCGCCCCCACCGCCGCGGAGGCCGAGGCGAGGAGCACGACGACCGGTAGCACGCCTCTCGCCACCCGTCTGCCCACGGCCGGACGATACCCCCGTGAGGTGGGTCCGGGCTCCCGGCGTGGCCCGGCACTAGCGTGCGGCCATGCCGCGCACCCAGTTCGTCGTCCGCTACGACTTCCGGGCGCCCGGCGCCGACCCCGCGCAGCGCCAGGAGCTCTACCGCCGGGCCCTCGAGCAGGCGGCGTACGTCGACGGGGCCGACGGGCGACCGGGCCAGGACGCGCTCATGCTGAGCGAGCACCACACGTCCGACGACGGCTACCTGCCCTCGCCGATCCCGGTCGCGGCGGCGATGGCCGCGGTGACGAGGCGGATCCCCCTCACGATCAGCGCCCTGCTGGTCAACTTCTACGAGCCGCTGCGGCTGGCCGAGGACCTCGCGGTGCTCGACCACCTCAGCCAGGGACGGGTCAGCCACACGATCGGGCTCGGCTACCGACCGGAGGAGTACGCGCTGTTCGGACGCCCGATGGCGACCCGCGGCCGCGACCTCGAGGCGCGGATCAAGGTGCTGCTGCGGGCGTGGACCGGCGAGGAGTTCGAGCACGAGGGGCGCCGGGTGCGGGTGACGCCGACGCCGTACTCGCAGCCGCACCCGTTCCTCTTCTACGGCGGCGGCACGGTCGCGGCGGCCGAGCGCGCGGCCCGCCTGGGCCTGCACTTCCAGCCGCAGCACGGCGACCCCGTGCTCAAGGAGACCTACGACGTGGCCTGCCGCGCGGCCGGGCGCGAGCCTGGCTTCACGATGCTGGCGCCGCCGGGGCCGGCCAACGTCTTCTGCGCCGAGGACCCCGACCGGTTCTGGGCGCTCCACGGCGAGCACCTGCTCGCCGACGCGGTGGCCTACCAGCAGTGGCACGGCACGGCGGCGTCCTACGTCGTCGACACCTCGCGCACCGTCGCGGAGATGCGGGCCGCCGGCGTCTACGTGGTGCTGACGCCTGCTGACCTGGTCGAGCGCTGCCGGTCGGGCGAGATCCAGCTCGTCACCAGCCACCCGGCCTGCGGCGGGCTGCCCGCGGAGCCGTCGTGGGAGCACCTCCGCCTCGTGAGCGAGCGCGTGATGCCCGCCGTACGCGGCTGACCATCCACGGGGGTCCTCGAACTGACACGCGTCAGGAGGCAACCAATTCGTCTCCGGCCGCGTCCTCAGCCTGGAAGCTCCAGCTCCGTCGACAGAGAGAAGCACCCCCATGCACCGTCGCACGTCCTCCCGTTCTCCCCGTGCCCCTCGTGCCCGCCGGTTCGCGATCGTCGCGGCCGCCGCCACGCTGGCGCCGCTGACCGCTTTCTCGGGTCTCGCCGTCCCCAGCCAGGCCGCCGCTCCCGCGACCGCCGCCACCCCGTCCCGCGCGGCCGCCGAGCCGACCGGCAACCACCTCTGGTCGCCCGCGGCGGCCACCGGCTACCTCTACGGCAAGCGCAAGATGGCCTCGGTGCCGCTCGACCTCCGGTTCGTCGCCGGCGACTCGCCCGTCGAGATCTGGTCCAACCGCTCGTCCTACACCGAGCCCATCCGCAGCGTCGTGCGCACCGCGTCGGGCGACGTCGCGCTGCCGGCCGGCACGCTCAAGAGCTTCGGCGGGCTGTCGCGGTTCGTCTCGGTCAAGGTCACCGACGCCAGGACCGGCAAGCTCGTGCGCACCGCGTCGCGCGACGCCTGCCTCAACGGCTACGGCCAGCGGGTCCGCCCCGAGGCGCCGGCGCGGTCGCCGTACCCCCACGGCTGCTACGCCAACCCCTACAGCACCGGCTCGGTGCAGGGCGTCCAGGCCGGCTGGTCGGTGCCGCTCGTCGACTACGACGGCTCGCTGCGCCTGCCCAAGGGCCGCTACGTCGCCACGGTCGTCGTCGCGCCGAAGTACGCCGCCGCGCTCGGCCTCACCGCCGTCGAAGCGACCCGCACCATCAAGCTCAAGGTCGCCAAGGAGCCCCACGACCACGATGACCACGACCACGGCGACGACGGTGGCGGTCTCAAGCCCTCCGGCACCACCGGTCCGACCGGACGCCGCCTCGCGGCGAGCGACGTCGAGGGTCCCGTGCCCAACCTCAGGTCGCTGCCGGCCTGGGGCATCACCGTCGCCGAGAACGGCAACTACCTGCGGTTCTCCGCCACCGTGTGGAACGCCGGCAACAGCCCGCTCGTCGTCGACGGCTTCGTCAACGAGCAGCAGGACCGGATGAGCGCCTTCCAGTACTTCTTCGACGGCGAGGGCAACCAGACCGGCTACCAGCCGGTCGGCTCGTTCGAGTTCGACCACAAGGCGACCCACCAGCACTGGCACTTCCGCGACTTCGCGACCTACACGCTGCTGCGCGCCGACAAGTCGACCGCGGTCGTCTCCCGCAAGGAGGCGTTCTGCCTGGCCAACACCGACGCCGTCGACCTCACGGTCCCCGACGCCGACTGGAACCCGGAGAACACCGACCTCTCCACCGACTGCGGCTCCGAGGACTCGCTCTCGCTGCGCCAGGTCCTCGCCGCCGGGTGGGGTGACACCTACGCACAGTTCCGCGCCGGCCAGTCCTTCGACCTGCGCAACCTGCCCAACGGCACCTACTACATCGCCACCATCGCCAACCCGCGCAGGCGCCTCATCGAGTCGTCCACCGACGACAACGTCGCCCTGCGCAAGGTGATCATCAGCGGCAAGCCCGGTGCCCGCAAGGTCCGCGTCCCCCAGGTCGGCCTCGTCGTCGAGAACAACGACGTCGAGGGCGGCCTCTAGCCCCTCCCCCACGCTGACCCGTCGTAGATCTACGACGGGTCAGCGTGGTTTTTCACTCAGGCGCTGCGTACGCCGGGCCCGACGAGCACCACGGAGCGGTCGAGCTCGATCGTGGTGACGACGTCGGTGACCGACGGGCGGGCCGGCGTGGAGGAGAAGCCGAAGCGGGGCGGCGGGTCGACCGGCGCGAGCCCGCCGAGGTCGGCGCCGTCGAAGGTGCCGGAGACGGCGTCGACGGTGCGGTTGGCGGTGGCGCCGTACCACTCCAGCCGGTCGCGGGTCTCGCCCCTCGTGCGGACGCCGTCGAGCACGTGGCGGGCGACGACGTCAGTCAGCGTGCACCACCACGGCGCCGTGGCGACCGCGTCGGGCACCGCCGTGAGCAGCCGGCCGAGGCCGGTGACGCCGCCGATCCGCACGTCGAGGTCGAGCGACTCCGACCGCACCCGCCAGCCGTGCGGGTCGACCCGGACGCCGAACCGCTCGATCCGGATCTCGTCGAACTCGTAGGTCGCGGCGATGAAGCGCGCCACGTCGGGGCTGGGCGCGAGGAGGAGGCGGTGGCCGTCGGATCGCTCGACCATCGCGTCGGCGAACGCCCCGAGCGGGGTCTCGTCCCAGCGCCCGATGACGATGCGGGTGCCGCTCGTCGTGCCGACCCCGGCGATCTGGCCGCGGAAGCGGATCCGGTGACGGCCAGGCGCGATGGGCATTCTCTAGACCTAGCACAGGGGGCGCGAGGCGGTCACATCGTGTCGGATGCCCGTATTAACCCTCCCGACGGCTCCGACGCAGGATGATCGGGGCGTGCACCTGATCGACGACGGACCCGACGGCGCCCGCGCCACCCTGCTGCTCGCGCCGGGGGCGAGCTCGAACCTCGAGGCCCGGCCCCTGGTCCTCGCGGCGCGGGCGCTGGCCGCGCACGGGCTGCGGGTAGTGCGCTGCGAGTTCGACTACCAGCACCAGCGACGGGTCACCGGGCAGCGCGGCCGCCAGCCGAGCGCAGAGCAGGTCGTCGAGGAGTACGCCGCCGCGGTGGCCGGCCTGACCGGCCCGACTGGTCCGGTGGTGCTGGGCGGGCTCTCGTTCGGCGGGCGGGTCGCCACCATGGCCGCGGCCCGGGCCGGCGCCCTCGGTGCGGTCGCCCTCGGCTACCCGTTCCACCCGCCGTCGGCGCCCGACAAGGTCCGCACCGCCCACCTGCTCACGACCGAGGTGCCGGTCCTCGTCTGCCAGGGGACCCGCGACGAGTTCGGCACCCCCGACGACATCGCCGGCTACGGGCTGCCCGACCTCGTCACCGTGCACTGGCTCGACGGCGCGGACCACGGGCTCCGGCCACTCGCCCGCTCGGGCCGCACGGCGGCCGAGGTGCTGGCCGAGGCGACAGAGGTGGCGGCGGGCTTCGTCGACCGGCTCGTAGAGGGACGTGCCTAGTCGACGCCTGCCCCTCGCTGCCCCGCGCAGGGGCGGCATCGGACGCGGGACGCGGGCCGATCTGCATGTCCGTCTACGAGAGGCGGCAGCGCGACTCCGTCAGAAGGCGAAGTCGTCGAAGATGATGTCGGCGCCGGACTGCAGGTCGTCGATGTTGAACGTGCCGAGCGAGGTCACGTCCTCCTCCACGTCGTTCTCGAACTGACGCCAGACCTGGTAGGCCTCGGCCCGGCCGCTCGCGTTGGAGAGCAGGAGCTGCGGGCAGTAGTAGCCGCCGCCGCTGTCGAAGAACCCGTCCGAGTCGGGGTTGAACTCGGGCCGGGCCGCGACGAACCCGCTGAACGGCGACTGGCCGTAGCGGTTGAACGCCACGATCCGGTAGCGCACCCGGAACCCCGGCTTCCACCGGCCCTCGCCGCCCGGCTTGCTGGCGAACGCCCGCGACCACGCCGTCACCGACGCCTCCTCCTTCGGGGGTGACTTGACGATCGCGCCGAGCCGCGCCAGGCCGGTGGGCTCGTCCGGGAAGGTGTTGGTCATCTCGATCGTCATGCCGTAGTCGCGGCGGTCCTCGAACGTGAACGTCCCTCCGCTCGGCGAGACCATCCGGTAGTCACCGAGGGTCCCCGTCGGACGGACCTCGTAGGCGGTGCTGCTCCCTCCGGCCGGGTCCAGCCGCACCTCGCGGATGTCGGCCGTCTCGAGCTTCTCCCTCTCGTGCCCCGGCGCCCCGACCCAGTTGTCGGCCATCTGCACCCGGTGAGGGAGCTCCACGCCCCAGAACACGTCCTTCTGCCCGCCGGGAAGGTCGAAGTGCAGCTCGAGCCGGTACGCCGACGGCGACGACGCCACCCGGGTGAGCGCCCAGGACATGGAGGGATGGACGGTCCCGACCCGCAGCAGGTTCTGGTCGACGTCGACCACCGACGGCACCAGGGTGAAGGTCGTGAACTCGGCACGCACCCGTGGGTGGGGCAGCGCGGCCACCGCGACGAAGTCGGGCAGGGCGTCGAGCACCGTCCCGTACTGCTTCGCGAGGTCGGCGGCCAGGCCGGAGCCCGCGTCGCGAGCGAGGTCCAGGTCGTCGGTGGCGACGTAGTAGGCCACCAGCAACGAGGTCGCCAGCCGCTGCATCTCGGCGATCCGGGCGAAGACCTGGAAGACGTTGCGACAGGTCCGCACCGGGTCGTCGTCACGCAGCAGCTCCCAGTTGGTGGCGAGCAGGGTCTCCATCAACGTCGGCTGCTCCAGGCCGGCCGCCCCACCGGTCCCCATCATCCGGTCGTGGATGAGCACCAGGTTGGGCGCCAGCGCGTCGATGCGGGGGTCGGCCTCGAGCAGGTACTTCTTGACGCCGGCGTCGCGCGTCGCCTGGTCGCTCGCCTGCAGCTTCACCTGGACGTGGTGCTGGTGGGTCTTCACCTCCGACCAGACGGTGTCGAAGCCCTGCGACGCGTTCGACCACGTGACCTCGTTGAGCAGGGCGGTGACCTTGCCGTCGATCTGGGTGACGGTGTCGGAGATCGACTGCAGGACCGCTGCGGTCTGGGCTGCGTCGCTGTCGCTGAGCCCGAACAGGTCGAGGACGAACGACTCCGCCTTGGACCCGGCCATCCCGGTGACCTTGCCGAGCGCGGCGTCCAACGCCTTCTTGAGCAGCTTCTCGACGAACTCGTCGGCGTCGAAGTCCATGGGCGCGGGCCTTCCGTCGCAGCCCGAGCCGGTGCTGGTGAGTCCTCGGAACGTAGCGGGCCCCACCGGGCGGCGTCGATGGATCGGTCGTCAGATCCAGGCAAAATCTGCACGACCGTGTACGAGCGGCGAGCGACGAGCGGCCGGCCGGCGGCCTAGCGGATCGGCGCACCCGAGATCGTGCGCGCGATGACGAGCCGCTGGATCTCGGAGGTGCCCTCGAAGATCGTGTAGATCTTGGCGTCGCGGGCCCAGCGCTCGACGGGGTACTCGCGCGTGAAGCCGTTGCCGCCGAGGATCTGCATGGCCTGGCCGGTGACCTTGACCGCGGTCTCGGCGGCCATCAGCTTCGACATCGAGCCCTCGGCCGCGTCGAACGACCGGCCCTGGCTGGCCATCCACGCCGCACGGTGCACGAGCAGGCGGCTGGCGTCGATCGAGACCGCCATGTCGGCGAGCATGAACGCGATCGCCTGGTTCTCGATGATCGCCTTGCCGAACTGCTCGCGGGTCTTGGCGTAGTCGAGGGCGACCTCGTAGGCCGCCCGCGCGATGCCGACCGCCATCGCGCCGACGGCGGGACGGGTACGCTCGAAGGTCGCCATGCTCGCGTTGCCGCGGGCACCGGAGCCCTCGCGTACGCGGGCCAGGCGGGCGTCGAGCTTGTCCTTGCCGCCGAGCAGGCAGCGACCGGGCACGCGCACGTTGTCGAGGACGACCTCGGCGGTGTGGCTGGCCCGGATGCCGTGCTTGTGGAACTTCTGGCCCTGGCTCAGGCCCTTGGTGCCGGGCGGCACGACGAAGCTCGCCTGGCCGCGGGTCTTGAGGTCGGGGTCGACGACGGCGGTCACGACGTGGACGTCGGCGATGCCGCCGTTGGTCGCCCAGGTCTTGGTGCCGTTGATGATCCACTCGTCGGTGGCCTCGTCGTAGCGGGCGCGGGTGCGCATCGCACCGACGTCGCTGCCGGCGTCGGGCTCGGAGGAGCAGAACGCGCCGAGCTTGAGGTCGCCCGGGGAGCCGAACATCTCGGGGACCCACTCGAGCACCTGCTCCTGGGTTCCGTTGCTGCTCACGCCGGCCGCGGCCAGCGCCGTACCGACGATGGCCAGCCCGATGCCCGCGTCACCCCAGCAGAGCTCCTCCATCGAGACCGGGATGCCGAGGCCGGTGGGGTCGAAGCCCTGGGTCGCGAAGAAGTCCATCGAGTAGATGCCGGCCTTGGCCGCCTCCTCGACGACGGGCCAGGGGAACTCCTCCTTCTCGTCCCACTCCGACGCGGCGGGGCGGATGACGTCGGCGGAGAAGCCGTGGAGCCAGTTCTTCAGCTCGACGTGGTCGGCGGACAGTTCGAACGACGGAGTGGACACGTCGTCGAGGTTATACGCGACACGGTGTTGCGCGCGGCCAACCAGAAGGATGAGAAGTCCTCTCATGGTCGGGCCCTAGCGTCGGCACATGACTCTCGGACACCGCTCGATCCTCACCCTGCTCACGACGGCCGTCACGGCCGCCGCCCTCGCCTCGCCCGTCCTGCCCGCCGCGCCGGCCGGCGCGGAGACGCAGCCGCCCCTGCCCGACTCGATCGCGCTGCCCGACGGCTTCCAGCCCGAGGGCATCGCCATCCAGGGGCGCTTCGGCTACTTCGGCTCGCGCGACGACGGCGACATCTACCGCGCCAACCTCACCAACGGCAAGGGCAAGCGCATCAGCGAGGGTCCCGGTACGGCGTCCGTCGGCCTCAAGGTCGGCCCCCGCGACCGGCTCTACGTCTCCGGTGGTGACGCCGGAACGGTGCGCATCGTCAGCGCGCGGACCGGACGGATCCTGCGCTCGCTCGAGGTGAGCACGGCGACGTCGTTCGTCAACGACGTGGTGCTGACTAGGAACGCGGCGTGGTTCACCGACTCGGCGGCGCCGAAGCTCTACCGCGTGCCGATCTACGCCGACGGTCGGCTGCCGCGCAAGCGCGACGTGCGCACGATCCGGCTCCGCGGCGACTGGGAGCAGCCGGCCGCGGGCGAGTTCGGGGCCAACGGCATCACGGAGTCGCCCAGCAACGGGCGGAGCCCCAAGGCGCTCCTCGTGGTCAACTCGACCGACGGCACGCTCTTCCGGGTGCCGCGCAGCGGCCGGCAGGCCGGCATCGCCGACCGCGTCCTCCTCGGCGGCGCCTCGCTCACCGACGGTGACGGGATGCTGCTCGAGGGCACCAAGCTGTTCGTCGTGCGCAACCAGCTCAACCGCGTGGCCGTCATCCGGCTGCGCGCGGACGGTGGCCGCGGCACCAAGCTGCGGTCCTTCACCTCGGACAACTTCGACGTGCCGACGACGATCGCCCGCGGGCGGGGCGGGCTCTACCTGCCCAACGCCCGCTTCACCACGATGCCGACGCCGGAGACGACGTACGACGTGACGCGCGTCGGGCGCGGCTGAACAGGCCACAGCCCAGGAAGAAGATGCCGACCCAGAACGGCAGGTGGGTGACCACCGACAGCACCACCAGCAGGATCGCCAGCGGCACGAACGGGACCGGGCGCCAGCCGGGGCCGGGACGACGTCCCGGCCCCGCCTGGTGCGGGTGGTGCTGGGTGAGCTGAGCACCCTGGCCCGGCAGGTCGTCGAACAGCACGGCCAGGTCGCCCTGGGTGCGTGCGGTCCAGACGGCGTCGAGCCGCTCGGCGTGCTCCTCCGGGTCGAGCCGGCCGACCGCGGCGTGCTCGGCCAGGGAGGCCGCTGCCCGCTCGCGCTCGACGTCGCCGACCCGCAGGTCGCTCACTGCTCGTCTCCCCGGTCCGTGCCGTCGGTCCCCTCGGGACCGTCGGCCAGCACGCCGTAGAGGCGCCGCCGGGTGTCGGCGAGGATCTCGATCGCGGCCCGGCGCTGGAGCTCGGAGCCCTGCGTGACGATCTGCCACACCGCCGGCATCACCTGGCCGATCTCGGTCTTGAGGTCGGCGTGCTCGGCCTTGCCGGGCTTGGCACCGTCCTTGGTGGCGTCGGCGTCCGCGCCGGACTCGAACGGCGCCCAGACCGCGGCGACCTCGTCGGCGTGCTCGTCGACGTACGTCTGGCCGGCCTCGGTCAAGCGCAGGCTGCGGCGGCCGCGCTCGTCGTCGGCCTCGACGAGGCCCTCGTCCTGGAGCTGCTGGATCGTCGGGTAGACCGACCCGGGGCTCGGGCGCCAGCCGCCCTCGCTGCGCTCGGCGATCTGCTGGATCACCTGGTAGCCGTTGACCGGCTCCTCCGAGCGGGCCGCGGTGGCCAGCACGTCGAGGATGGCGACGCGGACGTCGCCGCGGCGGACCCGCGGTCCACGACCGCGCTCGGGCTGGCCCATGCCGAACAGGCCGGCCACCCACGGGGGCGGTCCGCCGGCAGAGCCGCCGGGTCCGCCCATCGGGCCGCCGCGTCCTCCGCGGCCACGGCCCTCGAAGGGACCATCGGCCCATCCGGGGCCGCCCCAGCCACCGCGGCGGCCTCCGCCGTGCTGGCGCCAGGGGCGACCCTCGCTGTCGGGCCCGGAGGCCCATTCCTTGTTGCGTCCTTGGTGTCCCATGGTGGGACCTCTCTTTCTGTTTGAGGTTATCGCGAACCTTCTTGAGTAGTTCGCGATATATCGCAACCGTACGCCAACTGTGCGGCCCGCGCAAGGTTGGACGTCCCGGCCGGTTGCCGGCGTGGCCGACGTAGGGTCCGGCCATGCGACTCCTCGTGGCCGCCGGGACCCTCGCGATCGGCCTGCTGCTCAGCGCCTGCGGCGACGATCGCGACCCGGGGGACGGGACCCGGATCGACCCGGAGCCCCGGGTCAGCGAGCACGTGCCGACCTCGGGGGCGGGGGCCGGAGCCGCGGGCTCCTACGACTTGGTCTTCGAGAGCGGCGCCGATGTCGCCAACTGCATCGGCGTCGTGGAGGGAGTGTCGATCGAGGAGGTCCTGGAGCGGTACGGCGCCGACACGGGCCGCGAGCTCGACCCCGAGTCCGACGCGGCGTACGGCTTCTCGATCGCCGCCGTCGCCGTGGACGGCGGGGTCGTCACCGTCGAGCCCAACGGCTTCCAGTGCTCGCGGCCCAAGAAGCTGCAGAGGGTGGCCGACGGACACCCGGCGGCGAGCGTCTTCTGGAACGTGGAGAGCGACAACGCCTTCACCCTGGTCCGCCCTGGCCGGCCCCCGGTCAGCGTCGACCTCTACGACGCCTTCCCCGAGATGGGCACGCCCGACGTGACCGAGGTCGGGCTTCCGAAGGGGCTGCAGGCGCTGTGGCAGGAGGCCGGCTCGGCCGAGGTCGAGCCGTGGGCGGCCGGGCTGGCGATGGTGGAGAAGACGACCGGGATCGTCGTACCGCGCGAGGCGGTCGAGGCTCCCGGACCGCTCTACCTGCTCCGCTGAAAAGTTATCCACAACCCCTGTGGTTGAGCCTGATTCTCACCCAGAACTGTCGGTGGTCAGTGCTGGACTAGACCCATGGCCGAGCACACCGACACCCCCCGATCGGGACACCCGATCGAGGCGTTCCTGTGCTCGGTCCTCGACGACCTCAAGGGCCTCGCCGACGTCCCGACCTGGTCGATGGACGGCGCCACCACCACCCGCGTCGTCCGCCTCGCCGCCCAGGTGGCCGCCGGCGTCGCCGAGGTCGAGGCGCGCTCCATCGGCCAGGCCGACACCCTCGACCTCACCGGCGCGACCCAGTGCCGCAACCTGCCGCGGTGGGTGCAGCAGACCACCGGGGTCACCCGTCGTACAGCGTCGGCCAAGGTCCGCCTCGCCACGTCGCTCCGCGACCTCGAGCCGACGCGGGCTGCCACCGCCCGCGGCGAGATCCACGCCGAGCAGGCCCAGACCATCGCCCACCAGGTCGCCAAGCTCGATGACGAGCGCGTCCCCGCCCCCGACCAGGCGCGCGCCGAGGCGTTCCTCCTCGACCAGGCCACCACCGGCGGCCACGACGCCGACGCGCTGGCCCAGCTGGGCCAGGCGATCTGGGAGCGCCTCGACCCCGAGGGCGCCGAGGAGCGCGAGGCCAAGGCGCTCGAGGACCAGGAGGCCCGGGCCCGCGGGAAGACGCGGCTGTCGATGGGCGACGACGGCGAGGGCCTGACCCACGGCCGCTTCACCCTCCCCACCGCGGTGGCCGCCGCGTTCCGCAAGCAGCTGCACGCCCTCGCCGCCCCCAAGCACGTCCGCGCCGAGCAGGGCGCCGGGTCCTACGACTGGAAGACTCCCAGCGCCGAGCGCCTGGGGCCGGCGTTCGTCGAGTGGATCGAGACCTACGACCCGAAGCAGCTGCCCAAGATCGGGGGCCTGTCAGCGACCGTGGTCGTCATCGGCGACTGGGAGATCCTCAACGGCAAGGTCAAGGCCGCCACCCTCGAGACCGGCGAGCGGATCAGCCACACCGAGTTCCTCCGCATGGCCTGCGACGCCGGCGTCATCCCCGCCTGGATGAACGCCAACGGCGAGTGCCTCGCCCTCGGCCGCAAGCACCGCTTCCACACCCCCGCACAACGCCTCGCCGCGATCATCGAGCAGCTCGTCTGCCAGCACCCCGACTGCGACGTCCCCGGCTACCTCTGCCACGCCCACCACCGGGTTCCGTGGAGCAGGGGTGGCGGCACCGACCTGCGTACGACGCAGCTGCTCTGCCCGTTCCACCACGCGAAAGCGCACGAGGACGGCGAGGATCCGATGCGGACGTGAGGCTGATGCGCTCGCCTCATCTCACTCGGTAGCCCAGAGCCGATCGGCAGTCGCCCGATCCAGTCATCCTGCGCGCAGCTGGGTTCGCACGTGCCCGTCTCCGCCAGGCCGGCGCCGAAGACCCCGAGCCCCGAGCGGGTCCTCGGGCTCTTCAGTAGGGGAGGACGGTGTCGTTCGCGAGCACGTAGTCGTCCCCGACCACGATCGGGACGTCGACGTCGTGGGTGCCGGCGACCTTCCCGTTCCGACCGACCGCAAGGACCTCCCCACCGACGAGGTGGAAGACGTAGTCGTCACTCGTAGCGATCCGGGTGTACTCCGCCATCTCGGCCTCGAACGCCGACGTCGGCACCGTGGCCGGCTCGCGGTCACCGTCAGCGAGCGTGTGCTGACCTTCAGCGTCGTACCAGACGAGAAGGTCTGCCTCGAGAGACTGGCTCGGCACCGTCGTCGCGAACGGCTCGGTGGCTCCCGACGCCAGGTCGACGACGTCGGTGCCGTCGCCGGACTCGTCGGAGACCAGCAGGACGTCGTCGAGCATCGCCTGGAGGACCTGTCCATCGGCCCCCACCCACGTCTCCTCGCCGGTGGTCTCATCGAGCACGACGGTGCTCGCCCCCCGGGTCACGACGACCCGCCCGTGTCCCACTGCGTACGGCTCGTCGTCGGTGGTGCGCCACCGCTCGGCGCCGGTGCCCGTGTCGAGACCGACGAGCGCTGGGGGGTTCCTGCCGAGGTCGTCGACGTAGCTCACGACGGTGGCGTCGGCGTCGGTCGCCGCGACGACGACGATCGGGTTGCCGGCGCCGGTGCTCCACCGCCACAGCGGCCGGCCGGTGGACTGGTCGAAGGCCTCTAGGCCGTGCTCCTCACGTGCCCCCGTGCACCGACGCCCGGGCGCCCCGGAGTCGCAGGTGTACTCGGAGAAGGGCACCAGCACCGGGTCACGGCCGCCGGTGCCCATGGAGGCCTGAGTCAGGCTGTAGGAGATGTACCCGCCTGGGATCTGACGCGACGGCGACCCGGTGAGGGTCCAGAGCTCCTTGCCCGTCGTGCGGGAGTAGACCGCCGTGGTGCGCTGCGTCGCGCGAGGGCCGCCGCGCAGCTCGTAGGTCAGGATCGAGGTCGCGCTCACCGTGGTCACGTCGGTCCTCCGCCCGGGCACGGCGGTCCACTGCGCCGCCCCGGGCTCGAACGCCGGGGCCGGCTCGATGACGGTCGCCGCAGTCGAGGGCGTCGGCGTCGTCGGTGTCGTGGGCGGCTCGTCGTCGCTGCACGCCGCCGTCGAGACGACCAGACCGATCGCCATGGCCAGGCCGACGGCACGGCGGGACCGGGACGCGGGTTGCATGCCCATCACTTCCCGACCGGGTCAGGGTGCAAACCGGGGACGTCTCCATTCTGCGAGTCGCACGACCCGCGTCTGTCCGCCGGCAGTGGGCAGCTCGAGGCGCCCTCGGGCAGCCGAGAACCGCCGCGGGTGTCGGTGTGCCGGGCCAGTCAGTCGTGAGAGCCCGACCCTGGCGCCGTGTGGCACACGGACACTCCCACCGTTGCCCTGCAGAGCGGTGCAGCACCAAGGGCGAGCAAGGGGCGGTTCACCGACCGGGACACCTCACGCAGAGGGCAGGTCCACGCTGGCCGCGCCTCGGGAAGCTACCCCGCTCAGACCCCGACCTTGCGGAAGAAGTCCAGACAGGTCTGGGCGACCTCCTGCCAGCCTGAGTCGATCGTGATCGAGTGTCCTCGCCCCGGGACCTCGGCGAACTCGGTCACCGAGTGTTGGTTCTTGGCCTGCTTCTTGTAGGTCGCGCGGGCGATCGCCGGCGGCGCCTGGTGGTCCTCCTCCCCCACCAGGACCAGCATCGGTCCGCGGTCCTCGCCCTTCTTCCTGGCCTTCACCTCGCTGCCGGGGTTGACGTTGGCGAAGGCGGCCTGGAACAGCGGGATACCCGAGCCGGCGACGTGGAACTGCTCGTAGAGCTCCTTGGCCTCCTGCTCGTCGACCGAGCTCGCGAAGCCGAACCGGAACTGGTCGCAGGTCAGGGTGATGGCCCGGGCGCGGTTGGCCGGGTTCGCCAAGACCGGTGCGGCTGCCTTCAGCGCGTTGACAGGCAGCGGAAGGACTCCCCGTGAGGGCGCCGGCGAGATGGCGCAGGTCGCGGCCGACAGCCCTCGTCCGGCGAGGATCTGCACCAGGACGCCTCCGAAGGAGTGGCCGATGATCGCCGGCTTCCGGTCGAGCCGCTCGATGATCGCCTGCTGGTAGGCCGCGACGTCACCGACGCTCTTGCCGGCGAAGACGTCGGGGTGGGAGCGGGCGTCCTCGATGCTCTCCGGGTCGTCGGGCCAGCCGGGGGTCACGGCCGTGTAGCCGGCGTCCTCGAAGAACGCCGCCCACCTGTCCCAGCTCGAGTCGAGGAGCCAGAGTCCGTGGACGAGCACCACCGGCTGCTTCCCGGAGGCGTTGGCGCGCTCCACCTCGGCGAGCTCGGCCGGTTTGGGGGTCGTGGTGCTGTCGGACATCGGGTGCGCCTCTCGTCGGGAATGCTGGCCAACGTAGGAGCCGGGCCGGGACCCAGACGGTCTGCGCGTGCATGGTCCTGTGCTGGCTGTGCACGGAGGTCGGGACACCGGGCCGCCGTCGCTCTAGGCTCCTGCCCAGCAACAGCTCCAGCATCGGAGGTCGGTCATGAGCGTCGTGTTGAACTCCGACGACATGCCCGTCATCGATCGCGAGGCCATGATCCACGAGGCCATCTGCTCCGGCGTCCTCCCGGTGGAGATCCGGTGGGACCGTCCCGCCGACCGGATCGACCTCCACTGCAGGCTGGCCACCGCGGGTCCGCTCAACTTCAACTCGGCGCGATCCTCCGACAACGCGTTGTGGCGCACGGCGCGTCAGGCGAGATCGGACCACGAGCCGTCCGTGTTCGTCGCAGTGCAAGGTGTGGGGAGCTCGCGCATCTCGCAGGGCGACCGGCAGACGACGCTCCGCCCCGGCGACGTGACGATCTACGAGACGACCAGCCCCTACTCGATCACCAACCCGGGACTCACCGAGCTGCACTACTTCCAGGTCGCCCGCTCCGCTCTGGCCCTCCCGCAGGGGACCCTGGACCAGGTCCTCGGCGCTCGCATCGGTCCCGACAACAACCCGCTGGCCTCGGTGGTCACGCCCTTCCTGGCATCCCTCGGCCGCGGCGACGTCCTCGACCGGCCGCGGGCGGCGGAGCTGGTGGTCGCTCCCGCACTCGAGCTGGTTCGCGCGCTGGTGGCCGCACACGTGGAGGACGAGGACCTCGCGCGTGAGCCCCTGGACCAGTCACTCGCGTTCCGTATCCAGCGCTACGTCGCCGACCACCTGGGCGATCGCGACCTGAGCGCGGAGACCATCGCCGCCGCGCACCACGTCTCCGTGCGCCAGCTCTACAAGGTCATGGCGCAGGCCGACATCCGGCTGGCTGACACCATCCGTCGACAGAGACTCGAGGCCTGCCGTCGCGAGCTGCGTGACGGCCGACGGCGACACGTCGCGATCGCGACGGTCAGCGCGCGGTGGGGATTTGCCGATCCCTCGCACTTCAGCCGGGTCTTCAGGACCGAGTACGGCATGACGCCGCACGAGTGGCGCACAGGTACCAGCTGACCCGTGACCGGACACGTCCTACACGGACCCAGCCAGCCGAGCCTCCCGACGCACAGCTTTGGCCGCGTACATGGCCGCATCAGCCTGCGCCAACGCGTCCGGGAACCCCCGGAGCACCGAGATCGGCGCCCAGCCGATCGACCCAGCGACTCCGACGTCAGCAAGAGCGGCATAGATGCGGTCGACCACGTGGACGGCCTCCGCCTCGGTGCAGCCGCGCAGCAGCACCGCGAACTCGTCCCCGCCCAGGCGCGCGACGACGTCGCGGTCCTTGACCGACCCGGACAACGCAGAAGCAGCGAGCTGGATGTAGCGGTCTCCGGCTTCGTGGCCCTGGGTGTCGTTGACCGTCTTGAGCAGGTCGAGGTCGAGCACCACGGCCACCGTGGGGTCGGCGAAGCGGTCGAAGCGCTCCTGCTCCTCAGCGAGGATCCGCTGCCAGGCGCGCAGGTTGAACAGCCCGGTCAGCGCGTCGGTCTCGGCGGCCAGGGTCGCCTCGAACACCGCGTACGCCGACTCGTCGCGCGTGCGGTCGGCGGCGAGCACCATGCTGAGGAGCTGGCCGAGCAGCGCCAGCAGCGGTGCGGCCTGGGACAGCTCGCCGTCGAGGCTCTTGCGTGTGGGGTCGACGCCGCAGAGGACGCCGAAGACGGATCCCGAGGGCTCGTGGATGGGCGAGCCGGCGTAGGCACCGACGGTGAAGGTGTCGTTGAACGTGGATGCGGCATAGGCGGGCACCGACTGCGCGTCGGGCGCCACGGTGGGTCCGAGCCCGGACACCATCTGGTAGCAGTAGCTGTCCTGCCACGTGACGGAGCCACCGCGCTGCACGGCGTACGCGTCGGTGGCGTTCAGCTGGATGAAGGTCTGGCGCTCGTTCTCGACGCGGGTCACCGCCCACAGCGCCATGGGCACGTGGGCCTCGAGGTACTGGAGCACCAGGTGCGAGGCAGCGTCGAAGTCCATGTCGGGCGTCAGCACCGGCATCGCCGGGGGTGGGCACGGGGCCACATCCTGCGTCATGGAGCCTACCTAGGCGGATCGTACGGGGGTCGCGTCCATCTAGTTCGTCGGCATCTCACGGGGCCGACTTGAGCCCGGCGCCGCGCGGGCTCAGCCGGCCAGCCACGCGGCGTAGGCGTCGAACGTGTACGGCCGACCCAGGAAGTCGGCGACCAGGTCGGCAGCGTCCTTGGTCCCACCGGGCGCCAGCACCCGGTCGCGGTAGCGCCGCGCGACCTCAGGTGCGAAGAGGTCGTCGGTGTCGAAGGCCGAGAACAGGTCCTTGGCGATGACCAGCGACCACATGTAGGTGTAGTAGGCCGAGGAGTAGCCGCCGAGGTGGCCGAACGAGGCGTACATGTGGGAGCCCTCGAGGTAGGGCCAGGCGGAGTACTTCTCCTGCAGCTCGATCATCCGGGTCGTGAGGTCGGCGGGGCGCTCGACGTGGAACCAGTACGACATCGAGGCGTAGAACATCTGGGTGCGCGCACCGGCGCCCTTGCCGAAGTCGTCGCTGGCGCGCATCGCCTCGACCAGGTCGGCCGGGATCGGCGCACCGCTCTCGTCGGTGGCGAACGAGCCGAGGACTGACGGGTCCCAGGCCCACTCCTCGAGCATCTGGCTGGGCGCCTCGACGAAGTCCCACTCGGTCGCGACGCCGGCGAACCGCGCCCACGGCACGTGCCCGCCGAGCGTGTGGTGCACCAGGTGGCCGAACTCGTGGAACAGCGTCACCACGTGGTCGTGCTCCATCAGCCCGCGGCTGAAGTTGCAGACCAGCACGCCCTCGGGCAGCTGCGCGCCGGCGACGCCGTCGGTGAGGGTGAACTGCGCGGCGTGCTTGAACTTGCCGTCACGGGGGTGGAGGTCGAGGTAGATCCGGCCGAGGCCGTCGCCCGAGTCGGCGTCGACGACGTCGTAGGCCGTCACGTCGGCGTGCCAGACCGGGGCGTCGGGGACCTCGTCGTAGCGCAGCCCGAACAGCTTGCCGGTGACCGCGAGCAGCCCGGTGCGGACCTTGTCGAAGGCGAAGTAGGTGCGCACCTGCTGGGAGTCGACGCGCATCTGCTCCTTGCGCACGAGCTCCTCGTAGTAGGGCGCGTCGGCGCCGGTGACGCGCTCTGCGTCGGGCTGGTCCTGGCGGTAGCGCGCGAGCAGCGTCGCGAGGTCGCGCGCCATCGGCTCCTCGGCGGCGGCCGCGATCCGGTCGATGAACTCCGGGATCGCCGGGCCCTCGCCGATCATCTTGACCTGCGCGTCGTAGGCCGCCCAGTCGTCGAAGCCGACCAGGGTCGCCAGCTCGTGGCGCAGGTCGAAGAGCTCCTTGAGGAGCGGCTCGGTGGCCGGGTAGCCGCGGTTGAGGAAGGCGTCGAGCATGTCGCGACGTACGTCGGCGTCGTGGCAGAACTGCCGCACCGGCACGGCGTCGGGGTAGTCGGTCGTGACGGTGACGAGGCCGTCGTCGTCGGCCGGGTGGGCCTCGAGCCAGTCGCCCGGCAGCCCGTCGAGGCGCTCGGGCGCGACCCGGATCGTGCGCACGTCGTCACGGACGGCCTTGCTGAACTCCTGGTCGATCTCGGTCATCCGCTCCTGGATCGCGGTGATCCGGGCGCGGGTCTCGTCGTCGCGGTCCACGCCGGCCCGGGTGAAGTCGCGGCGCACCTTGGTCAGCAGGCGGCTCGCGTGGTCGTCGAGGCCCTCCTCGGACAGCCCGGCGAACAGCTCGAACAGACCGCGGTCGAGCGACAGCTCGGTGCTCACGCGGCTCACGTCCTGCTCGGCCTTCTCGGCCGTGGTGCGGACGGCCTCGTCGGGGTGCACGTTGCCGAACAGCGACCCCATCGACGCCACGTTGCCGAGCTGGAGCGACATCTCGTCCCAGCGGCGCAGCACCTCGATCGCCGCCGAGTCCCCCGTCGGCGGGTCCTCGCGCAGGCCGGTCACGATCTCGGCGGCGCGGGCCAGGCCGGTCTCGGCGCGGGTCCGCACCCACTCGTCCCAGGCGTCCGGGTCGGCGGGCAGGGTCAGCGGCTCGAGGGTCTCGGGGGTCACCGCTCCAGCCTAGAAGACGGGGAGAATGGCCCCATGGAGCGCATCCCTCCCTCGATCGGCCAGGTGGTCACCGTCTTCCGCAACCGGCTGCGGGACGACCCAGCCGCCCGGACGGCGTACGCCGACGAGCTCGCCGTCGTCGCCGCGCTCGCCCGCGAGATGCCCGGGTTCGTCGAGACCAAGACGTTCGTCGCCGACGACGGGGAGCGCGCGACCATCGTGACGTTCGTCGACGAGGCGTCCCACCGCCGCTGGCGCGACCACCCCCGCCACCGCGAGGCCCAGCGTCGCGGCGTCACCGACTACTACGAGACCTACTCGATCGCCGTCGGCACGACCTCCTACGCCAGCCACTTCGCGCGATAGTCCCCCACCGACGGGATTCTTGAGTCAGTCCAGAATCCCGTTTGTCGGGGACTATCGCGGCGTCACCCGAGGGCGAGCTGGTCGCGACGGCGGGTGAGGTAGGCGGTCTCGGCGGGATTGTCGATGAGCGCCAGCGCGGCGTCGTACGCCGAGCGCGACTCCGCCGAGCGGCCGAGGCGGCGCAGCAGGTCGGCGCGGGTGGCGTGGAAGGGGTGGTAGCCCGACAGCGACCCGTTGAGCCGGTCGACGAGGGCCAGCCCGACCTCGGGGCCGTCGAGCTCTGCGACGGCGACCGCACGGTTGAGCTCGACGATCGGGCTGGGGTCGATCGCGGCCAGCTGGCCGTAGAGCGCCGCGATCTGCGACCAGTCGGTGTCGGCGGCGGCGCGGGCGTCGGTGTGGACGGCGTTGATCGCGGCCATCAGCTGGTAGCGGCCGGGCCGGTTCGTCGCCAGGCACTCCCGGACCAGCGCGTGGCCCTCCTGGATGAGAGGACGCGACCACGCGCCCCGGTCCTGCTCGGGCAGCGGCACGAGCGTGCCATCGGCCGAGATCCGCGCGGGGCGGCGGGCCTCGGTGAGCAGCATCAGCGCGAGCAGCCCGGTGACCTCGGGGACCTGGGGCAGCAACGCCCGCAGGATGCGGCCGAGCCGGATCGCCTCGGTCGTCAGGTCGTCGCGGACCGACGTACCCTCCGCCGACGACAGGTAGCCCTCGTTGAAGACCAGGTAGACGACGGCCAGCACGCCCGCGACCCGCTCGGGCAGGTCCTCGAGCGACGGCACGCGGTAGGGGATGCCGGCGCCGGCGATCTTCTTCTTGGCGCGGGTGATGCGCTGGGCCATCGTCGTCTCGGGCACGAGGAACGCCTGGGCGATCTCGGCGACGGTCAGGCCGCCGAGCAGCCGCAGCGTGAGCGCCACGCGCGCCTCGGGGGCGAGGGCGGGGTGGCAGCAGGTGAAGACCATCCGCAGCCGGTCGTCCTCGACCGGTCCGGTGGGCTCGTGGGGTGTGTCGTCCTCGATCATGAGCGCCGCCTGGTGCTTGGCGTCGCGGTGGGACTCGCGGCGGATCTTGTCGATGGCCTTGCGCGCGGCGGTGGTGGTGAGCCACGCCCCCGGGTTGGGGGGCACGCCGTCCACCGGCCACTTCTCGAGCGCGACCAGGAGCGCCTCGCCCGCGGCGTCCTCGGCGACGTCGATGCTGCCGAAGCGCCGGGTCAGTGAGGCGACCACCCGGCCGAACTCCTCGCGGTAGACCCGCTCGACCACGTCCACGCGGTCCCCCGACGCCAGGCGCCTCAGGCCTCGGGCTCGAGCTGGAAGGGACGGACCTCGACCTTGCCGGCGCAGGCCTGCGAGCCCTTCGTGGCCCAGTCGAGCGCGGCGTCGAGGTCGGCGGCCTCGATGATCCAGAAGCCGCCGAGGTACTCCTTCGACTCCGAGAACGGGCCGTCGGTGACGATCGGCGAGTCGCCGGTGGCGTCGACGACGGTGCTGGACTCGCGGTCCTGCAGCCCGCCGGCGAAGACCCACGCGCCGGACTCCCGCAGCGCGGTGTTGAAGGCGTCGACGGCCTCGATGATGGGCTGGAAGTCCTCCATGGTCTTGGTGGCCATTTCGGCGTCGCTTGCCTCGTCGTGGTTGACGGCCAGGAAGTACTGCGGCATGACGTGCTCCTCGTGATCTGGGTCGGCGGCCCGGGTGGCTGCCTCACACCCCTTCCACGAACGAGGCGACGGCCCTACGACAGCTCCGGGAAAACTTCTCGGATCTTTCTATCGCGATCGGACCCGGTGGCTGAGTAGCGTCGGCCCATGACCGACTGGGCCGTGCTCTACCGCGACCACGTGGCGGCGGTGGGTGCCCTCGCCGGCGACCTCTCCGACGAGCAGCTCGCGAGCACCGTGCCGGGCACGCCCGCCTGGACCGTGCGCGACCTCCTCGCCCACCTCGCGGGCGGCGCCGCCGACTCCGTGACCGGCCGGATGGACGACGCCCCGTCACCCGAGTGGACCGCCCGCCACGTCGGCGAGCGCGCCCACCTCCCGGTCGGCGCGCTGGTCGAGGAGCTCGAGACCAACGCCGACGCGGTGGCGCACTCGACCGTCGACAACCCGCGCCCGGCCATCGTCTGGGACATCGCCGTCCACCACGCCGACCTCCACGAGGCACTCGGGCACGGCCGGCTGCCCGACCACCTGTGGACACCGGTCCTCGACATGGTGGCGCCGATGAAGGCCCCCGACCTGGTCGGCACGGTCGAGCCCTACGAGCTGTTCCGCGGGATCTTCTCGCGTCGCTCCCGCGCCCAGATGCAGGCCTGGGGCATCGACGACGACGGCATCGAGTCGGTCTGCATCTTCGGACCGCGCGACGACGACCAGCCCGTGCCGCCAGCCGGCCGGGGCTAGGGGGCCGGCCATGGCTCGGTACGCCGTCAACGACCCCGCCGTCGAGCGGGCCCGCGACCTGATCGCCAAGCGCCAGTACGTGCTCGACAGCGACTGGGGCGACGTCCAGCCGTCGGCCGACGTGCAGAACGGCTACCTCGAGCGGCACAGCTGGGACGACTACGGCGCCTGGCACCTCGGGCTCACCGAGGGCGCCAACGACGAGACCAAGGCGCGCTTCGCGTTCGTCTACGGTGACTTCCGGCGCGTGCACCGCTCCGGTTTGATCGCGTGCGTCTATCGCGCCTCGGAGTGGCGGCACAAGAAGGTCGAGCTCGCCGCGCACTCCCTGCTCCAGGAGCTCGACGAGGCCGCCGGGATCGAGTGACCCGCCCGCCGTCAGCCCTCAGCGAGCCAGCGCGAGCAGCGTCGGCGTGCTGTTGTTGGGCCACCGGCCGACGAGCGTGCGGGTGCCCGTGGTGTCGAGCGTCGACGGCGGCGAGACCACGCGGCAGACGGTGAGCTCGAGGCCGCCGGCCTCGATGACCGTGCAGCCGGGGACCTCGTGGCGCTCGACCGTGGTGATCTCCGGGACGGGCGCCCCAGCCAGCCCGCTGCCGTTGACGAACGTGGTCGTCTCGCGGGTCGTGAGCTCGCCGTCGACCTCGACCTGCATGGTCGCCTCGCGCCCGCCCCTCAGGATCGTGGTGGCCAGCGCGGCGGCGTACGCCGGGTCTGCGCAGCCGTCGTAGACCCACCGCGGCCCCAGCACGCTGTGCTGCATCTCGGTCACCAGCGCATCCTCGGCGCCGGCCAGCGGCGCGCCGCGGTAGGTGACCGGCACGTGCAGCACCGGCCCGTCACCGGCCTGGACCAGGAACGTCTCGATGCCGACCTCGCCGGCGGGGTCGTCGAAGCGGTAGGCGCCGAGCACGGTCGGCGTGCCCGAGCCGGCGTACCACGGGCGGTGCGGCGCCCACGCCGCCAGCATCTCGAGCTTGGTCGGAGTGATCGTCGCTTGGTACAGGTGAGCCATGGGTCCAGGGTGCCACCTGGGTCACGAGGCCCACACCGTGATCGGGTGGCTTGACCTCACCAGGTCTCGACACCGGTTCGCGCCCGAGCAAGCTCGGTCGGCGACCCGGATGCTCGACGACCCTCGACGGCCCACGGACTTCGTCCGCGGACCGTCACCAGCCCCAGGTGCCGGGCTCCCCCTTGAACGGTCCGACGACGCGCGACGTGATCCAGCCGCCGTAGAAGCCGCCGGCCTGCGCCTGCACGACCTCGCCGTCGACGAGGCAGCGGTCGACCTGGCCGGGCATCACCGAGACCGCGCCCGCGAGGTCGGCGAAGCGGGGGGTGGGTGCCAGGTAGGTCCAGCCGGCGCGCGGGGCGACCTGGCCGCCGCCGACGACGTCGTAGTAGGACGCCGCGCCCTTCCACTCGCAGTGCGAGGAGCCCGCGGCCTCGCGCAGGGCGCCGGCGACGAAGGCGTCGCGCGGGAGGTAGTAGGTCGGGGGGTGGCTCGTCTCGAGCACCCGCCACGAGTGCGTGGTGGAGGCGACGACCTCGCCGCCGACGACGATCTCGACCGTCTCGGAGGACACCTCGAGCGCGGGCGGTCGGGGGTAGTCCCAGCAGGACTCCTGGCCGGGGCCGGGCTTGGTGCGCTGGCTGGGGCGGGGATGGGGAAGGGCGGCCACTACCCCAGCCTGGCACGACGGCACGACTCGCCATCGCTGGCGGATGCAGGCGTCGTCCAGGTCG
Source organism: Nocardioides sp. (assembly GCF_030655615.1). Lineage (GTDB taxonomy): Bacteria > Actinomycetota > Actinomycetes > Propionibacteriales > Nocardioidaceae > Nocardioides. The sequence continues at coordinate 33,627 of NZ_JAURVJ010000109.1, forward strand.
TGCCCTGGCGGTGCCCGCGGGTGCGTCGGCATGCTCGGCGCATCTCAAGCACCTGCGGTGCCGTCAGGGTGCGGCCTGGGCGGCGCCGGCGCCGCCATGGATGGCGAGTCGTGCCGTCAGGTGGATGAGGACCTCGTCACCGGCCTCCTTGCCGGAGTCGACGCGCAGGGCACCGGCGACAGGGAGCTTGTGGGTGCCGTCGCCCAGCGCCATGAACGACGACTCGAACGCCACGCCGTCGACGGTGCCGCGGACCTTGACCCGGCCCTTGGTGCCGAAGGTGGCGACCGACTCGGGCCAGACGACGTAGGTCCAGCCGCCCTTGGCGTCGCTGCGCCGCAGGACCTCGGTGAAGGTCAGGTCGAGCGCGGTCTCGCTCATCGGTTCGCGAGCCCGTCGAGGCGGAGCAGGGCGGACTCGTCGCGGTGCGAGCCCGTCGTACCGACGTGCTTGGCGCTGATCTCGGGACCGTTCTTGATCACGTGGACCAGCGCCATGCCGTGGCCGCGGCCGATCTCGAGCTCGTCGGCCAGCCAGGCGAGGATCGGGCCGGCCAAGGTGTCGGCCCCGAAGCCCTGCGCGTGGGCGAGGTCGACGATCTCCTGCGGGGTCCTGCCGGACTTCTTCTCGGCGTTGTCGAGGTAGGCCTGGAACGACATGTCGGTCTCCTGGGGGGCGGTGGGACGAGGGTAGGAGCACAGACCGGGTGTGACCAGGGAACTCATCGGGGAAGCCTGCCGTCGGACGACCACGACCACGGGCACGACCACGGCACGACACACGAACGGGGACCGACATGGCCGAGACGGTGGAGAGGCGACAGCTCTGGCTGGAGGAGGAGGTCGGTCGGCTCGGCGCGCTGGCCTCGCTGGCGGTGCCGACCGCGCTGGCGGTGGTGGCGCTGGTGCTGCCGATGTTCCGCTACGGCACGGGGGCCGGGGAGGCCCTCGACGAGATCGACGGCGCGGCCGAGCAGGCCACGCTCCTCGGGGTGGTCCTCGACCCCGGCGAGACCGGCCCGACGACGGCGATCACGGTCGCCGCGCTGGTGGTGGTCGTCGGGCTCGTGGTGAGCGCCGCCTCGGTGCGGTGGTGGGTCGCGACGCGGGACGCCTGGCCGGGCGGGCTGATGCTGGGCGCGGCCGGCGCGACCCTGGTCGCGGCGTTCGTCCTCTGGGTGCTGACCAACCAGAACGACGAGGGCGGCCGCCTCGGCACCGAGGAGATCGACCCGACGATGCAGCTGTGGCTGGTGTTCGTCGTACCGGTCTGGTTCCTGGTCGCACGTGCCCGTACGTCGTCCTGGTAGCCCGGAGCGGTCAGAGCGCCAGCCGGGCGAGGGCGCCGGCCGGCTCACCGCCGGCGGCGACGCCGGCCAGCTCGGCCAGGCACCGGTCGACGGTGAGGACGTTGCCGTAGACCAGCCCGCGCAGCAGCCCGTCGGTGGGCTCGGCGCCGTGGGAGAGGAAGAGCATCGTGCGGAAGACCGCGTCGCCGGTGTCGAGGTCGAGCTGGAAGGCGCCGGTGAGCAGCCGCCAGTTGGTGCGTACGACGAGCTCGGTGACGGCCGGGCGGTGCTCGGGCGCCACGACGAACGGCAGCACCGACTCGAACGCGAGCTGCCCGAACGGGTCGTAGGGCCGGGCCCGGCAGTCCCACTCGGCGTCGGTGCCGAGGAAGTGGGTGTCGATGCACGGCAGGCCGTCGTGCTCGCCGGGGGCGACGGGCCAGCCGTCGTCGGTGAGGAAGCGCAGGGTCTGCTCGAACATCAGGGCGCGACCATCTCGTCGGCGACGACCGCCCGCAGGGCACGGGCCTGGGCGAAGCCCGGCTCGAGCTCGAGCGCCCGCTCGGCCCACTGGTGGGCGGCGTGCAGGTCGCGCAGGCCGCGCCGGGCGACGCCCATCGCGAAGGCCGCGGGCGCGCTGTCGGGGTGCTCCTTGACGGAGATCTCGAGGAAGTCGACGGCCCGGGCGAACCGGTCCATCGCCGAGAGGGCCAGCCCGACGCAGAGCGCCAGGTCGGTCGGCTCCCCGATGGGGAACCAGTTGTCCCAGACCCGCAGCAGCACCCGCTCCACCTCGCTGCGGCGCTGGTCGGGCAGGTCCGGCAGCGTCTCGAGGAGCAGCGGCAGCAGCTCGACGAGCAGGACGGGGTCGAAGTGGGCCAGCCGCAGGCAGGCCAGCGCCGTCTCGACCGACCGGGCGGCGCCCAGCAGCGGGCGGACCAGGAAGGCGTTGTCGGGCCCGGTGTCGACCAGGTGGTCCTGCAGCGCCGCGGCGAGACCCGCAGGGTCGTCGACCGCGCCGCGCACGAAGGCCGCGACGACGAGGCTGTGCGCCGGGTCGCGGGGCAGCACGGCGACGCCGCCGAGACGGCGCGTGTGCTCGGCGACGAGGTCGAAGTTGACCATCAACGAGAAGCCGCTGCCGTGCAGCACCACGGCCGGCTCGGGCTGGGAGCACAGCTCGAGCGCGGTCGCGTGGCCCTTGTCGGCGACCAGGGCGCAGCTCGGCGCGTTGCTGAGCGCGTCGAGCAGGTCGAGGCAGGCCAGGGCGCCGGTGGGGACGAGGACGGCCGTGTCGTCGAGCGTGTCGCGGTAGTGCTCCAGGATCGGGCCGAGGTCGTCGGGGAGCGCCCCGCACGGGGCCGACTCCCAGCCGATGCCGTCGACCCGCAGATCGGTCGGCACCTCGGCGCGCACCTCCAGCAGCTCGCCCGAGCGCACCAGGTAGGCGTCGGCCCGCAGGCTGTCGAACACGTAGTTGGCGATCCCGACCACCGGCCCACCCAGCGAGCCGGGGCCGAGCGGGCGGCCCGAGACCACGAGCTCGGTGGCCCGCAGGTCGTCGGCGTCCAGGACGGCGAAGTCGAGGAACCCGTCCTCCACCATCGGCCGGTACGCCGGGCACGCGGCCCAGGCGGCGACGCGCTCCGGCGCGAAGTCGGTGAGCACGTAGGTGAACGGGCGCGTCGGGGCGAGGGCGCGGAGGTGGCGCACGAAGAGGTAGGCGAACCGGCCCGACCCGCCACCGATCTCGACGACGTGGGGCCGGTCGTCGTACGACGACGGCACCGACCGCAGGAACTCCAGCGCCAGGCGGGCGTAGGTGTGGGCGATCGCCGGGTTGCCGGTGATGTGGTGCGGGACCGCGCCCGAGCCCCAGAGCCCCTCGGCGTCCTGGTCGTAGAAGTCCCGCTGCCGCTGCCAGAGGCTCGACCGCGAGAGCCGCTCGGCCGGCGCGACGGTGCCGCCCGTGCCGAGCACCGACCCGATGGTCTTGCCGCGGCGAGCCGTCTCAGTCGTCGTCTCAGTCGTCTCAGTCGTCGTCACCGTCGTCACCGTCCATCCACACCAGCTCGACCGGCCGCGGCACGCCGCTGCCGTCGACGTCGACGGCCACGCCGTCGACCTTGACCGTCCGGAAGCCGCCGGCCACGGGTGCGCCGACCTCGAGTCCGGAGAGGGGGTGGGTCCAGCCGGGGTCGACCGGGCCGTCGACGTCGACCTCGACCGTCGTCGCCGACTGGTCGACGACGGCGCTCCCGGCGTCGAAGACGCTCGCCCGGGCGCTCGCGCCGCCCGTCCGTACGACGAGGGCCTCTTCGCCCAGGTGCCGCAGCGCCGCGGTGCCCGGGTCCGTCGGGGAGCCAGACACGTGGAGCTCGAGCGCGGCGACGGGGTGGCCGAGCAGGTCGACGTGCAGCTCGCGCAGCAGCGCGACGAGGTCGGCCGCGAGCGCCGGCGGCTCGGCCCCGGCGTCCAGGAAGACCCCGACGCCGTCCGCGTTGACCTGCTCGGAGGCGCCGGCCCCACCGGGCGCCGCGACCTCCAGGTCGCCCGGCGCCGCGGCGGCCGCGGTCTCGACCGCCCCACGGAGCGCCTCGAGCTCGTCGGCGAGCAGCGTCCGGCCGAAGCGGCCGACCCGGTCGCCCGCCGTCTCCCAGCCGACGACCTCGCCGGCGTCGTCGACCTCGAGGCCGGCCGTGCGCGGCGGGCGTCCGGGCTCGGTGCGGGTGAACCGGATCATCGTCGCTCCGGGGTCCACTTGTCGGCCTTGCCGTTCTGCAGGGCCCACTCGCGGGCCAGGATGTTGACGAACGGCTGGACGTGGCGCGGCTCGATCGGGTGCTCGTGCGCGCCGGCGGCCGCACCACCGCCACCCTTCTCGGGCGTCGTGACCATGTTGCCCATCAGGCCGTTGTTGGAGTAGAGGAACGGCGTCACGCTCGCCGACAGGTTGCCCTGGAACCCCGGGACGCTGACGGCGGCGAACGCGGCCTGGATGTCGGCGTAGACCGAGGCGCCGCCGTTGGCCTTGGCGTACTGCTGGGCGACGAACCGGGAGAACGCGCCCTGGCTGAGCGGCGCGACGACCGCAGCGAGCTTGGCGCCCCAGCGCTCGTCGTTGGACGCCTTGACCGGCGCGGCGACCACGTCGTCGAGCGGGAGCCGGGCCTTGATGTCGGCGGCCATCTTGGTGGCGTCCGCCTCCGAGCCGGCGAACGCGCCGACGTTGGGCTCCTCACCGGTCACCTGGCGGTAGTGCTCCTCGGTGCGGTTGTACTCGTCGGCCAGGCCGATCAGGTGGCCGAACTCGTGCGGAGCCATCGAGCGGCGCTCGTCGACGGTGTACCAGGTGCCCGAGTTGGAGCGGCTCGCCGCCTTCTGGGCCTTGGTCTTGGCCTTGGGGTCGTGGTGGTGGACGTCGACGTCGTGGCCGGCGCCGCGCTTGGCCTCGAAGTCGATGTCCATGCTCAGCTTCTTGGGGTCGTCCTGGTTGACCGCCTTGAAGGTGCTCCAGATCTCCTTGATGTCGGCCAGCCACTGGCTGATCCGGCCGTCGACCCCTGCCGACTTCTTGTGGAAGGCGATCCCGAGGGAGATGGTCAGCGCGGTCTTGGACAGCTTCCAGTCGTACGACGCCGTGGTCCCGACGTTCTTGACCCCCTCGACCTCCTCGTGCCAGTCGAACTCGACGTGGCCCTGCGTCGCGGCACCGGCGGTCTCGAGCTTGGCCCAGGTGGTGGGGTCGGCGATCCCGGTGGCCGGGAGCGGGACCGAGGTCTGGAAGAGCTTGAGCGCGCCGTCGGTCAGGGGACCGAACCGGCCGTCGACCGTCAGCGCCTTGCCGGCCTTGCCGCTGTTGTTGAGCCGCTCCTGCAGCTCCTTGACGGCAACGCCGCGGTCCTTCACCTTGAGCGCCGCGTGGGTACCCAGGGCCGGGTTGTCGAGGTCGGCCTGGCTCTGCCCGGGCCCGGCGACGACCACCTTGCGCTTGCTGATCTCCACCACCGGCGCCCGCGTCCCGAGCTGGTCGTGGGTGACGCCGTCGACGACGCCGTTCTCCGTCACGCCCTTGACGCCCTCGGCGATCAGCTTCCTCTGGAACGACTTCGCGGCGGCCGTCGTCGCGTCGTCGAACCGTCCGGTGATCGCGAGGCGAGGGACGGCCCCGACCACGTTGAGCTGCTGCTGGACGTGGCCGACCTCGGGGGTGGGGCCGTCGCCCTCCTTGACCCGCTGCACCGTCATGGCCTGGACGAGCTGGCCCACCACCCGGTTGCCGACCTGGCGCTGCATCATCGCGATCGGGTCGATCGGCGCGCGCCGGGGGGGCCCGGCCGTCTCCTCCTGGTCGGGCACGCGGGAGGGCGGCTTGCGCCGGGCCCGGTCGGCCATCTGCTCACGGTAGGACCGCGGCCGCCACACGCGCATCGGCAGCCCGTCAACCGTGCCCGAAAGGGCACGGACCACAATGAGCCGGTGAACCTGTTCGAGTTCGAGGGCAAGCGCCCCGTCGTGCACCCTGAGGCGTTCGTCGCCGCGACCGCCACCCTCATCGGCGACGTGACCGTCGAGGCCGGCGCGAGCATCTGGTACGGCGCGGTCCTCCGCGGCGACATCTGCACGATCGTCGTCCGGGCCGGCTCCAACATCCAGGACAACTCCGTGCTGCACGCCGCACCGGGCGAGACCCTCGAGGTCGGGCCCGACGCCACCGTCGGCCACGGCTGCGTCGTCCACGGCAAGGCCGTCGAGGAGAAGGCGCTCGTCGGCAACGGCAGCACCCTGCTCGACGGCTCCGTCGTCGGCCCCGGCACCCTCGTCGCGGCCGGGTCGGTCGTCACGCCCGGCACCGTGCTGCCCGGCGGCATGGTCGCGGCCGGCATCCCGTGCAAGCCGACCAAGCCGATCGGCGGCACGTCGTCGGAGTTCTGGGTCGAGACCAACCCGGTCTACTACCGCGAGCTCGCCCAGAGACACCGGGCCGGGATCGTGCCCGTCGAGCCCGGCGTGCCCGACCCGACCTCGCAGCCCGAGTGAGCCGCCTGCGGGGTCTCGTCGCGGACACGCGCCCGCTCCAGAACGACCACTTCCGGCGGCTCTGGGTCGCCAACATCATCACCGTCATCGGCGCCCAGCTGACGGTCGTCGCCGTACCGGCGCAGATCTACAGCGACACCGGGTCGTCGGCCTACGTCGGGCTCACCGGCGTCTTCGGTCTCGTGCCGCTCGTGGTCTTCGGTCTGTGGGGTGGCGCGCTCGCCGACGTCTTCGACCGGCGCACCATCCTCGTCTGCACGACGGCCGGGCTCATCGTCACGAGCGCGCTGTTCTGGGTGCAGGCCGCGACCGGCAACACCAACGTGTGGGTGCTGCTCTGCCTGTTCTCGGTGCAGCAGGCGTTCTTCGGCGTCAACCAGCCGACCCGCTCGGCGGTGCTGCCGCGCCTGCTCGAGCCCGAGCTGCTGCCCGCCGCCAACTCGCTCAACATGACGGTCTTCATGGCCGGCGGCATCGCCGGGCCGCTCGTGGCCGGCGCGCTGATCCCGGTGTTCGGGCTCGAGTGGCTCTACCTCATCGACACGATCACCCTGGTCGCCACGCTGTCGGCGGTCATCAGGCTGCCCCCGCTCAAGATCGAGGGCGCCATCGCCAAGGCGCCGGGCCTGCGCTCGGTGGTCGAGGGCTTCACCTACCTCAGGACCCAGCCGGTGCTGATGATGTCGTTCGTCGTCGACATCATCGCGATGGTCTTCGGCATGCCGCGCGCCCTGTTCCCCGAGATCGCCGACAAGAGCTTCGCCGGCAACCCCGAGGGCGGCCTCGCGTTCGCCCTCCTCTTCGCGGCCATCCCCGCGGGCTCGGTCATCGGCGGCGTGTTCTCCGGCTGGGTCTCGCGGGTCTCGGCCCAGGGCCGCGCCGTCGTCCTCTGCATCGTGCTGTGGGGCCTGTCGATGATCGGCTTCGGCGTCGCGGTCGGCCTCGGCGGCGAGTACGACTCGCTGCGGCACGCCATGCTTATCGTCGCCGTGCTGATGCTCGTGGTCGGCGGCGCGGCCGACATGGCCTCGGCCGCCTTCCGCTCCTCGATGCTCCAGGCTGCCGCCTCCGACGAGGTCCGCGGGCGGCTCCAGGGCATCTTCATCGTGGTCGTCGCGGGCGGCCCGCGCGTCGCCGACGTCGCGCACGGCGCGGCGGCCGCCTCGGTGGGCACCGCGGCCGCGGCAGCGGGGGGTGGCGTGCTGGTCGTGGTGGGCGTGGTCGTCGCCGCGCTCGTCGTACCGTCGTTCGTGCGCTACCGGGTCACCCGGCCCTCCGCCCAGCTGTAGCCCCACCACCTAGGCTTGGCCGGTGATCCACCCCGACGACCTCGAGACGACGCTGCGCGTCCTCGGGATGCTGCACACGGTGCCCGAGGACGACCCCGACCACGTGGCGGTCAAGCGGGCGGCGTCGCACATGTACAAGGCGATCAAGCGCGACCGCAAGCTCTCCAAGCGGGCCGCCGAGCTCGCGCACGACCGCTCGGTCACCGAGGCGACCGCGACCGGGAGCCCGCTGCGGATCGACGACGAGACCGAGGGGCTGCTGCTGACGTCGAGTGCGGCCGACGGCGGCCGGCAGTTCGCCGGCGAGCTGGTCAACCCGCGCGGCTGCTACATCTGCAAGGACGACTACACGCTCGTCGACGCCTTCTACCACTGGCTGTGCCCGTCGTGCGCCGCCCTGTCGCACGCCAAGCGCGACCAGGGCACCGACCTCACCGGACGCCGTGCGCTGCTGACCGGCGGCCGCGCGAAGATCGGCATGTACATCGCGCTCCGGCTCCTCCGCGACGGCGCCCACCTCACCCTCACCACGCGCTTCCCCCACGACGCCGCGCGCCGCTACTCGGGTCTGGCCGACAGCGCCGACTGGATCCACCGGCTCAAGATCGTCGGCATCGACCTGCGCGACCCGACCCAGGTCGTCGCGCTCGCCGACGACGTGGCCGCGGCCGGGCCGCTCGACGTGCTGGTCAACAACGCCTGCCAGACCGTACGCCGCCAGCCCGGCTCCTACGCGCCGCTCGTCGAGGCCGAGCGCGAGCCGCTGCCCGACGGCGTACCGCTGCCCGAGATGGTCATGTTCGACCGCATCTCCGAGCTGCACCCGGCCTCCATCTCCGGGGCCCTGGCCGCCGCGCCGGTCGCCCACCACGAGGGCGAGTCGCTCGAGCAGGCGCGCGCCGCCCACACCGCGGCGTCCCTGACCGCACTGGCCCTGCGGGCCGGGCACGCCTCGCTCGAGGCCCACCTCGACGGCTCCGCGGTCGACGCGGGCGGGCTGCTGCCCGACGTCGTCACCAGCAACTCCTGGACCCAGACCGTCGACGAGGTCGATCCGCTCGAGCTGCTGGAGGTGCAGCTCTGCAACTCGGTCGCCCCGTTCCTGCTGGTCTCCCGGCTCCGGCCGGCCCTGGCCGCGGCCGCCCTCGCGGCGCCGTCGGGGCGCTCGCACGTGGTCAACGTGTCGGCGATGGAGGGCCAGTTCTCCCGGCGCTACAAGGGTCCTGGGCACCCGCACACCAACATGGCCAAGGCCGCGCTCAACATGATGACGCGCACCTCGGCGGGCGAGATGTTCGAGACCGACCGGATCCTGATGAACGCCGTCGACACCGGCTGGATCACCGACGAGCGCCCCCACCACGAGAAGCTGCGGATCGCCGCCGAGGGCTGGCACGCGCCGCTCGACCTGGTCGACGGGGCCGCCCGCGTCTACGACCCCGTCGTCCGCGGCGAGGCCGGCGAGGACCTGCACGGCCACTTCCTCAAGGACTTCGAACCCAGCCCCTGGTAGGGCCCTGCCCGACGACGGCGCAACTTTCGGCAACCGCCCCGCATCTCCCTGGTGAGCGCGCCACGAGGGCGCGCCCCCTGCTCCGGAGGTCCTCCCATGCGTACGAAGCGCACCGCCGCCCTGCTCGTCGCCACTCCCGCCCTGCTCGGCGTCCTCGCCCTCACGGGCTGCAGCGACACGGACGGCGACGACGCCGCCGACGCGAAGCCCGTCTCCGCCGACGCCACCACGTCGGCACCGGCGGACGCGTACGACGAGGACCTCCACGCCGGCATCGACGAGGACCAGGTCGGACCGATCTTCCCGGTCGACGTCCAGGCCCCGCAGCAGGGCGGCACCTACACGGCCGTGGTGCTGGCCACCGGCAGCCAGGCCGAGCTCGCGGACCAGGTCGAGCTCGCGCAGAAGTTCGCCTTCACCGCCGGCATCTCCGACACGGGCTGCCTCGACGGCGTGACCGACTCGGTCGACGTCGCCGACGGTGACCTGGTCGCCTCGCTGCTCTTCCGCGACGCGACCACGGCCGGCCAGTTCACCGACTCCTACGCCGAGGTCGGCGGCACCGTCGAGGGCGTGGCCGAGGTCAGGACGTACTGCCTCGACTGACCTGCCGCGCGCGGCTGCTGGCTGGCGAAAAGGTGGCTCACACACCGCCCACACCGACCGACCCCGATGAGCGGTGAGTCAGCCACCGAAGACGGTGCCGACGTCGCCCCGAACGGTGGCTCACAAACCGCCCACACCGACCGACCCCGACGGGCGGTGAGTCAGCCACCGAACACACCGACCAACCCACGCCGAACGGTGGCTCACACACCGCCCACCCCGACCGCCGGCCAGGTCACCCGGCCGACGGACGGTCTAGAGGCCCAGCAGCCCGCGGACGTAGGCCGCCTGGCCGACGTGCTGCGTGTCGTCGTTGACGACGCTGACCAGCCGCGCGCCCAGGGTGACCGGCGGGTCCCAGCGGTCGTCGACGACCCGGTCGAGGTCGTCGGCGCCGAGGGTGCCGAGGTAGGCGACCGTGCGGTCGTGGACGGCCGCGGCGTAGTCCGCCAGCAGCTCGGCCGATGCCGCGAACGCCGCCACGTCGTCGCTGCTCTGGCCGTAGCCGATCGCCGCGGCGTCGTAGGGCAGGTCGAAGCGCGCCACGTAGCCGTCGTAGACCTGGTCGTGCCCGCCGACGTCGGCGACGTGGTCGTCCTGGACGCGGGCGAGGTGCCAGACCAGCCAGCCGATCGGGTTGGCCTCGGGTCCGGGGCGGTGGCGCAGCTGGTCGTCGGTGAGGCCGTCGAGCACGGCCTGCGTGCTCTCGTGGACGCGCCCGAAGGCGTCGGTCAGCAGGTCGGTCGGAGTCACCCCGCCAACCTACGTCGCGGCGTACGCTGCCGCTCATGGGAGTCGACGAACCCGGCCTGCCCACGCTCTTCGAATGGGCCGGCGGCAGCGATGCCCTACGACGCCTCATCGACGCGTTCTACGACCGGGTCGAGGCCGACGGGCTGCTCTCCGGGTTCTTCCCGGGCGGGGTCTCGGAGCACCACCGCGACCACGTGGCCGCGTGGTGGGCGGAAGTGCTCGGCGGGCCGACCCGCTACGCCGACGAGCTCGGCGGCTACGAGTCGATGCTCGACCACCACCGCGGTCTCGACATCTCCCCGGAGCAGCGCCACCGCTTCGCCTCGACGATGAGCCTCGCCGCCGACGACGCGCGGCTGCCCGACGACCCGGAGTTCCGCGCCGCGATCATCGGCTACCTCGAGTGGGGCACGAGGATCGCCATGCACAACAGCCGTCCCGGGGCCGACGACCTCACCGAGCACGCGCCGGTCCCGCGGTGGGGCTGGGGCGTCGCCCCGCCCTGGCAGGGCTAGCGTGCGAGGCGTGAGGTCCCTCGTCGTCCTGGTCCTGCTCGCCGCGCTCACCGCCTGCGGCTCGGACGACGAGCCCGTCGCCGCCGACCAGGTCGACGTCGCCGACACCGTGTCGACCGAGCCCACCAGCCAGCCCACCAGCCAGCCCACCACCGAGCCCACCACCGACACCCCCACGCCCGAGCCGGTCGACCTCGGCGACGACCCCCTGGTGACCCTGACCGGCGACGAGGTCTGCGCCGCCCTGACCCCGGCCGCCGCCACCCTCGCCCTCGGCACCGAGGTCTCGCAGGCCGAGGCGTCCGACTCCGAGACGCCGCAGTGCACCTACACCTACGGCGGCGACTCGGCGACGCTCTCGACGTTCACCGTCGCGGCCCAGCGGCCCGAGGACATCGGCGACCGCGGGCTGGCCGACGCCTTCGACTACGTGCTCGAGGTCAACCGCGGCCTCGCCGTCGACACCGAGGTCGAGGAGGCCGACGTCGCCGCCGGCGACCGGGCGGCGCGGCTCACCGGCGAGACGCTGACCCTCGCCGTCGTCGCCTCCGGCGGCCACCTGCTGACCATCATCACCACCCCCGACCTCGACACCACCGCGGTCGAGGCCCTCGCCGCCACCGCAGCCGACGCCGTCGCCTGACGCGAGTCGACGACCCGGGGAGCAGACGACCCGCCGAGTCGGCGCAGAGTTGAAGTCAGATTCACGCGAGTCGGCGTTGCTGCTCAGTCCCTGCGCCGACTCGCGCTCTTCTCACTTGAACTCTGCGCCGACTCGGCTTCGGGGTGGATGCCGTGGGCGTCGACGTACAGTCGGCGGGATGAAGGGTCTCGTGGCGCTCGTCCTCCTGCTCGGGCTCGCGGCGTGCTCGGGGTCCGACTCCGACGGACCCGGTGACGACACCGCCAGCGATGCCCGGCCCTTCTCGCCGGCTCCGACCGACAAGGGGGGCGAGACCGACGCGGTCGACCTCGCCGGCACCGACGTCTGCGGCCTGGTGCGCGAGGGCGTCGACGCGTTCAACGTCGGCGACCTGGAGGGCACGATCGCCAAGTTCGAGGAGGCCCTCCCGCTGGCCGAGGACCTCGCCGACGACAAGCCGTCCGACGAGACCCGGGTGCTGCTCGACGCGATCCGCTACTACGCCGAGCTCCCGGCCGAGGACTACGTCGAGGCCAACCAGTCGGCACCGGACTTCCAGCGCTTCAAGGCGTTCACGCTCACCGCGTGCGCCTACGAGGGTCCGCCCGCGGGCGCGACCGACCCCGCCATCCCCGCCTGACCGCGCAGCCGCCCGAGCCGCTGCTCGAGCAGCGGCCGCCGGTGGCCGTTGGAGTGCAGGGCGACGTAGCGCTCGCCGAAGACCTGGAGCAGCGCGTCGTCGAGGCGGCGTACGGCGCCGGGCGGGTGTCGGTAGTCCATCCGCTCGGCGATCAGCGGCTCGTCGGCGTCGCGCAGGACCCCACCGAGCTCCTCGAGCGACGTGACGCCGAGCTCGAGCAGGAGGCCGGCGATCCAGCCGTAGTGCTCGGCGCGTGACCACTCGGCGTCGGAGTACTGGCCGGCGAGGAAGGCCGCGAGCTCACGGGGGTCGAGGCGCGGGTCGTCGTCGGCGGGGGCCTCGGAGGTGACCTCGGGCGCCACGCCGCGCAGCCGGTCGCGGATCTCGCCGAACTCGCGGTCGGCCAGCTCGAGCAGCCCGGCGGCGAGGGTGAAGCGGCGGTCGAACTCGCGCGCGTGCTCGTCGGGGACCGTGCCCTTGTAGCGGATGTCGTGCTCGAACTCGGCCCACGCGTGCTGCAGCACGGTGCGGATCTGCACCTGCACCAGCTGGCCGCCGTGCTCCTGGTCGAGATCGAGCAGCAGGTGCCGGCTGGCGTAGCCGAACCGTCCCTCCATCGCCGTCTCCTGGCCGAGGTCGCGGTCGTCGGTGACGGTCACCTGCTCGGCGAGCACGTCGGCGACGGCGGTGACATCGCCGGAGACGTAGGTGATGACGCGGACGCCGACCTGGTCGGTCAGCTGGGCGATCGGGTCGTCGTAGAGCGGCTGGCCGGCGGCGGTGCGCGCGGCCTTCTCGGCGAACGACGCGACGGTCTTGGTGCGGCCGGTGACGGAGAGGTAGTTGATGCCGGCCTCGTCGAGGATGCCGCGCACCAGGTCGACGGCCTCGCGCCCGATCCGGGTGAGGTCGGCGTGCCGGGCACCGTAGGTGCGCACGGCCTCGGCGACGACCTCGGTGTGCGGGCGCGCGACCGGCTCGGTCCCCAGCGACGGCGTGACGATGTAGCCGGTCTCGAGGTCGCCGTAGCGGGTCACCTCGTCGGGGCGGGTGTCGGCGAAGAGCGCGAGGTAGGCGCACAGCACGGCGTCGACCTGGTCCTCGACGCGACGCAGCTGAGCCTTCTGCGTGGCGGTGGCGACCGTCGTGCGGAGGACCTGCCAGGTCTCGTCGGTCGCGACCAGGCCCTCGACGTGGCCCATCAGCGCGAGCAGCTCGCCGCGGAGCAGCTCGAGGTCGCGACCCGGCTTGGCCTTGTAGCGCAGGACCTTCTCGAGCCCGAACAGCACGATCGTCGCCGGGTGGGGATAGACCTCGATGGCCCGTCGCGCGCGCCCGGACCGCGGGTCGATGTCGAGGCCGAGCCGCTTGGCGACGCGGGCCGCGCGAGTGCCGTTGGCGAACTCCGGTTTCCCCGTGTTGGAGGGGTGGGTGCCGGCGTCGAAGCGCCGGAAGTCCTTGCTGAGCGCCTGCTCGGCGGGCCGCGACCCGGTCGCGTTCTTGACCACCAGCGGCGCGTCCATCGCCACCAGGCAGGGACCGTCGTACGCCGCCAGCGCGGCCTCGATCTCGTCGTCGGTGAGCACCGCGCCCACGTGGAGAAGACGCGCGTCGGCGTCGATGACGGCCACCCCGGTGGGCTTCCGCTCGCCCCAGGCGAGGTCGATCCCGACGTAGTGCACGTGGCCAACCTAGAGGGCGGCGACGCTGGCCGAACGATCATGCGCGCGCGACATCCGATCAAGCCGGTGCCGCCGGCCGATCGCAGGCTGGTGGGGTGACCACGACCTCCGACCCCGCGCCCACCTCGAGCACGACCCCGACGACCCCGACGGACCTCGCGACCGGCCGCCGTGAGGGCGGTCTCGGCCCGATCCTCGCGCTCGCCGCCGGCATCGCGGTGCTCGTGTCGAGCGAGTTCCTGCCGGCCGGGGTGCTGCCGTCGTTGGCGGCCGACGTCGGCGTCAGCGAGGGCACGGCGGGCCTGGCCGTCGCCGCGACCGCGATCGCCGGGGCGTTCACCGCGCCCAGCATCGCGGTGCTGCTGCCGAGGACCGACCGCCGCACCGTCCTCGTCGGCCTGCTCGTCGTCGCCGCGGTCGCCAACCTCGCCGTCGCGCTGGCCCCGAGCTTCCTGCTCCTGCTCCTCGGACGGCTGGTGCTCGGCATCGCGATCGCCGGCTACTGGTCGTTCGCGTTCGGAGCCGGCACCGTCGCCTCGCCGGGCCGCGACCACGTCGTCGCCACCTCGATCGCCCTCGGCGTCACCGGGGCCACGATCGTCGGCGTACCGCTCGGCTCGCTGCTGGGTGACGCCATCGGGTGGCGCTCGGTCTTCGCCCTCGCGGCCGGGCTGTCGCTGGTCAGCGCGCTCGTCCTGGCCCGGATGCTGCCGTCGGTGCCGGCCAGCCCGGGCGCCGGGTTCGCGATGCTGCGCCGCGCCCTCGCCAACCGGCACCTGATGGCCGGGATCGGCGCGGTGATGCTCGTGGCGTTCGGCAACTTCGCCGCCTACCCGTTCATCCGGCTCGCGATCGACGAGGTCGACCCCGGCGCCACCACCTGGCTGCTGCTGCTCTGGGGCGCGGGCGGGCTCGTCGGCAACCTGACCGCCGGGCGGTTCGCCGCGCACCTGCGGGTCGTCGCCGCCGTCGCGCCGGTCCTGCTCGCCGCGAGCCTGCTGGTCACCGCGCAGGCGACCACGGTCCCGGTGCTGGCGCTCGGCATCTTCGTCTGGGGTCTGGCGTTCAACGCCGTGCCCGTCGCGACCCAGCTCTGGGTGACGCGGGTCGAGCCGGAGCACGCCGAGTCGGCCGTGGCACTGCAGGTGACGGCGTTCCAGGTCGCCATCACCCTGGGGGCGGCGTCAGGAGGCGCGCTCGTCGACGCGCACGGAGTCGTGACGGCTCTCGCCCTGGGGGCCGGGCTCGCGGCCGGGGGCGGCGTCGTGTTCGCGGCGCTGCGTGACGCGCGCGCCTGACGTCGAGCCCGGGTCGGCGCGCCAGGCCTGGGGTGAGACGCCGTGCTGCGACGTGAACGCCCGGCTGAAGGCCGCCGACGAGCCGTAGCCGATGGCGTGCGCGACCTGCTCGACGCCGCTGGACCCGGTGCG
>NZ_JAURVJ010000114.1 GCF_030655615.1 Nocardioides sp.
GTCGGGCACGTCGATCTCGTCGGTCTGCTCGAGCACCGGCACGACCTCGACCGCGGCGAACGACGTCTGCCGGCGGCCCTGGTTGTCGAAGGGGCTGATCCGCACCAGACGGTGCGTGCCGGCCTCGACCGAGAGCGTGCCGTAGGTGTAGGGCGCGTGGATCGCGAAGGTCGCGGACTTCAGCCCGGCCTCCTCGGCGTAGGAGGTCTCGAAGACCTCGACCTTGTAGTCGTGCTGCTCGGCCCAGCGGACGTACATCCGCATCAGCATCTCGGCGAAGTCGGCGGCGTCGACGCCACCGGCCCCGGACCGGATGGACACGAGGGCCTCGCGGGCGTCGTACTCGCCGTTGAGGAGGGTGCGGACCTCGAGGCTCTCGACGGCCTTGCGGACCTTGTCGAGCTCGCGCTCGGCGTCGGCGAGCGAGTCGGCGTCACCCTCCTCCTGGCCGAGCTCGACCATGATGCCGATGTCCTCGATGCGGGTGCTCAGCTCGTTGAAGCGGTCGAGCTGCCCCTGCAGCTCGGAGAGGCGGCCCGTGGTGCGGGTGGCGGCGTCGACGTCGTCCCAGAGGTCGGGTGCGGCGACCTGCTCGCCGAGGTCGGCGATCTCGACGCGCATGCCGTCGAGGTCGAGCACCTGGCCGATGGTGTGCATCGTCGCCTGGAGCTGCTTGATCTCGGTGTCGTAATCAGGGCCTGCCACAAGGGTCAAGGCTACTCGTGACCCCGTGGATCGTGAGATCGAGCCGCCCGCCGACCCGCCGCCGGGTCACATCTTGCGGCCGAAGACCTGCACCACCCACCACGCGCCGTGGCTGCGGACCGCGCCCATCCCGATGAGGCGGTACTGCCGGTTGAGGATGTTGGCGCGGTGGTCGCTCGACCGCATCCACTGGCGGACGACGCCGCGGCCGCGGTCGTTGGGCAGGGCCTGCGCGACGTTCTCGCCCCACGTGCTCAGACCGCAGCGGCGCCCGATCGCCATGAAGTCGGAGGTGTGGGAGATGGAGCGCTCGCGCGCCATCCGCACCGCCTGCTTGCGGGCGAAGGACTTGAGGCACGTGTTGAGGGTGAGGGCGCGCTGGTGGCGCCGCTGACGCTCCGCGTTGGTCGCGGTGCGGACCTCGCTGACGTAGGCGGTCGGGCGGGCCGCGCGGCGGGCGGACGGGTCACCGCCGACGCTGGCGGCGGAGGCGGGCGACGAGCTCACGACGGTGAGCGACAGCAGCGTGGCGGCCAGCAGGGACACCAGTGCGAGGAGAGACGTTGTGGGTCGGGACACGGACGCCCTTTGGCCCCGGCCGAGGGGCCTCAATCCACCCCTAGGGGTGGCTTCTGCGGGTCGGCGGGCCCGCTACCCGTAGGGGTTCTGGTCGGCGAGCGCAAGGGCGTAGTCGACCTTGAACGGCACTGTCTGCTGGTAGAGCCACGGCCGGTTGATCCACAGGTAGGCGTCGACGTTCTTGGCGGCGAGCCGGTTGATCCGCGCCGGCAGGCCCCATCGGGGGTTGGCGACGTCGGTCGTCGGCGGTACGCCGAGGGCGACGCACAGCTTCTGGTCCGGCGTCCTGCACATCTTGGCCCAGTTGATCGGGATGCTCCGTGGATAGACCTTGCGGAACTGCTTGCCGGAGAAGCCGCGGCCGTTGTCGGAGGTGTCGACGACAAAGTGCTTGCCCGTGATGCCGCGCGCGGCGAGGGCGTCGACGATCCGGGAGCCGAAGTTGACCGACTGACGCGTGGTGTCCATGTGGGTGATGCTGAGGGCGAAGCCACGGGTGTCGGCGACGCCGGCGTCGACGAGCATGCGGACGGCGTCGGTGATGTCGTTGCGGAACCAGCCGGGCGATCCCATGTCGATGTAGACCTGCGTGCGGGGCAGCGCGCTGAGCACCCGGGCCGACCACGCGATGAGGCGCGACGGGGCCTTGGACCCACCCGGCGCGCACCGCGCGAACGGGCCGTCGGGCTGCAGCACCACGGCCATCCTGGTGTCGCCGATGGCCTGGGCGGCGCTGGTGATGTAGCGCTTGTAGGACGCCGTCTCCGCCGCGGTGGGCAGCCGCTTGCAGGCGTCGCCCTCCCACGGCTTCATCCGGAAGATCGTCATCTGCGCCATCACGTCGGGGTCGCCGTGGGTGGTGTCGCGGATGTACTCGCCGACCTTGGACGCGATGTCGTCGTCCGGGATCCAGCGGCCGAACCACTTGGCCTTGGGCTGCAGCAGGATCTCGCCGATGGCGGCCTTGGTCTCGCCCTCGGCGTTGCGCCACGGGTCGTAGGAGTGCTCGGCCGGACCCAGGTAGACGCCCCACTCCTGGCCGGCGAGCGGGTTGGTCGGGTTGGCGGGCAGCGTCGGGGTCGCCGCGCCGTAGGTCAGCAGCAGCCGCTCCCCGACCCCCTGGCTGCGGGCACCGTCGGCCACGGCGCGGACCGCGACCTTGTAGGACGTCCCCTTGCTGAGCCCCTCGACCACGGCGGAGTGCACCGCGCCCTCGACGGTCGACCGCACCTTGCCGTCGACGAGCACCTCGTAGGACGTGGGCGCCCCCTCGGCGGGGTCGGACCAGCTGATCGCGAACGCGGGGGCGCCGCCCGAGCGGACGTCGACGTCGACGGCCGTGGGCGCACCGGGCGCCGGAGCCGCGGAGGCGCCGCCGCCGGACGGCGCGAGCGAGAGCAGGAGCGTCGCGGCGGTGGCGGCGACGAGGGCGACGTGGGGGGACCTGGGGCGCATGGTGCGACCAGTGGACGACGCGGCGCGGCCGCGGACAAGGGCGTGGGGCAAGGTCTGGCCGATCGGTCGTGGGGACTGGTCCGCACGGATCATCGGCGTCCTCCGGTCGACGCTTGAGAGGTCGTCGGGGTCCGGGCCTCAGGGCGCGAGCCGCACCGTGTCCCACCCGTCGCCGGTCCCGGCGGTCCGCCGGTAGACGAGCCGGTCGTGCATCCGGCTCGGCCGGCCCTGCCAGAACTCCACGACCTCGGGGCGCACGAGGTAGCCGCCCCACTCGTCGGGCGGCGGCACGGGGTCGCTGGTGTCGGTGCCCTCGGGGCCGCCGAACCTCGCCACCACCTCGTCGTACGACGCCGCGAGGGCCTCGCGCCCGGCCACCTCGCGCGACTGGTGCGACGCCCACGCGCCGAGCCGGGAGCCGCGGGGGCGCTGGGCGAAGTAGGCCTCGACGTCGGCGCGGGGCAGCGGCTCGGCGACCCCGTCGACGCGGACCTGCCGCTCGAGGGGGTGCCACGGGAAGAGCAGCGCGCAGCGCGGCTGGGTCGCGAGCTCGACGCCCTTGCGCGAGGCCTGGTTGGTGAAGAAGCGGAAGCCGTCGGGCCCGACCCCCTTGAGCAGCACGGTGCGCGCGGCCGGCTGCCCGGCGGCGTCGACGGTGGCGACGACCATGGCGTTGGGCTCGTGCAGGCCGGCGGCCCGCGCGTCGTCGTACCACCGCTCGAACATGGTGAGCGGGTCGGGCGCGAGGCCGCCCTCGGCGAGGCCGCCACGGGCGTAGTCCTCGCGGGCCGCGGCCAGGTCGTCGTTGAGGTCAGCCACGGTCCCGAACTTAGTACCGTCCCGGGAGGCCTCCACACCGGTGCGGCACAATGCCGGACGAGGCAAGAGGCCTCTTCACGAGCCCTCTTCACGATCCCTTCACGATCCCAAGGAGCGACGCATGACCGAGGTACACCACGGACTCGAGGGAGTCGTCGCGTTCGAGTCCGAGATCGCCGAGCCCGACAAGGAAGGATCGGCGCTGCGCTACCGCGGCGTCGACATCGAGGACATCGTCGGACGCGTCCCGTTCGAGAACGTCTGGGGCCTGCTCATCGACGGCTCCTACACCCCCGGTCTCGCACCGGCCGAGCCCTACAACCTCCCGGTCCACACCGGCGACGTGCGCGTCGACGTGCAGGCCGCCGTGGCCATGCTGGCGCCGGCGTTCGGCTTCGGCCAGACCTACGACATCACCGACGAGCAGGCCCGTGAGGACATCGGCCGGCTGGCCGTCATGGTCCTGTCCTACGCCGCCCAGTCGGCTCGCGGTCTCAACCAGGCCGTCGTGCCGCAGCGGAAGGTCGACGAGGGCAAGACCCTCGCCGAGAAGTTCCTCATCCGCTGGAAGGGTGAGGCCGACCCCAAGCACGTCCAGGCGATCGACGCCTACTGGAGCAGCGCGGCCGAGCACGGCATGAACGCCTCCACCTTCACCGCCCGCGTCATCACCTCGACCGGGGCCGACGTGGCCGCGGCCTTCTCGGGCGCCATCGGCGCGATGAGCGGGCCGCTGCACGGCGGCGCCCCGGCCCGCGTGCTGACGATGATCGAGGAGGTCGAGAAGTCCGGCGACGCCACGGCCTACGTCAAGGGTCTCCTCGACGCCGGCGAGCGGCTGATGGGCTTCGGCCACCGGGTCTACCGCGCCGAGGACCCGCGCGCGCGGGTGCTCCGTCGTACCGCCAAGGAGCTCGACGCCCCCCGCTACGCCGTCGCCGAGGCGCTCGAGCAGGCGGCCCTCAAGGAGCTGCGCGAGCGTCGCCCCGACCGCGTCCTCGAGACCAACGTCGAGTTCTGGGCCGCCATCGTCCTCGACTTCGCCGAGGTCCCGGCCAACATGTTCACCGCGATGTTCACCTGCGCCCGCACCGGTGGCTGGTCGGCGCACATCCTCGAGCAGAAGCGCACCGGCCGCCTGATCCGCCCCTCGGCGATCTACACCGGTCCCGCCGCCCGCAAGGCCGACGAGGTCGACGGCTGGCAGGCCGAGTGGGCCGGCTGACCCGCTGCCCCACCTGAAGCACCAGCACCTCCGTGGCCGAGTCGGCGTACATGTACGCCGACTCGGCGTCGTCCTCGGCCCGAGCTCAGCAGGAGGAGAAGGAGGAGGGCGTGACGAGACCGACGCTGCGGACCGAGCGGCTGGTGCTGGAGCCGCTGACGGTCGTGCACACCGAGCAGCTGGTCGAGCTCGACGCCGACCCGGAGGTGCTGCGGTTCATCTTCGGGCGGGGCCTGACCCGCGCCGAGGTGGTCGACACCTGGATGCCGAAGCGGACCCGCGCCGACGCCGACGCGCGCGGCATCGGCTACTGGGTCGGCCACGACGCGGGCGGCACCTTCCTCGGCTGGTGGTCGCTGGCCGTGGTCGACGACGACCCCGACAGCGCGGAGCTCGGCTACCGCCTGCGTCGCGACGCGTGGGGCCACGGCTATGCGACCGAGGGTGCGAGAGCACTGCTCGCGCACGCCTTCGAGACGGTCGGCCTCCGGCGCGTCTGCGCCGAGACGATGGCTGTCAACGCCGGGTCACGAGCCGTGCTGGAGAAGCTCGGCCTGAGCCACGTCGGCACGCGCGTCGAGCAGTGGGACGACCCACTGCCCGACGCCGCGCTCGGCGAGGTCGACTACGAGATCGACGCCGCGGCCTATCGGGCCCCGCGCCAGTCCTGAGCCGCGGGCTCAGCCAATCGTGCGGGCGGCGCCTCCCTGGCGTCCCTTGGGCGGGAACGGGACCTCCGGGCTGGAGCGCACGTTGCTGGGGTCGGACCCCTTGCGCACCTCGCGTCCGTCGTTGACGCGACCGTTGTCGGTGTCGTAGTCGACCGGGTCGCTCTTGCGACGGTTGTGCCGGCGGTTGGCGCTGCCGGTGATCTCGACCTTGTCCTTGAGGCCGTCGCGGTCGGTGTCGGCCGCGACCGGGTTGGTCCGCTTGAGACCGATCCGGAACGTCCCGGCCTTGGTGATCACCTGCTGCGTGATCCGGAAGCCCTTGACCTCGGCGCCGTCGGCGAGGCCGTCGCGGTCGGTGTCCTTGACGCAGGGGTTGGGCCGGACCCGGCCGATCGGCGCGGAGCCGCCGACCCGGACGACCTTCTGCTTCAGCACGACGCCACGCACCTCGACGCCGTCGGCGAGCGCGTCGGCGTCGGTGTCGCGACGCAGCGGGTTGGTCCGGCACCCGGCATAGCTCGACGGTCCCCTGACCTCGGCGCCGTCGAGCAGGCCGTCGCCGTCGGTGTCGGGGTCGTTGGGGTCGGTCCCGAGCGCGGCCTCCTGGGTGTTGGTGAGGCCGTCGTTGTCCGGGTCGGGGTTGGCGATGTCGTCGGCGCCGTTGAGCGGGTCGGTGCCCTGGCCGTTGACCTCGACGCCGTCGCTGACGCCGCCGTCGTCGGTGTCGGCGTCGAGCGGGTCGGTGCCGTGGGTCTCGACCTCGGCGCCGTCCGTGAGGCCGTCGTCGTCGGAGTCGGGGTCGGTCGGGCTCGTCCCGAGCGTGGCCTCCTCGGTGTCGGTCAGGCCGTCACCGTCGGCGTCGTCGACCGTCAGGTCGTCGGTGCCGACGAGCGGGTCGGTGCCGGCCGCCACCTCGGCACCGTCGGACACCCCACCGTCGTCGGTGTCGGCGTCCAGCGGGTTGGTCTCGTGGGTGTTGACCTCGGCGCCGTCGGTCAGGCCGTCGTCGTCGGAGTCCGGGTCGAGCGGGTCGGTCCCCTCGCTCGTCTCCTCGGCCGCGGTCAGGCCGTCACCGTCGGCGTCGTCCGTGACCACGTCGTCCGCGGGCACCATCGGGTCGGTGCCGCCGTCGACCTCGGCCCCGTCCGTCACCCCGCCGTCGTCCGTGTCGGGGTCTAGCGGGTCGGTGCCGTGGGTGTTGACCTCGGCGCCGTCGGTCAGGCCGTCGTCGTCGGTGTCGGCGTCGGCCGGGTCGGTGTCCTCGGTCGCCTCGTCGGCGTCGGTCAGACCGTCGCCGTCCGCGTCCCCGGTGGCCGGTACGTCGTCGGTCCCGTCGAGCGGGTCGGTGCCCTCCCCGACCTCCGGACCGTCGTCGACGCCACCGTCGTCGGTGTCGGCGTCCAGCGGATCGGTCTCGTGGGTGTTGACCTCGGCGCCGTCGGTCAGGCCGTCGTCGTCGGAGTCCGGGTCGAGGGGGTCGGTGCCCTCGGTCGCCTCGTCGGCGTCGGGCAGGCCGTCGCCGTCCGGGTCGTTGCCGGTCGGGAGGTCGTCGCTGCCGACGAGCGGGTCGGTCCCGTTGGTCACCTCGGCGCCGTCGATCACGCCGCCGTCGTCGGTGTCGCTGTCGAGCGGGTCGGTCTCGTGGGTGTTGACCTCGGCGCCGTCGGAGAGGCCGTCGTCGTCGGTGTCGGGGTCGAGCGGGTTGGTCTGCTCGTCGACCTCCTCGCCGTCGCTCAGGGCGTCACCGTCGGTGTCGGCGTTGTTGGGGTCCGTCCCGGCGTCGGTCTCGGCGCCGTCCGACACCCCGTCGCCGTCGGAGTCGGCGTCCAGCGGATCAGTGCTCTCGTCGTCGAAGCCGTCGTTCTCCGAGCCGCTGACCTCCTCGAGGTTGGTCAGGCCGTCGCCGTCGGGGTCCTCGTTCGCGTCGGAGGTGGCGTCGTCGTCGGAGTCGGGGTCCAACGGGTCGGTCTCGGTGTCGTTGACCTCCTCGTCGTCGGTGAGCCCGTCACCGTCGGAGTCGATCGAGCCGCACTCGACGCCGCCCGAGGGTGACGTGGCGCTGACGGCCATCTGCCCGACGCCGAGGTGCACGTCGGCGACCGGACCCAGGATGCTCGACACGTTGAGGTTCAGCCGCAGCACGGCGTCGAGCGTCGCGGACGCCGTACCCCCGGAGCTGGTGACGGTGGGGTCGAAGGCCCCGACGGTGAGGGTGACGCTGAGCGCCACCAGGTTGACCGGGATGGTGACCGAGCCGCCGTCTGCAGGGATCCGGATGACGTTGCCGCCAGCGAGCCGGACGGTCACCACCGGGTCCTCGTAGTCGACCTTGGTGGTGTCGCCGTCGCTCGTGGCGCGGAGGACAGCCGGGTTGACCACGTGCACCACCGCGGCCCCGCCGAGCAAGGAGACGTCGCCGACGACGGTGCTCGCCGTGGAGACCACCGCTGCCCCGCGACCACCCGGGCGGTCGACCAGCTTGGTGTCGGTGGTGGTCGTCGAGGCCGAGACCGCGGCCGTGCTGGCGATCCCGGGGATGCCGAGCAGGCTGAGCCCGGCCAGCCGGGTGACCGACCCGCCCAGCTGGCGCTCGCCGGCGACGGCGGGCACGCAGCTCGTGTCGTCGGTGTAGCTGGCGACCACGTCGCTGCTGATGACGCCGGCGGAGAGCACGGGCGCCAGCGGCACGGGCAGCAGCGTCTCGGCGGGCGGGTCCGACGAGGGGGGCGCCGTCGCCACCGCGCTGTCGGTCGGGAGGGGTGTGCCGCCGAGCGCGACCTCGAGGTTGGAGCTCGTGCTCCGGACCTCGGGCGTGGCGGCCGTGTCGGTCTCGACCCGACTGTGCCCGACGGCCACCTGGGCCAGGCTGCGGCCGAGGATCGTGGCCCGCACGTCGACGACGTCGCCGTGGGCCTCGGCCTCGTAGTGCGCCGGGAGAGGTGCGCGTGCCGTGGCCTGGCTGGCCGGCACGGCGGTCATCGCGGCGGCCATCGAGAGCACCAGGACGGCACGTCCGGGAAGGCGGGACGGGAGGTGGACAGAGCGCATGGAAGCTCCTGCTGTGGGGGGCGCACCGGTGGGGGCGGCGCTCGACCTCCGTACCCACCCCTCGGGGGGCTATGCCGGGCTGCCGGTCGTGGGCTATCGGCGACGATCGCGGGCGACGTACCAGGACGTCTTGCCGCGGGCCGCCCTGCGCGTCAGCGAGACGTGCACGTGGTCACGGTGCCGGAGGGTCTTGGAGCAGCTGCGCCGGTTGCGGCACGACGAGCTGAGGTAGGGCTCGGGCTCGAACTGGCGCCAGGCGGAGTACATCCGGTCGTTCCAGATGACGTACATGACGCCCATCCGCCGAGCCTTGACCGCCGGGTTGCCGTCGGCGTCGGGGGCGAAGAGGTCGTCGAGCACGCGGCGCGCCGCGGCCCGGCCGCGCTTGGTCCCGGCGTCGGCGAACCAGTCGATCGCGCGCCCCTCCTGGTGCTCGGAGCTCACCGCGCTCCCCCGGCGGCAGCCGCGCGAGATGGAGGCGTGGCTGCCGTGGCGCTTGACCAGCCAGCGGCTCAGCTCGCGGGCGCCCGGCTTGGCGGCGGGCGCGCACCGGCTGGCGGGCTGGTAGTCCGCGAAGTCCTCGAGCGGCAACCGCGCCGAGGCTGGGGCGAGCGGGAGGAGGGCGGTGGCGAGCAGGGCCGTCAGCAGCGCGGCGCACAGCCGGCCGAGGGCGTGGGAGGTCCGCGACATGGCCACGAGGCTAGGCAGCGTCCCGGTGCCCCGTAAGACCCCCGTGCGAGGTCTGGCCGGACGGCCGGGCCGCCATGGCCCGAGCGGGCCAGTTGGGTCAGTCGGGTCGGACGGTCCGGGCGAGGTAGGCCGCGCCCCGCGGCGAGACCTTGTAGCCGACACGGTGGCTGATGGTCAGGCCGAGGTTCTTGAGCTTGCGCACGTCGATCTTGAACGGCAGCGTCTCGCGGCCGACCATCTCGGCGAGGTCGGGCGCGCGACGCTCGGGGTGTTCCTGCACCAGGCGCAGGTAGGCGATCGTCCAGCGCCCGTGGGCACTGGCCCGGTCGAGCCGTTCGAGCCGCGTGTCGAGGTCGGTGACGTCGGCGTCGGTCAGGTCGGCGCTGGTCCGCAGCGCGAGCCGCGGGTCCTCCCCCGCCCACTCCACCCGCACGCGGTACGTCGTCCAGTCGGCCTCGCCGGCGAGCGCGGCCCGGAGCCGGTCGGCGTCGCGCCACCCCGCCAGCCCGGCCTCCTCGTCGGTGATGGCGGACGGGTCGACCACGTCGACGGCGGTCACCCGGACCATCCCGGACGACGACGTGAACACCGCGCCCGGCTTGACGTCCTGGCGCTGCCACCGCCGGAACGCGAGCGTCACCGACCCGTCGCGCACCCCGGCCGCGGCCTTCATCGGCAGCCTCATGCCGCTCCCCCGACCCGCAGGTCCTTGCCGAAGCACCGGCTCAGCGGCGCGTCCTTGTAGTAGCCGAAGCCGGGCACGGTCACGTAGCCCGACGACTCGTAGAGGGCGATCGCCTCGGGCTGCTTCGTCCCCGTCTCGAGCAGCAGGACCTCGGCGCCGGCGGCCGCGGCGGTCGCCTCGAGGTGGGCGAGCACCACCCGGGCCAGGCCCCGCCCGCGAGCCGCGGGCACGACGTACATCCGCTTGACCTCGGCGGTGCGGGTCGACCCGAACGCCACCACGTCGCTGCGCCGCCAGGCCCCGGTCGCCACCGGGGTGTCGCCGTCTCCGGCGTCGAGGTAGCCGACGTAGAAGCTGCCCGCGGGCGGCTCGAACATCAGCGGGTCGAGCGGCGTCGCGTCGGGGCTGCCGTAGCGGACGACGTACTCGGCCTGGACGTCCTCGACCAGTCGCAGCGCGTCGGGATCGCCGTAGGCGACGCGCTCCAGGCGCAACGAGCTGGTCCCGGGCACGACCCGTCCTCTTCTGATGGGGTAGGAACGAGGTGACCCTATCGGGAGGTTCACCGTGTCGATCCGTCCTGCCCTGCACATCCGCTCCCTGGCCCCCCTGCTGGTCGGGTCCCTCGTCGGCGGCCTGCTCGTCGCCCCTGCGGCGACCGCGCCGGCGGGTGCTCTCGAGAGGCCGCCAGCGCAGCGCGCACCGCAGGTCCTGCGCCACTCCTTCACCTACGACGGCACGGTCGTCCGGCTCGACCTGCGCCCGGTCGGCATCCGGTCGCCGGGTTTCCAGGCCTTCTCCCAGGGCGCCGACGGCACCCTCACCCCACGCCGGGTCGCGCCCGCCCGGGCCTACCTCGGCGGGGTCGTCGGCCAGCCGGGCGCGGTCGCGGTGGCGATCCGGCGCACCGACGGCGTGCTGGCCGGGCAGGTCACCGTCGACCGCGGCGCGACGGTGCGCTTCGCCGGTCGGGAGGTCGTGGAGACCCGCGGCCTGACCCCGCCGGCGGCGTTCGCGTGGCCGTCGGCCGAGGACGCGACCCGCAACGTCACCGTCGCCCCGGGCCAGGTCGGGACGGCCACCCGCCGGTGGGATCTCGGCGTCGACCTCGACGCCTCCTACGCGACCGGCGACCTGAGGCGCTCGATCGGCCCCGCCATGGACGCGGTCGACCTCCTCACGGTCCAGCTGCTCGCGACCTACGAGCGCGACGCCCGCCTGCGCCCGGCGCTCAAGCGGGTGGTGCTGCGCCTCGACGACGCCGCCAGCCCCTACGCCGGTGTCGAGGGCGGAGACCTCGGCAAGGTCCGCGAGGAGTGGACCCCGGCCCTCGACGCCGACGTGGTCGACGACGTCGCCCTGCTCCACGACGAGGGCGGGGGTGGCGTGGCCTACGTCGGCACGGCGGGGTCCGACTACGCGGTCTCCGTCAACGGTCCCGGCGCCGACATCGACGTCGTGCGCCACGAGCTCGGCCACCAGTGGGGCCCGGGTGACAACCACACCAACGGCCCCGAGGGCGCGACCATTGAGTCGGGCAACCAGTACGCCCGCTTCGACGGCACCGAGCTGTCGTCGATCTTCCGCCGCCGCGACACGCGCCTGGCCGACCAGCCGCGCCGCTTCCCGGTCGTGCCGACGCTGCGCACCGACCTGCCGCCGTACGCCGCCCTCGACCTGCGCGACCGCCTCCGCAGCGGCGTCGCCGTCACGCTGCGCCCGGCCCGCAACGACCACGACGCCAACGGGACCCGCGTGCGTCTCGCGTCGGTCGCCGGTCGCAGCCACCTCGGGGGCCGGGTCAGCCGGTCCGGGGAGGTCGTCACCTACGTCCCGCCGCGGGTCGGCGCGGTGCGCACGGTCGACTGGTTCACCTACCGCGTCGTCGACCCCACCGGCCGTCCGGCCACTGGCGTCGTCGTCGTCCGGGTGAGCCCCGGCTGAGACACTGGGCGGGTGACGATCGACATCCCCGCCGACCTGCTGCCCCGCGACGGACGCTTCGGCGCCGGCCCGTCCAAGATCCAGCCGGGCCACCTCGACGCCCTCGCCGCGACGGGCCGCTCGCTGATGGGCACCTCCCACCGGCAGGCGCCGGTGCGCGACCTGGTCGGCCGGGTCAGGTCGGGCCTGGCCGAGCTCTTCTCGATGCCCGACGGCTACGAGGTCGTGCTCGGCAACGGTGGCGCCACGGCGTTCTGGGACGTCGCGACCCACGGCCTGATCGAGCAGCGCTCGCAGCACCTGTCCTTCGGCGAGTTCACCTCCAAGTTCGCCGCGGCCGCCCAGGCGGCGCCGTGGCTCGATGACCCGTCGGTGATCAGGACCGACCCCGGCACCGCTCCGGTCGCCAAGGCCGAGGACGGCATCGACGCCTACGCCTGGGCCCACAACGAGACCTCGACCGCGGTGATGACCTCCGTGGTCCGCCCGGCCGGCACCACCCCCGACGAGGCCCTGGTGCTCGTCGACGCGACCTCGGGGGCCGGCGGCCTGCCGGTCGACCTGGCCGAGGTCGACGTCTACTACTTCGCCCCCCAGAAGTCGTTCGCCTCCGACGGCGGCCTGTGGCTGGCCTTCTTCTCACCGGCCGCCCTCGAGCGCGCCGCGCGCATCGCTGCGAGCGATCGGCACGTCCCGGCGTTCTTCGACCTCCCCACGGCGATCGACAACTCCACCAAGAACCAGACCTACAACACCCCGGCCGTCGCGACGCTGTTCCTGATGGCCGAGCAGCTCGACTGGATGAACGCCCACGGCCGGCTCGACGGGATGGTCGAGCGCACCACGGCCTCGTCCGACGCGCTCTACGGTTGGGCCGAGCGCTCGTCCTACGCCTATCCCTACGTGACCGAGCCCGCGCTCCGCTCGCTGGTCATCGGCACCATCAACTTCGACGAGTCCGTCGACGCCGCAGCCGTCGCCGCCGAGCTGCGCGCCAACGGAATCGTCGACACCGAGCCCTACCGCAAGCTCGGGCAGAACCAGCTCCGCATCGCGATGTACCCCGCCGTCGACCCCGCCGACGTCGAGGCCCTCACGCGGTGCATCGACCACGTGGTCGAGCGGCTCTGAGCTCCGCCCCTCTCAGCGGAGGACCGCCGACACGGCGTCGTACGTCGACCGGCCGAAGGCCACGATCCGGGCCTCGGTGACCTGGGTCGGGGTCGAGCCCAGGGTCTCGACGGCGGCGGTCACCGCGTCGTCGAAGGGCCAGCCGTAGACACCGGCCGAGACGAGAGGGAACGCGACGGTGAGAGCACCGATCTCGTCGGCGACGGCGAGGGCACGCGCATAGCAGGAGACCAGCAGCGAGCGGTCGGTCTCGCCGCGGGTGAAGTTGGGCCCGACGACGTGGATCACCCATCGCGCCGGCATCTGGCCGGCTGTCGTCCAGCCCGCGTCACCGGTCGCGAGCCCCTTCGGGAAGCGGCGCCGGCAGTCCTCGAGCACCGCCGGGCCGCCCGCCCGGTGGATCGCGCCGTCGACGCCGCCCCCGCCGCGCATCGCCCGGTTAGCGGCGTTGACGACCGCGTCGACGTCCTGGGTCGTGATGTCGCCCTCGACCACGGTCACCTCGGCCACGTCACGCCATCTCCTTGATCAGCTTGAGCGTCGCACGCTCCAGCGCCGCCTGCCGCTCGTCGGGGGTGTCGTAGCGGCGGCGCGTGGTCCGCTGGATGGTGATCCCGCGGTCGTAGGCCTCGATCACCCGCGGGTCGACGTAGGACGAACGCGCCAGGGTCGGGGTGTTGCCGAGGAACTCCGAGACCTCCTTCATCGCGCCGGAGACCGCGCGCTTGCGCGAGGCCTTGGTGCCGCCGGGCTCGGGCGTCTCGGCCAGCGCCGCCGCGGCGAGCACCGTGGCGTGCCAGGTGCGGAAGTCCTTGGCGGTCGCCTCGAGGCCCGTCGTCGCGCGCACGTAGGTGTTGACGAGGTCGGGGATGACCGACCGCCAGGACCGGCCCTCCTGGTAGGCCATCAGGCGCGGGTCGTCCTTGGCGCGCCGCTTGCGCATGATCTCGACGGCCTCGATCACGGTCTCGTCGTCGATCTCGATCCGGTGGTCGACCCCGGACTTTCCGGTGAAGGTGAAGACGAGGCGGTCCTGGTGGCGCTTGACGTGCCGCCGCTCGATCGTGGTCAGCCCGAACGAGCCGTTGGTGTCGGCGTAGACGTCGTTGCCGATCCGGAAGTAGCCCAGGTCGAGCAGGCGTACGGCGGCCGCGCACGCACGCTCGAGCGGCATCCCCTCGCGGCCCAGGTCGGCCAGCACCAGCTCGCGCGCCTTGACCAGGCCCTTGCCGAACAGCAGCATCCGGTCGAACTTCTCCGCGTCGCGACGGACCCGCCAGTCCGGGTGGTAGAGGTACTGGCGGCGCCCGGCGTCGTCGGTGCCGACGGCCTGCAGGTGGCCGTTGGCGTGGGGCGTCACCCAGACGTCCCGCCAGGCCGGCGGGATCACCAGCGCCTTGACCCGCGCGGCGTCCTCGGGCGGGAGGCGCTGGCCGTGGCGGTCGAGGTAGACGAACCCGGCGCCGGCGCGGCGGCGGGTCCAGCCCGGCTGGTCGGGCGACGTACGACGCAGTCTCACCACGCCTGGGAGCCTAGGAGCGGGCCGCAGGACCCGGCTTCACCCACGGGGACGGAGCGAGCGCACCAGCAGGCCGAGCATCACGACGCCGAAGCCGAGGCCGACCGCGTAGGGCCAGGCCGACCGTCCGCCGACCAGCTCGTCGGGGTCGCCGCTGATGTCAGGGTCCGGCGTGGGCTCCGCAGCGGGCAGGGTCGAGGACGGGTCGCCCGGCACGGCGGACGACGTGGGTGACGGTGGCGGCAGCGGCGCCACGGCCCGGGCGACCCGGCGCGGGAGCCGCACCCGCAGCACCTCGGACTGGGCGCCCTCGCT
The DNA here is from genome assembly GCF_030655615.1 of Nocardioides sp. Classification (GTDB taxonomy): domain Bacteria; phylum Actinomycetota; class Actinomycetes; order Propionibacteriales; family Nocardioidaceae; genus Nocardioides. The sequence goes on from NZ_JAURVJ010000114.1 coordinate 14,787, forward strand.
GGAGATCAGCACCACCCCGTCCTCGTCGACGGTGATCCCCTCGCCCTGCATCTGGTCGGGCAGGTCGAACCGGTCGACGAGCTCGAGGCCGGGCCAGGTGTAGACGGCGGCCGAGGAGTAGCCGCGCACGACCACGTGCCGCCCGTCGGGCCAGAAGGCGCCGTCGGTGGCGATCGCCCGGGCGTTGCCGATCGGCTGCAACCGGTTGGGGGCGTCGGCGTCGAGCCGCGCCGGGGCGAGCATGACGATCCCGCCGAAGACGCCCTTGGTGACGATCGCCAGGCGTCCGGTGCGCGGCTCGACCACCAGCGTCTCGGCGTCGTGCGGGCCGTCGGGATAGACGAGCTCGTAGGACGTCACCTCGCCGCGGACGTCGCGGTCGCCCCGCCCGACCGGGACCCTGGTGACGCTGACCGACGCGCGCTTCTCGCCGTTGTCACCGGTGTCGGCGACCCACACCTCGCCGGGGCCGGCCGGCGCCACCGCCTCGACGTCCTCCGGGTCGTCGGCCCACGTGGTGACGCCGACGGTCTCGCCGGTGCCGCGGTCGACGGTGAACACCCGGCCGGTGTCACCGGAGTCGTTGACGGTGACCACCAGGCCGTCGCGGGCGACCAGGCCGCTGGACTCGACGATCGCGGGGTCGGCGAAGGTCAGCTCGACCGTGGCCCTCGGCGCCGACGTCGCCCCGGCCGCGGCGATGCCGACGACGAACGGCAGCGCGACGGCCGCCGCGAGCAGGCGCCCCACGCGCCTCATGCCCCGAGCAGCGCGGCCAGCCGCGGCTGCAGGTGCCACTCGGCGACGAGCGCGTCGTAGTCGCGCTCGCTCTGCTCCCTGGCGGCGTCGGAGCCGGTCCGCACGCCGCGGAGCATCGTGTTGCGCGGCGTGTGCTCGCTCCCGACGAACTGGACCACGTCGACGCGATAGCCCTGGAGCCGCATCAGTGACGCGCGGAGCGCGTCGGTGAGGGTGTCGGCGAGCCGCTCGCGCAGGATCCCGTGGCGGGTCAGCTCGCCGTAGGGCGACGGGGTCTCCTCTCGCCGCAGCTGGGCGGCGATGTCGTGGTGGCAGCACGGGGCGGCCAGCACCAGCGCCGACTCCCACCCGACCGCGCGGGCGAGGGCCTCGTCGGTCGCGGTGTCGCACGCGTGGAGGGCGAGGACGACCTCGGGCGCCGGCTCGACGACGGCGTCGGCGATCGACCCCACGACGAAGGTCGCCTGCAGCCCGAGCTCGGCCGCGACCCGCGTGTTGTGCTCGCGCGACTGCTCCTTGACGTCGACCCCGGTCATCGCGACGGGCAGGCCGAGCACGCCGCCGAGGTAGCGCTGGGCGGCGAAGGTCAGGTAGGCGTTGCCACAACCCAGGTCGACGACCCGCAGCGGGTCCTCGGCCGTCGGCCTCCGCAGGTGGCCGGTCGCCCGCGCGTCGGCGACGGTCGCGTCGAGCAGCCGCAGGAACTCCTCGACCTGGCGCACCTTGGCCATCCGGGTCGGCTTGATCCGCCCGTCGGCGCCGGCGAGCCCGAGCGCCCGGTAGAGCGGGTCGTCGAGCGGCAGCAGCCGGTCCTTGCTGCGGTCGTGGTCGTGCTCGACGGCGACCGCCTCGGCGCGTGCCTTGCTCGAGACGAGCGCCTCGCCGCGCTTGGTCACCCGGACCTGGTGCGTCTGCGTCGCGGTCTCGACGTGCCAGTTGCCGAACGGCTCGGCGAGCAGCAGGTCGACCGCCGTGGCGGCCTCGGCCCCGGCCGCGTGGTTGGCCGTGTGCGCCTGCGTGGCGTCGTACGACGTCAGCTGGAGGTGCCGGCCGGACTTGAGGTCGACGTACCTCACCTCGACGCGCCGCCACGCGGGGACCGCTGTCTTGCGGCGACCGGACGCGACCGCCCGGACCAGCCCGTCGGCGTCGAGGAGCGCCTCTCGCACCAGGGCGAGGGCGGCGTCGAGCGTGGAGGTCACTTGCGGACCGCCGCGACCACCACGATCAGGAAGAGCCCCACCAGCGCCAGCGAGATCACGAGGCGACGGTGGCGGGGGTTCACCACCTCAGCCTAGGCCGCGCTCCGCACCCGCTCTCCACGGTGGTCGAGCCGGGCGGGCGCCGGCGAGCCCGCGCCCCCGCACCCGACGCACCCGACGCACCCGACGCACCCGACGCACCCGACGCACCCGACGCACCCGACCCGAGGCCACAGCTGGGCGACCGGCAGGAAGGCGCCCTGACCGCAGACCCATGCCCACCACAGGGCGCACGGAGCCCCGGGCCGGCCCTGCGACTCGGCGGCCGACACCCGGACCGGCGGCAGGAGTACCAGGCGGAGTCGGCCGCGAGACGCGGCCGGCCAGAGGCGACCAGTCCTACCAGTGCTCCATGGAGCTCCGGAAGACGCCGGCCAGGTCGTCGCCCGTGACCAGTTTGGGCGCGGTGGCGAGGAGCCGCTCCTGCTTGAGCGCCCCCTCGACCAGCCCGTCGACGTCGCCGCCGCCGTAGCCGACCTCGGCCAGGCCGTTGGGGATGCCGACGTCGCGCATCAGCGTCGACAGGACGTCGGGGAGCACGTCCGGGCCGGTCGCGGACGACGACAGCGTCGGGTCGAGCATCCGCGCGGCCGCGAGGTGGCGCTCGGGCGCGGCGTCGAAGGTGAAGCGGAAGGCCTCGGGCGCCGTGAGGGCGACCGCCATGCCGTGGGGCACGATCGGCTCGTCGGGCGGGTAGCCGTCGGGCCGGTAGTCGCGGACCCGGCCGGCGATGGGGTAGGCGTTGGCGTGGGGCACGTGGACGCCGGCGTTGCCGAAGCCCAGCCCGGCGAACGTCGCCGCGAGCGACATCTGCTCGCGGGCCGTGGCGTCGGCCCCGTCGGCGACGGCGGCCCGGAACGAGCCGGCGAGGAGGGCCATCGCCTTCTCCGACCACAGGTCGGCGATCGGGTTGGCCCCGCAGTAGGGCACCCGCTGCTCGGGCTGCTTGGCGTCGAAGTCGCCGTACCAGCGCGCGGTGTAGCTCTCGAGCGCGTGGCAGAGGATGTCCATCCCGGCCGCCGCCGTCACCATCGCGGGCTGGGTCAGGGTCAGCGACGGGTCGACGACGGCCATGGTCGGCCGCAGCCGCGGGTGGCTGATGCCGGTCTTGACGTGCAGCGACAGGACGTCGAGCACGCAGATCGTCGTGCTCTCGCTCCCGGTGCCCGTCGTGGTGGGGACGGCGACCAGCGGCAGCAGCGCGTCGACGGGCGCCTGCGCCTTGCCGACCGGGGCGTTGATGTAGTCCATCAGCTCGCCGGGGTTGGTGGTCAGCAGGTTGACGGCCTTGGCGGTGTCGATCGACGAGCCCCCGCCGACCGCCACGATCGCGTCGAACGGTCCGGCGTCGCGACCGAACGCGATCGCGTGGCTCAGCGACTCGTCGGTCGGCTCGACCCGAGCGGCGTCGTAGGTCGTCACCTCGAGGCCGCGCGCCTGCATCTGCTCGGCGATCCGGGCCGGGTGCCCGGTCGCGGCGACGCCGGGGTCGGTCACCAGGAGGACGCGGCGCACCCCCAGGACCGCCAGGTCGTGCCCGATCTCGGCGGAGGCGCCGGAACCGAACTTGAGGGCCGGGGACGCATAGGTGAAGACGGTCTCGCTCACTCCGTCACCCTAGGGCGTCACGATGCCTCAGGGGAGCCTGGGACCGGGGTCACTTGCGCCGTCCTGGAGGGCTACTTGAGCCTGCCTTGAGGTCAATCACAGGAGCCGTCGGACGGGCGTCATTGTCAACAAACTCTGTTACCCCGTTCAGGTTGAACTGTGTCGCAGGCGCGTGGGTTACTGGCTGGAAGATCGGTCCGAGATCCGGTTCCACACGGGCGGACTCGGCGTACAGGGGGACAGAGACGATGTCGGTTGAGACGACTGCGTCACGTCCGGCGGGCAAGTCCGCCGCGGCGGCGGCGATAGGCGTCCTGACGACCCTTGTCCTCTTCGTCGTGGTGATCCTGGCCTTCGTGGTCGCCCCGCTGCTCCTGCTGGCCGCGGCCCTGGCGGTCTACCTCGTCCTCCGTCCGACCTCCGAGTCGACGCCCACCCCGACCGCCGTCGGCGTCGCCCCCACCGCCACCGCCACCCACGGGTTCGGGTCGGGCGTCCGGTGAGCGGCACGGCGACCCGCTCGGTCCCGCGGCTCTCCGACGGTGTCGAGAACGAGCTCGGGCACGCGCTCCCCGAGGGCATCTGCCGCACGTTCCGCGTGATGCCCTACGCCCACCACCAGGGCCGCATCCTGGTGGCGGTCACCGACGCCGAGGACGCGATCGCCGAGCACGTCGTGGCCGAGCGCCTCGACCGCCCCGTCGTCCTGGTCCGCCACACGGCCCACGAGATCAGCGACGTCATCGACCAGGCCTACCCGCCGGTCGAGGCCGAGGTCGAGTCCCCCCAGGCCCGCCGGGCCCGGATGCAGATGACCCGGATGCTCACCCGCAGCGGCCTGGTGACCTCGGCGCAGATGCAGCGCGCGATGCTCGAGTACTCCCGCACCGGCGACCCGCTGGGCGACATCCTGGTCTCCCACGGGTCGATCTCCGAGGACGTGCTCGTCGCCGCCCTCTCCGAGATGCACCAGCTGCAGCGCGTCGGCCTGGTCGGCTTCGAGCCCGACTACGACATCGCCCGCCGCCTGCCCGAGAAGACCGTGCGGACCCTGCAGGCCATCCCGGTCGCCGAGACCGAGGGCGAGGTCCTGGTCGCGGTCGCCCGTCCGCTGTCGCCCGCCGACGCCCGCGAGGTCGAGGACCTCCTGGGCCAGCCCTTCCGCCAGCTGCTCGCCAACCGCAGCGACCTCGACCAGCTCATCCAGCGCATCCACAGCCACCACTACGTCGACGTGTCCACGCGGTTCCTCAAGGACAACTTCCCGGAGCGCTCGGCCCACGTGGTCGTCACGCCGGCGCAGAAGGCCCTCTTCCTCGTCGCGGTCGTCGCGGTCGTCGTCTGCGCCGCGTTCTGGCCGACCGCCACCGCCACCGCCGTGATCGGGGCCGGGACCCTGCTCTACCTCTTCGTGGCGCTCTACCGCGTGCGGCTCACGCTCCACGCCCTGGGGGCCCGCCTCGAGACCGACGTGACCGACGAGGAGATCGCGGCGCTCGACGAGCGCAACCTGCCCGTCTACACGATCCTGGTGCCGCTCTACCGCGAGGCCGCGATCGTGCCGCGGCTCATCCGCGACATCGACGCGCTCGACTACCCGCGCACCCGGCTCGACGTCAAGCTCCTCTGCGAGGCCGACGACCTCGACACGATCGACAAGATCAAGGAGCTGGCGCTCCCGCCCCACTACCACCTCGTGGTGGTGCCCGACAGCCAGCCCAAGACCAAGCCCAAGGCGTGCAACTACGGCCTGCAGCTGGCCACCGGGTCGCTCACCGTGATCTACGACGCCGAGGACCGCCCCGACCCCGACCAGCTCAAGAAGGTGCTCGTCGCCTTCGAGCGGGTGACCGACGACGTGGTGTGCGTCCAGGCCAAGCTCAACTACTACAACCAGGACCAGAACCTCCTCACGTCCTGGTTCGCCAACGAGTACTCCATGCAGTTCGAGCTGGTGCTGCCGGCGATGGGTGCCTCGGAGTCCCCGATCCCGCTGGGCGGCTCGTCCAACCACTTCAAGACCCACGTCCTGCGCGAGATCGGCGCCTGGGACCCCTACAACGTGACCGAGGACGCCGACCTCGGCATCCGTCTCCACCGCGAGGGCTACCGCACCGCGCTGGTCGACTCGACGACGCTCGAGGAGGCCAACTCGCAGGTCGGCAACTGGGTGCGCCAGCGCTCGCGCTGGAACAAGGGCTACTTCCAGACCTGGCTGGTGCACATGCGCCACCCGTTCCAGCTGCTCCGCCAGACCGGTCTCAAGGGCTTCGTGTCGTTCAACCTGACGATGGCCACGGCTCTCGTCCTGCTCATGAACCCGATCTTCTGGGCCCTCACCAGCGCCTACCTGCTGACCGAGTGGTCGGTCATCGAGGCCGTCTACCCCGCCCCGGTCTTCTACGCGTCGAGCCTGATGCTCGTCGTCGGCAACTTCGTCTTCGTCTACCTCAACGTCGCCGGCAGCCTGCAGCGCGGCGAGTTCGGTCTCACCCGGACCGCGCTGCTCTCCCCCATCTACTGGGGACTGATGAGCTATGCCGCCTGGCGCGGCTTCATCCAGCTGTTCACCAACCCGTTCTACTGGGAGAAGACCGAGCACGGCATCGACGAGGCACCCGCGCCATGACCTCCGAGGCCACCGAGACCACCGACGCCTCAGACGCCGCCGGCACCGCCGGGGCCACGGAGACCGCCGGGTCCGCGGTGACCGCCGGCGCCGGTGCGCGCGCGACGGGGGTGGCGACGGCGACCGAGTCCCCCGCCGCCGACACCTCGCTCCGCGGCCGCTCCTCGGGCGTCGTCCAGGCGGTCGGTCGCCGACCCGCCGACATCCGGCGCCGCCCGTGGGAGAGCCTCGCGATCTTCGTGGTCTTCGCCGTCTCCTACTCCGTGCTCGGCCACTGGCTGGTCGTCGACCTCCACGTCGTGGGCTTCGAGACCCTCGACCGCTGGGCGCGCGCCCTCATGGTCTCGACCAACGACCCGCCCAAGCTCGCCGCCGTCGGCTTCGACCTCCCACCCCTGTCGGTGCTGTTCCTCGCCCCGTTCGCGGTGGTCCCGGCCCTGACGAAGACGCTGGCCGTGGTCCCCGTCGTGTCGGCCGTCTTCGCCGGCTTCACGATGGTCACCGTCAACACGATGATGCGGCGCGCACAGGTCGTCATCGCCGTCCGGCTGGCCGTGCTGGCCGCGCTCGGCCTCAACCCGCTCGTGGTCATGTACGCCTCGACCGGTGGGCGGAGCTTCCTGTGGCTCGCGCTCGTGCTCGCCGCCCTGGGCGCGATCTTCGCCTGGTACGTCACCGCCGACATCCGCTTCGTGATGGTCGCCGGGGTGGCCTTCGCCGTCGCGACCCTCGCCGGCTACGGCAGCCTCGTGTGGTTCCTGGTCAGCCTCGTCCTGGTCGCGGTGATCCTCGCCCGCCTCGGCGCCGACGGCACCGAGGTCGAGGGCACCACCGTGGGCCTCGCGTCCCCGACCGTCTACGTGGTCGCGCTGTGGTCGGCGTTCAACCTGGCCATCCTCGGCGCGCCGTTCCACTGGGTGACCGAGAGCAGCGACGTGGGGACGTCCGGCGGTGTCTCCGACCTCTCCTTCCTCGAGATCCTGCGCGGGACCGGCGAGCTCGTCCTCGACGGCGCCCCGATCGCGATCGTCGTGCTGCCGGCCCTGCTCTTCACCGGCGTCGCGCGCCGCAACGGCTTCGCGCTCTGGCTCGGCATCCTGCTGCTCGTCACGATCCTCACCCCGGGCGTGGCGGTCCTGGTGCACCTGACCGACTCGCCGCTCACGATGGACAACGCCCTGCCGATGCTGCTCGTCTCCGTGGTCGGGGCAGTCTGGCTGGCGCGCTCGACCGTGCAGGGTCCGGGGCTGGTGGCCGCCGCCCTCGCCGCCGGTCTGGCCCTGAGCATCCCGTGGACCTTCTCCTCGATGGAGACCTTCCGTCACCAGGGCCTGGAGCGTGCGTTCCACGACGCCATCACCACGGGAGAGACCCAGGAGGGCACCCGCACCCTCGACGGGTCCTACGTCGGGTACGGCCTCGAGCAGGAGGTCGCCGACTACATCTCCGACCACGTCGACGGCCGGGGCTCGGTCCTCACCGACAACGCCTCCACCTACGCCGTGGTCCTGCTGACCGGCGCGCCCGAGCTCTTCCTCGACCGGGTCGACCGGTCCGACGACGACTGGGCCGAGGCCGCCGAGGCCCCCGCCGACCACGTCGACTACCTGCTCCTCTCCACCGACACCGCCCGCGACGCCCTGAGCCGCCGCTACCCCGAGGCCGCCGCCGGCGACGACCTGGTCCTCGAGCAGGTCTTCGCCAACGACCGCTACGTCCTGGTGAAGGTGCCCGACGACTACCGCTACGGCGACCAGCTGCCCGACGACCTCGACGCCGACGGCAACGGGGTCCTCGACAGCGAGGAGTCCGCCGACCCCGACGGCGCCCTCGACGAGGGCGGCGTGGGTGGCGTCGTCGGCGAGGGACCCGCAGACAGCACCGACAGCACTGCCGACGAGCAATCAGGAGGCACGCCATGATGCAGAAGAAGCCGTCCGTGATCGGGATCGCGCCCTCGGTCGCCGACATCAAGTCCGCACGCACCCGGGTCGGCAAGGTCGACTTCGGCACCAGTCTCAGTGCGCGCTTCTCGGAGGAGGAGCCCGACGGCACCCTCGACGAGATCGACGCCCCGCCGCCGGCCGCGCCGGCCGAGGCCCCCGAACCCGAGCCCGCGGACGACCCGTCCCACGAGGCCCACCTGGCTGTCGACGCCCTCGACGGCGAGACCCGGGCCGCCGCGCGCAGCACCGGGGAGATGCTCGAGCGGCTGATGTCGCTGATGGCCAAGGACACCCAGGACACCCAGGACACGCTCGACACCCAGCACACACCGCCGGAGGCGTTCGCCGTGCCCGACCCGACCTCGCCGAGCTTCTCGACCGGACCGACCCCGGCCCGTCCCGGGCGTCCCGACGAGGCCGTCGGCCGCACCGTGGCCGAGGTCGCCGAGTCGCTGATCGCCGCGATGCGGCGCGTCAACGAGGCCCACGAGCGTCACGTCGTGGCGCTCGAGCTCGAGACCGCGCGCCGCTGCGAGCTGCTCACCTCCCAGGCCGACCTCGACGCCGAGCTGATCCGGCTGCACGCGCGGCGCGACGCGCACGCCATCGTGTTCGCCGCCCGCTCGCGCACCGGCGAGGTCGACATCGACCTCCACGAGAGCGAGCAGCTCGAGGAGATCGGCGAGACGTTCTCCCGCTTCGCCGAGACGATCGAGACGACCGTCGCGTCGCGACGGCCGTTCCCCGACTTCCCGCAGGACTCGTGAAGCTGCCGCACACCCGCCCCGCCCTCCCGGCCGTCGCCCTGGGCCTCCTCCTCGTCCTGGTGCCGTCGGCCTGCAGCAGTGGCAGCTCCTCGGCCGGGTCCGCAGCGGAGCAGCCCTCGTCCGGTGAGCCGTCGCCCCTCCTCGGCGACGGCCCGGCCGCCGGTCCCGGCACGCCGGCAGCCCTCGACGAGGACCTCTTCAGCGTCGAGTCGCCGTGGAACGTCGCGGTCGAGGACGCCCCGGTCGACCCCGACTCGGCGGCCCTGCTCGACCAGTCCCTCCTGCGGACCCTCGAGGGACCCGACGGCGTCGTCAACGAGCGCGCCGTCGCCAACGTCTACCTCGACGTGCGCGAGGGCGGTCCGACCGTGGTCGCCGGAGGAGTCCCCACGGTGCTGACCTGCCGGCAGGACCGCTGCGGCGACGGCACGGGCGAGCTCACCGTCCCGGTTCCCGACGACGTCGACCCCGACCCGCTGCAGGACGGGCGCTTCACCGTCCTCGACCCGGCCACGCGTACCGGCTACGACCTGTGGCGCGCCCGGCGCGAGGACGACGGCACCATCTCCTACTACTTCCTGCGCCGGTGGGACCTCGACGGCCCGGGCTTCAGCCGGCCCTACGTCGAGGGGGCACGGGGCTCGGGCCTGCCGCTGTTCGCGGGCCTGGTCCGGCCCGACGAGCTCACGTCGTGCCGGATCGACCACGCCCTGGCCCTCAGCGTCCCCGGTCCGGCCGCCGGCTCCTTCGTGCAGCCCGCGTCGTCGACCGACGGCGACAACACCGGTGTCGCGGTGCCCGAGGGCGCCCGCCTCCGCCTGCGGCCCGACTTCCTCGCCGAGGCCCCGGTCGACCCGGTCACCGGCAGCACCCTGCCGTTCGACGCGGCCCAGCGCGACCGGGCCGACTGCATCGTCACGGCGCTGCAGCGCTACGGCGCCTTCGTGGTCGGCCGGGCCGACGTACCGACCCTGCACGTGCAGTCCGCCGCCGGCGACGCCGACGACGAGGCGACCGGGCTCACCGGCGACGAGCTGCTGAGCCTGGGCCTCGACGACTTCGAGGTCCTCGACCTCGACGGCCTGACGCGCTACCCCTACCCCGACCCGACCGACCCGACCGACCCGACCGACCCGACCGACCCGACCGAGGACGACCGATGACCGCCGCCCCCGCTCAGGGCCGCTCCCGCCGGTGGATCGCGGCCGGCCTGGCGCTGACCCTCGGCATCGGCCTCGCCGCCTGCAGCACCACCGACGACGACCTCGATCCCGCCGTCCCGTCCCAGGAGGTCCGGTCGATCAACCGCGCCGGGGTGGCTCCGGCGGGCGGCGACCAGGCTGGGTCCTTCGAGACGCCGGTCCCCCTCGACGAGCGGCCCGAGCCGACCCAGGGCCTCGTCGAGGTCGACGGCGACCCCGACACCCTCACCTCCACCGCCCGCACCTCCTTCGCCGACCGGGCCGACGACGTCACGGTCTCCCAGGAGTCCAACGGCGCCACCTTGGCGTTCGAGAGGCTGTGCGCAGGCGAGGTCGACGTCGTCGACTCGAGCCGCCCCATCACCGCCGACGACTACGCCGCGTGCCAGCGCAACGGGTTCGGTGTCGTCCGGCTCCGGGTGGCCGCCGACGGCGTCGTCCTCGCCGTCAGCAGCCGCACCGACGTCGGCGCCGACTGCCTCTCGGTCGACCAGCTCCGCACGGCGCTCGAGGCGGGCTCGACCGTCAGCACCTGGTCGCAGCTCGACCCCGCGCTCGACGACGTCGCGTTGCAGGTCGCCGGCCCGTCCGCCGGAACGCCCGTCGCCGACACCGTGGCCCGCACGGTGCTCTCCCTCCCCGAGACGTCCGGCTCCGACCTCCGCGACGGCTACACCGCCGCCGAGACGGAGGACCAGACCCTCGAGCTGGTGGCCGGCTCCGAGGACGACCAGGTCGACGAGCTCTACCTCGCGTCCCTCGAGGCCGAGCACGGCAAGCTGCAGGCCGACCTCAAGGCCGCCTGGGCCGCCTGGGCCGAGGCCGGGTCCGAGCTCGAGGCCGCCGTCCTCGAGCAGCGGCGAGGCGTCCGCGACGGCCACACCCCCGCCGCTCGCGCGGCCGAGGACGCCCGGGTCCGCACCGCCTCCGCCCGTCGCACCCGGGCGATCGAGCGCGTCGCCGCGGCCCGGACGGCGTTCCGCCCGGTCGACCGCACCTACCTCGACCTCGTCGACCGTCAGCGCCGGGCCGAGGAGCAGCGCGGGCGGGTCGGGCTGTTCAGCCAGGCCTATTACGCCGCCCACGCCGAGCTCCTGCGCCCGTTCGAGATCGACACCGACCCGGGCGAGGGGCGCGACTGCGTACTCCCCGACGTGCCGTCCGTCCTCGACGGCGACTACCCGCTCTCGCGCCAGCTCGAGCTCACCGTCACCACCCGGTCCTGGCAGCGTCCCGAGGTGCGCGCGTTCCTCACCGACTACCTCGAGCACAGCCAGGACCACGCCGCCCAGGCCGGCCTGGTGGCACTCCCCGACGCTGACGTGGCCCGTCAGCTCGCCTGGCTCGACGGGGACCCGCCGCGGTTCGTGGCCGAGGACGGCCGGGTCGAGGAGGTCCCGGAGGACGAGCCGGCGACGACCATGCCCACCACGCCGCCGGTGCAGGTCCCGGCCCGCTGAGCCCTAGCCGGCGGTGCGGAGGACGTCGAGCACCGTGGGCACGACCGGCACCGCGCCCGACTCGACGTCGGCGACCCGGACCCACTCGACGGCGTCGGTGGTGCCGTCGACCTCGACCGTGAAGGTGGCGTCGGGCGCCATCGTGGCGTCGTACACGAGGCCGACCGTCTGGACCTCCTCGTCGCGCCCGTTGGGCGCGGTGCCCCGCACGGTCTCGGTGGTCGTGGCGACGAGGCCGCCGACCGTGCAGGTCGCGCCGGTCTCCTCGCTGACCTCGCGTGCGACGGCGCCGGCCGGGTCCTCGTCGAAGTCGACTCCCCCACCGGGAAGCGACCACAGGCCGGTGTGGAAGCCACGCGGGGAGGTGCGGGTCAGCAGCACGGCGTCGTCCGGGTCGCTGCGCCGGACGAGGGCGTAGGCCGCGACCCGCTGCCAGCGGTAGGGCCGGTAGGCGTCGAGCGCCTCCTTGACCATCGCCACGGTGGGGACGCTGCCGTCGCGCACCCCGCTGATCGGTCGCCAGGCCGCCTCGATGGTGGAACCGTCGACCTCCACGACCTGCGGCTCGGGCGCGTCGACCGGCACCCACCCGTCATAGACGATGCGCAGCGAGTGCGCGTCGACGCGGCGACCGCGGCGCCAGGTGTCGGGCAGGTGCAGCGAGAAGGTCCGGGCGGTGTCGCCGATGGTGACGTCGAGACCGGTCTCCTCGTGCACCTCGCGGACGACCGCGTCGCGCGGGTCCTCGCCGTGGTCGAGGCCACCGCCGGGCAGGGTCCACAGCTCGCTGCGCGAGACGCGCGGCGCCAGGCGGCTGAGCAGGATCTGACCGTCGCGCACGATCACGGCGTAGGCCGCGACCCGCTGCACCCGGTTTCCTGACATGCCCTCAACCCTATTCAACGGCGGGGGACCACGTGGGGGTGACGGCGGAACGGGGCATCCCGTCGAGGGCGTAGGAGGTCTGCCGGTCGAGCGCGTCGCCGCCCAGGTGGGCGGGGTGCCACGGCGCCCACTCCCCGGGCCGGGGCCGGTGCTCGGGCAGTCGCTGCAGCCCGTCGAGGGTCGCCTGGAGCGTCGTGCCCAGCCGGCGGGTCGTCCCGACCAGGTCGGCGTCCGGCGGCACCCGCCAGGGCGCGCCGACCACCACGTCGACGGTGCGGCCGCGCGCGACCTCGGGCCTCGGGAAGGGCGCGTCGAGGGACCGCTTCTGCCCCCACAGCCGCTGCCCTCCCCAGACGGTCACGGGCACGAGGGGAGCCCCGGTCTCGCGGGCCAGCGCGACCGCGCCGGGCATCATCGCGCGCACGGCGTACGCCGCCGAGATCCCGGCCTCGGGGAACACGCAGACGACCTCGCCCTCGCGCAGCAGGCTGCGGGCGCGCAGGTAGGCCGCCGCGGGCGCCTCGCGATCGACCGGCACGTGCCGCATCGTCTCCATGAGCCGGCCTGCGGGCGAGTCCCAGATGTCGGCGCGGCACAGGAACCGGACCAGGCGGCCGGTGCCGAGCAGGGCCTGGCCGACGTAGAGGAAGTCGGGGAACGAGACGTGGTTGCACGCCAGCACGACCGGGCCGTCGGCTGGCAGGTGCTCGGCACCCTGGGACCGCACCCGGAGGTCGAGCCCACGCAGGGCGACCTTGCCGGCCGCGATCACGGCGCGGTAGGTCCGATCGGTCACGTCGGTTGTTCGGAGACGTTCAGGCGAACGGCGGGCGGTGGTCGACCGCGAGCGACCGGCGACCGGCCCAGCGCCACACGCGGGCGGCGCGGTCGCGGTCCTCGTCGGTGACCAGGTTGCCCATCCAGCGCAGGGCCAGGGTCATCAGCCAGTCCGAGCGCATCCCGGCGGGACCGAGCGCCGGCAGCAGCCGCGGCACGGTCACCAGACCGGCGAGGCGGCGGGCGATCGAGAACGACTCGCCGTAGTGGTCGCGCAGCAGCGCCGGCCACGCCAGGTCGAGCTCGTCGCGCTCCTGCATGACCTCGACCAGCAGGCGCCCGGTCTCGAGGCCGTAGTCGATGCCCTCCCCGTTGAGCGGGTTGACGCACCCGGCGGCGTCGCCGATCAGCGCCCAGTTGCGGCCGGCGACGTTGCTCACCGCGCCGCCCATCGGCAGCAGCGCCGACGTCTTGGCCCGGATCGGCCCCTCGAGCTCGAACTCCTCGCGGCGCTCCTCGGCATAGAAGTCCATGAGCGGCTTGATCGCGATCTCGGCCGGTCGCTTGGCGGTCGCGAGCGTGCCGACGCCGAGGTTCACCTCGCCGTTGCCGAGCGGGAAGATCCAGCCGTAGCCCGACAGGATCCCGCCGTCCTGGCCGCGCAGCTCGAGGTGGCTGCTGATCCACGGGTCGTCGGACTGGGCGCTCGCGACGTAGGACCGCCCGGCGACGCCGTAGACCGTCTCGCGGTGCCACTCCCGGCCGAGGACCTTGCCGAGCGGCGACCGGACGCCGTCGGCGACCACGAGGCGCCGGCAGCCGATCTCGAACGTCTCGTCGCCCTGCTTGAAGACCACGGCGGTCACGCGCGCACCGTCGCGTCGTACGTCGACCGCGCGGGCAGCGTCGACAGCCGTCGCGCCGCTCTTGATCGCGGTGGTGCGCAGGTGGTCGTCGAGCTCGGTGCGGGGCACCGCACTCCCCCAGTCGGGCAGCGTGCCGCCCGGCCACGGCAGCAGCAGCGTCTGACCGAAGCCGTGGGCGCGCAACCCCTGGTTGACCGTGCGGGCCCGCAGCCAGTCCTCGAGCCCCAGCCGCGACAGCTCGTCGACCGCGCGCGGGGTCAGGCCGTCGCCACAGGTCTTGTCGCGGGGGAACACCGCCGCGTCCGCCAGCACCGTGTCGAGCCCGGCCCGTGCCGCCCACGCGGCCGCAGCCGACCCCGCAGGACCCGCCCCCACGACCAGGACGTCGGTCTCCGTCGGCACGTTGCTCACCCCTCGATTGTCTCAGGCCCCGCCTCACCCTCCTGAATTGCCGCGTGGGTGGCGGGTGCGGGTGGGGCTGGGGGTCAGCCGGCGCGGTGGAAGGGGCGGTGGCCGATGAGGTGGACGCCGGCCTTGGCGCAGCCCGTCGTGCGGTGCGGGACGAACTGGGACACCGTCGAGTCGGGGACGTAGACGCGGAACCCGTCGACGGCGGTGGGGCGGCAGGCGCGGCGCGGGTAGTTGCCGGCGACGACCTCGTCGACGCGGCTGGCGACGCTGTCACCGGGGTCGAGGACGACGGTACGGACCCGGCCGCCGTCGCGCTCCGCGCTGGCGCCGACCTGCGTGCCGTTGCCGTGCCCGACGTAGGACAGGCCGCCGTAGCCGCGTACGAAGCACGTCCGGTCCGACGTCACGGTCAGCCGGATCACGCCGTAGCGGTGGCCGGCCCCGGCGTCGGTGGCGCGGTAGGACGCCGTGAGGTCGCGGTTGGCGCACTCGGGCGGCTGCGCGTGGGCGACGCCCGCGGTGCCCACGACGGCGCCGCTGGCCGCCAGCGCGAGTGCGGCGGTGGTCGTGGCGATCTTGGCCTTGAGGTTCATGGTGGTGGTCCTCCCTGTCGGCTCCCGTGCGGAGCCGTCAGGGGTGGGACCGGCAACCGCCCCTCGAAGTTGCCGCCCGCACCTGAGAAGACCCGAAAAAGCACGGTGACCCGTCGCGGCTGCGCGACGGGTCACCGTGTGTGGTGCTAGTTCTGGTACGACCCGAAGTCGAAGTCGTCCAGCGCGACTGCCTGTCCGGCATTGCCGAACTCGTAGTCGTAGGAGTCGTAGCCGGTGACGGAGTAGGCCGCGGCGCGGGCCTCCTCGGTCGGCTCGACCCGGATGTTGCGGTAGCGCTCCAGGCCGGTACCGGCCGGGATGAGCTTGCCGATGATCACGTTCTCCTTCAGGCCGCGGAGGCTGTCGGAACGACCGTGGATCGCGGCGTCGGTGAGCACCCGGGTGGTCTCCTGGAAGGAGGCCGCCGAGAGCCACGACTCCGTGGCGAGCGACGCCTTGGTGATGCCCATGAGGACCGGGCGACCCGAGGCCGGCTTGCCGCCCTCGGAGACCACGCGGCGGTTCTCCTCCTCGAACTTCACCCGGTCGACCAGGTCGGACGGGAGCAGGTTGGTCTCGCCCGACTCGATGACCGTCACGCGACGCAGCATCTGCCGCACGATGATCTCGATGTGCTTGTCGTGGATCGACACGCCCTGCGAGCGGTAGACCTTCTGGACCTCGTCGACGAGGTGCTCCTGCGCCTTGCGGACACCCAGGATGCGCAGGACGTCCTGCGGGTCCTCGGTGCCGACGATCAGGCGACGGCCGACCTCGATGTGCTCGCCGTCGGCGACCAGCAGGCGCGAGCGCTTGCTGACGGGGTACTCCTGCACCTCGGAGCCGTCGTCGGGCGTGACGAGGATCTTGCGAGCCTTGTCGGTCTCGTCGATCTCGACCCGGCCGGCAGCCTCGGAGATCGGCGCGCGACCCTTGGGCGAGCGGGCCTCGAAGAGCTCGACCACGCGGGGCAGACCCTGCGTGATGTCGTCGGCCGAGGCCGAGCCACCGGTGTGGAAGGTACGCATGGTCAGCTGCGTGCCGGGCTCACCGATCGACTGGGCGGCGATGATGCCGACCGCCTCACCGATGTCGACGAGCTTGCCGGTGGCCAGCGAGCGGCCGTAGCACTTGGCGCACGTACCGGTCTTGGCGTCGCAGGTCAGCACGGAGCGGACCTTGACGGTCGGGATGCCCGACGCGATCAGCTCGCCGATCTTGACGTCGCCCAGGTCGCCGCCCGCCTCGACCAGCACGTCGCCGGTCTCGGGGTGGACGACCTCGGTGGCCGCCGAACGCGCGTAGGCCGCGGTCTCGGCGTTCTCGTCCTTGCGGACGACACCGTCGTCGCCGACGACACCGATCACCTTGGGCAGACCGCGCTCGGTGCCACAGTCGTCCTCGCGGATGATGACGTCCTGCGACACGTCGACCAGACGACGGGTCAGGTAGCCCGAGTCGGCCGTGCGGAGCGCGGTGTCGGCCAGGCCCTTGCGAGCACCGTGGGTGGCGATGAAGTACTCCAGGACGGTCAGGCCCTCCCGGAAGTTGGACTTGATCGGCCGCGGGATGATCTCGCCCTTGGGGTTGGCCACGAGGCCACGCATGGCCGCGACCTGCCGGATCTGGTTCATGTTTCCGGAGGCACCCGAGTCGACCATCATGTAGATCGGGTTGGTGCGGTCGAAGTTGGCCTCCATGGCCTCACCGACCTTGTTCGACGCCTCGGTCCAGATCTCGATGAGCTCCTGGCGACGCTCCTCGTCGGTGACCAGGCCGCGCTCGAACTGCTTCTGGATCTTGGCCGCCTTGCCCTCGAACTCGGCCAGGATGACGGCCTTGTCGTCGGGGGTCGTGACGTCGTCGATCGAGACCGTGACGCCCGAGTGGGTGGCCCAGTAGAAGCCGGTGTCCTTGAGGGCGTCGAGCGAGGCGGCGACCTCGACCTTGGTGTAGCGCTCGGCGAGGTCGTTGACGATCGCGCCGAGGGCCTTCTTGCCCACCTCGTAGTTCACGAAGGGGTAGTCGGCCGGCAGGGTCTCGTTGAAGAGGGCCCGGCCCAGCGTCGTGTCGAGCGTCAGCGTCTTGAGCGTGCCGTCGAACTCGGCGTGCTCCATCGGGGGCACGACGTCGTCCATCCGGATCTTGACCTGGCTCTGGAGCGAGATCTCGTGCTTGTCGAACGCCATGATCGCCTCGGCGACCGAGGAGAACGCGCGGCCCTCGCCGCCACCCCCGTCACGGTCGGACGTCATGAAGAACAGCCCGATGATCATGTCCTGGGTCGGCATGGTGACCGGCCGGCCGTCGGACGGCTTGAGGATGTTGTTGGTCGACAGCATCAGGATCCGCGCCTCGGCCTGGGCCTCGGCCGACAGCGGCAGGTGCACCGCCATCTGGTCACCGTCGAAGTCGGCGTTGAACGCCGTGCAGACGAGCGGGTGGATCTGGATGGCCTTGCCCTCGATCAGCTGGGGCTCGAAGGCCTGGATGCCGAGGCGGTGGAGCGTGGGTGCACGGTTGAGCAGCACCGGGTGCTCGGTGATGACCTCTTCGAGCACGTCCCAGACCTCGGGGCGTACGGCGCGCTCGACCATCCGCTTGGCGGACTTGATGTTCTGCGCGTGGGAGAGGTCGACGAGCCGCTTCATCACGAAGGGCTTGAACAGCTCGATCGCCATGTTCTTGGGCAGACCGCACTGGTGCAGCTTGAGCTGCGGGCCCGAGACGATGACCGAACGGCCCGAGTAGTCGACGCGCTTGCCGAGCAGGTTCTGCCGGAAGCGACCCTGCTTGCCCTTGAGCATGTCGGACAGCGACTTCAGCGGCCGGTTGCCCGGGCCGGTGACGGGACGACCGCGGCGACCGTTGTCGAACAGCGAGTCGACGGCCTCCTGGAGCATCCGCTTCTCGTTGTTGACGATGATCTCGGGCGCACCGAGGTCGAGCAGCCGCTTGAGGCGGTTGTTGCGGTTGATGACGCGTCGGTAGAGGTCGTTGAGGTCGGAGGTGGCGAAGCGGCCACCGTCGAGCTGGACCATCGGGCGCAGGTCCGGCGGGATGACCGGGACGGCGTCGAGCACCATGCCGCGCGGCTCGTTGCCGGTCTTGCGGAACGCGTCGACGACCTTGAGGCGCTTGAGGGCGCGGACCTTCTTCTGGCCCTTGCCGTTGGCGATCGTGTCGCGCAGCGACTCGACCTCGGCCTCGATGTCGAAGCCCTCGAGGCGCTTCTGGATCGCCGTGGCGCCCATGTGGCCCTCGAAGTACTTGCCGAACCAGTTCTTCATCTCGCGGTAGAGCAGCTCGTCGCCCATGAGGTCCTGGATCTTGAGCGTCTTGAAGGTGCTCCAGACCTCCTCGAGCCGGTCGAGCTCGCGCTGCGCACGGTCGCGCAGCTGCTTCATCTCGCGCTCGGCACCGTCGCGCACCTTGCGGCGCTGGTCGGCCTTGGCACCCTCGGCCTCGAGAGCGGCCAGGTCGTCCTCGAGCTTCTTGGTGCGGTCCTCGAGGGAGCCGTCACGGCGCTTCTCGAGCATCTCGCGCTGCTGCTGCACCTTGGCCTCGAGCGAGGTCAGGTCGCGGTGGCGAGCGTCCTCGTCGACGGCGGTGATCATGTAGGCCGCGAAGTAGATGACCTTCTCGAGGTCCTTCGGGGCGAGGTCGAGCAAGTAGCCCAGCCGCGACGGGACGCCCTTGAAGTACCAGATGTGGGTCACCGGGGCGGCGAGCTCGATGTGGCCCATCCGCTCGCGGCGGACCTTGGAACGGGTCACCTCGACGCCGCAGCGCTCGCAGATGATGCCCTTGAAGCGCACGCGCTTGTACTTGCCGCAGTAGCACTCCCAGTCCCGGGTGGGACCGAAGATCTTCTCGCAGAAGAGACCGTCACGCTCGGGCTTGAGCGTCCGGTAGTTGATCGTCTCCGGCTTCTTGACCTCGCCGTGGCTCCACGTACGGATGTCGTCCGCGGTGGCCAGGCCGATCTTGAGCTGGTCGAAGAAGTTCACGTCGAGCACGATGGCTGCAACCCTTCGTAGTTCTTGAAGTAAGGAAGTTGGTGGGGGGCGGAGGCCGGCGGGTGGTCAGGGACCACCCGCCGGCGACTCACACCTCTTCGACCGAGCTGGGCTCGCGGCGGGACAGGTCGATGCCGAGCTCCTCGGCGGCGCGGAAGACGTCCTCCTCCGCGTCACGGAGCTCGATCTGCGAGCCGTCCTGGCTGAGCACCTCGACGTTGAGACACAGCGACTGCATCTCCTTGACGAGCACCTTGAACGACTCGGGGATGCCCGAGTCGGGGATGTTCTCGCCCTTGACGATGGCCTCGTAGACCTTGACGCGACCGGGCACGTCGTCGGACTTGATCGTGAGCAGCTCCTGCAGGGCGTAGGCGGCGCCGTAGGCCTCCATCGCCCAGACCTCCATCTCGCCGAACCGCTGGCCACCGAACTGGGCCTTACCGCCCAGGGGCTGCTGCGTGATCATCGAGTAGGGGCCGGTCGAGCGTGCGTGGATCTTGTCGTCGACGAGGTGGTGGAGCTTGAGGATGTACATGTAGCCCACGGATACCGGGTCGTTGAACGGCTCGCCGGAGCGGCCGTCGAACAGGTTGGCCTTGCCGGTGCCGTCGATCATCCGGACGCCGTCGCGGTTGGGGATCGTCGAGCCGAGCAGGCCCGTGATCTCGTCCTCGCGCGCACCGTCGAACACCGGGGTGGCGACCTTGGTGCCGGGCTTGGCCGTCGCGGCGTTGATGTCGATCAGGCGCTGCTTCCAGTCGGTCTTGCCCGGCTGGTCGCTCAGGTCGATGTCCCAGCCCTGCTTGGCGAGCCAGCCCATGTGGAGCTCGAGGATCTGGCCGATGTTCATCCGGCGCGGCACACCGAGCGGGTTGAGCACGACGTCGACGGGGGTGCCGTCCTCCATGAACGGCATGTCCTCGATGGGCAGGATCTTGGCGATGACGCCCTTGTTGCCGTGGCGACCGGCGAGCTTGTCACCGACGGAGATCTTGCGCTTCTGGGCCACGTAGACGCGGACCAGCTGGTTGACGCCGGGCGGCAGCTCGTCGCCGTCCTCGCGGTCGAAGACCCGGACGCCGATGACGGTGCCGGACTCGCCGTGGGGGACCTTCATCGACGTGTCGCGGACCTCGCGCGCCTTCTCGCCGAAGATCGCGCGGAGCAGCCGCTCCTCGGGGGTCAGCTCGGTCTCGCCCTTGGGCGTGACCTTGCCGACGAGGATGTCACCGGTGGTGACCTCGGCGCCGATGCGGATGATCCCGCGCTCGTCGAGGTCGGCCAGCATCTCCTCGGAGACGTTGGGGATGTCGCGGGTGATCTCCTCCGGCCCGAGCTTGGTGTCGCGGGCGTCGACCTCGTGCTCCTCGATGTGGATCGAGGTGAGGACGTCCTCCTGCACCAGGCGCTGGCTGAGGATGATCGCGTCCTCGTAGTTGTGGCCCTGCCACGGCATGAACGCGACCAGCAGGTTGGTGCCCAGCGCCATCTCGGCGTTGTCGGTGCACGGACCGTCGGCGATCGGCGAGCCGACCTCGACCCGGTCGCCCTCGGCGACCAGCGGGCGCTGGTTGATGCAGGTGCCCTGGTTGGACCGGCGGAACTTGGCCAGCTTGTAGGTCGTGTAGGTGCCGTCGTCGTTCATCGTCTCGACGAGGTCGGCGGACACCTCCTTGATGACACCGGCGTGGTCGGCGACGACCACGTCACCGGCGTCGACCGCGGCCCGGTACTCGATGCCCGTGCCGACGAACGGGCTGTCGCTGGTGATCAGCGGGACGGCCTGGCGCTGCATGTTGGCGCCCATGAGCGCACGGTTGGCGTCGTCGTGCTCGAGGAACGGGATGAGGGCGGTCGCGACCGACACCATCTGGCGCGGCGAGACGTCCATGTAGTTGACCTCGGCGGCCAGGATCTCGGAGACCTCGCCGTCGCGCTGGCGCACGAGAACGCGCTCCTCGACGAACTTGCCCTGGGCGTCGAGGACCTGGTTGGCCTGGGCGATGACCTGGCGGTCCTCGTCGTCGGCGGTCAGGTAGTCGATCTGGTCGGTGACCGAGCCGTTCTCGACCTTGCGGTAGGGCGTCTCGACGAACCCGAACGGGTTGATCCGCCCGTAGGAGGCGAGCGAGCCGATCAGGCCGATGTTGGGGCCCTCAGGGGTCTCGATCGGGCACATGCGGCCGTAGTGCGACGGGTGGACGTCGCGGACCTCCATGCCGGCGCGGTCACGGGACAGACCACCGGGGCCCAGCGCCGAGAGCCGACGCTTGTGCGTCAGGCCGGCGATGGGGTTGGTCTGGTCCATGAACTGCGAGAGCTGCGAGGTGCCGAAGAACTCCTTGAGCGCCGCGACGACGGGGCGGATGTTGATCAGCGACTGCGGCGTGATCGCCTCGACGTCCTGGGTCGTCATCCGCTCGCGCACGACGCGCTCCATGCGGGCCAGACCGGTGCGGAGCTGGTTCTGGATGAGCTCGCCGACCGTGCGCATGCGGCGGTTGCCGAAGTGGTCGATGTCGTCGGGGCCGACCTCGATGGTGCCGCCCGGCGCCTCGGCGGTCTCGCGGCCGTCGTGCAGCGCGACGATGTACTTGATCGCGTTGACGACGTCGGAGATCGTCAGGGTCTGCTTGTCGAAGGCCTCGACCAGACCGAGCTTCTTGTTGATCTTGTAGCGACCGACCTTGGCCAGGTCGTAGCGCTTGGGGTTGAAGTAGTAGTTCTTCAGCAGCGTCAGCGCGGCCTCGCGGGTCGGCGGCTCGCCCGGGCGCAGCTTGCGGTAGATGTCGAGCAGCGCGTCGTCGGGACCCTGGGTGTGGTCCTTCTCCTCGGTGAGCTGGATCGACTCGAACTGACGCAGCTCCTCCATCACGGCCTCGTAGTCGTAGGCCTCGCCGGTGTCCTCGGCGACGGCCTGCAGCGCCTTGAGGAGCACGGTGATGTTCTGCTTGCGCTTGCGGTCGAGGCGGACGCCGACGAGGTCGCGCTTGTCGATCTCGAACTCGAGCCAGGCGCCGCGCGAGGGGATCAGGCGCGAGGTGTAGATGTCCTTGTCGGACGTCTTGTCGGCGGTGCGCTCGAAGTAGACGCCCGGGCTGCGGACCAGCTGGGAGACGACGACGCGCTCGGTGCCGTTGATGACGAAGGTGCCCTTGGGGGTCATCAGGGGGAAGTCGCCCATGAAGACGGTCTGGCCCTTGATCTCACCGGTGTCGTTGTTGGTGAACTCGGCCGAGACGTAGAGCGGGGCGGAGTAGGTGAAGTCCTTCTCCTTGCACTCGTCGACGGAGTACTTGGGGTCGTAGAAGACCGGGTTCTCGAACGAGAGCGACATCGTCTCGGAGAAGTCCTCGATCGGCGAGATCTCCTCGAAGATCTCGGTCAGACCCGACTTGCGGGACGTGTCCTCGCCGGCGGCGAGGCGCCGCTCGACGACGGCGTCCCAGTTGGCGTTGCCGACGAGCCAGTCGAAGGCGTCGGTCTGCAGGGAGAGAAGCTTCGGAACCTCGAGGGGCTCGTCGATCTTCGCGAACGAGATGCGGCGGGGGTTGCCGATGTTGCCGGGGGTGGTGCTGGAACCAGACGTGCTGCGCGCGGCCAAGAGAGATCCTTCGACGTCAGTCGCGGTGAGGAGCGCCAGACCACCACAACATCGCCACCGGGCAGGCAGATGCGTATCTGAGGGCAGGCGCAATGCGCCACGATACACGAATCTCGGGCGCGCTACAACGTCAGCGTGCGCCGCAAAGACGAGCGTGGGTCGATGATGAACCCCGAGGGGCCCGTGGGTCAAGCGTGTCGGGCGTTTCCACAGGTACGACCACCGGCGGCTAGTCGCCGCAGGTGCCGCCCGGGGAGGTGACGAGGCAGTCGACCAACCACGAGCCGTCGACGTCGAGCATCCGAACGGTGACCTGGTCGCGCGAGACGACGTCCTTGGACACGTTGCGGGTGGGCCGGTTGACGAAGACCAGCACGTCGACCCGGTCGTCGCCGGTGCGCACGATCCCGGACGAGACCACCTGGGCGGTGACGATCGTCTGGGACTTGGGCGCGTTCTCCTCGATGACGGCGAAGTTCTTGTCGTACTCGTCGGCGTAGGCCGGGGTCATGAACGACGTCGCCGCCGCCCGGCTCTTGTCGAGGGTGCGGTAGTCGTAGGACAGCACCGGACCGATCGCCGTCTCGGCCGCCGCTCGGGCGGCCTGGACCTGGCGGGCGTCGGGAAGGCCGTCGTCGTCGGCCGCGGCCGGTGCGGTCGAGCCGCCCCCTGCCACGAGGGCCACGACGGTCGCGACGACCAGGACCAGCGCCACGATGCCGAGCCCGACGGCGAGGGCGACACGACTGGTGCCGGGCTCGCCCTCGTCCCCCGCCTCAGCCGTACGTCGGGTGCGCACCCTGACCGCGGTGTCCGGCGCGGCCGAGGCGCCGGTCGGGGTCTCGGGGTCGACGACGTCGGTGGAGCCGCCGAGGTCGTCCTCGTCCGGGTCCTGGGCCGCCAGGTCGGCGTCGTGCGCGGCGCGGCGCTCGGGGTCGAGCAGCACCTCGGCGGCGCGGTTGCGCTGCTTGAAGCGGCGGTCGGTGGGGTCGAGCCCCGCGACCGACTCCTGCCACGCGGCCCGGATCTCGTCGGCTGTCGCGGTCTCGTCGACGCCGAGGACGTCGTACCAGCTCGGGGTCACTGGATCGCCGCCCATCCACCGAGCGCGTCCACCAGGTTGTTGCTGGCCGCGGCGACCGCTCCTCGTTGCGTGGCGCAGTCGGCAGAGGCCCCGCTGACGCAGGTGGGGTCGAGGGCCACGACGGCGGCGTCGACGTTGGCGGCGGCGACCTGCGTGGCGCTGACCAGGTCGGCGATGGCGGCCGGCGGGGCGCCGGCGAAGACCTTGCTGTCGGGGTTGCTCGCGCCCTTGAGGCTGTTGGACAGGCTGCGGGCGGCGTCGCCCACCGCGGCGGGGGCCGCCGCGCACGCGGCGTCGTCAGCGGGGGCCGCGGTCGGGAAGCCGCAGCCGGAGAGTGCGTCGAGCGCGACGGAGAGGCTGTCCTGCCGGTTGGCGACGATCTCGGCGTAGCGCTCCACGACGCCCGACGAGGCGGCTCCGCTCGGGTCGCTGCTCGGGTCGCTGCTCGGGTCGACCGTCGAGGGGGCCGTGGGGTCCGCGGGCGCGTCGGTCGGCTCGCCCTCGACCTCGCCCTTGACCGGGGTGAAGTCGTCGACGAGCCAGGTGCCCTCGGTCTTGACCAGCCGCACCTCGTAGCGGAACAGGAGCGGCTCGTACTCGATCCGCCCGTCCTTGGTCGGGTCGGGGTAGGACTGGCTGATCGAGCCGGTGACGAGCACGGTGGCTAGGTCGGTGTCGATCGAGTCGGTGCCGGTCGCGTAGAGCTGGATGGTGCGCGCCAGGCCGGCCTGGGCGACGCTCTGCTCGGCGAGGGTGACCTGCTTCTCGAACTCGACGTCGAGCTTGGGCGTGATCATCTCCTTCACCCGTTCGACGTAGCCCGGCATCTTGTTGCTCTTGTCGAGGTCCTTGGGACCGTAGGTGTTGATCCGGATCATGAACTGGTTGGCCTGGCTCGCCACGAGCTCGCGGGTGCGGGTGTCGTCGACGGTCGGCTCGGCGGCCGTCTCGTCGTCACCGGTGAAGACCTGGCCCACCCGGTCCCCGAACGATCCCGAGGTGTCGGCGTAGCGCACCCCCAGCACGACCAGGCACACCACGATCGCGACGGCGAACACCGCGGACAGGATTGTCAGGACGGGGGAAGCGGAGTCGGAGCGGGGACCTACTGACCCGTCATGGGTTCGAGGTACAGCCACTTCCACGATTCCTTTCCGAGCGAACGAGGGGCAACGGTACCGCCGGACTCCCAAGGGGCGACCGGGTCGGGGTCGGTCTCGTCGGCGTAGGTGACCTTGCGGGTGTCGGGGTCGAAGAACGCGTCGGGCCGGGCGAACGAGGTCGCCGACCGCGGGAGGTTCTGCGCACCGCGGGCGTTGGTCTTGGTCGCGGGCTCGGTGCACTTGGCGTTGACGTTCATGCCCGGGTCCGTGAACCGCTCGTTGGGGGGACGTCGGACGGTGCCCTCGTAGCCCTCGAGGCACGGCTCGGTCGTGCTGAGGACGAGGCCGAAGTGGGCGTCGAACTTGCCGGTGCCTGGGCTCTTGGAGACGACGGTGAACCCGCCCTCGACGATGTAGGGGTAGATCACCAGGACCTGGTTGAGCCCGTCGAGGTGGTCGACGAAGATCTCGCCGGTCGTCACCAGGTTGTTGAGCAGCGACGACAGCTCGATCCGGTTGTCCTCGATGAACGTGCGCAGCTGGTTGGCCGCGAACGACCCGTTGTCGATCAGCCGGCGCAGGTCGGGGTCGGCGTCGGCCAGCGTGCCGCTGAAGAGCGCGAGCTGGTTGGCGAACGTCCGGAGGCTCGACTCCGAGTCGATCTGCGTGTTGAGGACGGTGTTGCCGTCCTCGATGAGCTTGGTGGTGATGTCGAAGTTGGCGTCGGCCGCATCGATGAAGGAGGTGCCGGTGTCGATGATCTGCTGCAGGTCGTCGCCGGTGCCGTTGAACGCCTTGCCGAGCTCGTCGACCGTGGTGCGCAGCGCGTCCTGGTCGACCGAGCTGACCGTCGTCGACAGGTCGGCGAGCAGCGTCTCGGTGGCGATCGGCGTACGGGTGTCGACGAGCTGGATCTCGGACCCCTGCTCGAGGACGTCGCCCTTGTCGACCTTGGGCTGCAGCTCGACGAACTGCTCCCCCACCGCGGACCGGTTGCCGACGGCGGCGATGGAGTCCGCGGGGATGTCGTCCCACTTGTTGTCGATCTTGAGGACGACGTCGACGCCGGCCTCGGTGAGCTTGAGCCGGTCGACGGTGCCGATGCCGACACCGCGGTAGGTGACCTCGGCGCCGGCGAAGATGCCGCCGGCCTCGGCGAAGTGGGCGGTGACCTCGTAGCTGGTGTCGCGGACCTTCTCGTCGAGGCGGGCGTAGCGCGCCCCCACGAAGGAGACGCCGAGCAGCGTGATGACCACGAAGATCAGCAGCTGCACCTTGGTCCGACGGGTGATCATCGCAGCACCATTCCCGGGGTCAGCAGGCTCACCAGAGCCGGGTCGTAGACGGCCATCAGCTGGCCCATCGTGGGTCCGCGGCCGGCCTTGGTGCTGGCGCCGACGGCGGGCCGGTTGAGCAGCCCGCCGAGGCCTCCGAGCCCTGGCAGGCCCGGGAGAGCCGGACCGGCGCCTCCGTTGGCACCGTTGCCGCCGCCGCCGAGGAGGCCGCCGTTACCGAGGAGCCCGCCGATCAGTCCGCCCACGACGTCGCAGATCGGGTTGTTGGGCGTCGCGTCGCAGACCGCGTCGACGAGACCGCGGATGCAGGCCCGGGTGAAGTTGTCGAGGCAGTCGGCCAACGCGTCCTGGGCGCCCGCGCAGAGGTCCTCGAAGTCGGGCAGCGGGCCCACCTGGGGGATCTGGCCCAACGGCGTGCAGGGGATGCCGGGGATCTCGGTGTTGCCCAGGTCGAGGTTGAGCTCGACCGAGAGGTTGGTGTAGTCGCCGATGTGGAGGTTGCGGGCGACCTGCGGGTCGCGGCCGACGACCTCGTCGACGAACGGGTAGGTCAGGATCACGTTGAACGAGTTGACCAGGTCGTCGCCGGCGTTGGCGAGCTGCGTCAGGGTCGGCTGCAGCTGGCGGATCGACGTGATGGTGTCGCTCTTCGACTTGCGGATGACGCGGACGCCGACGTCGCCGAGCCGGTCGAGCGCCTGGAGCATGTCGACCAGGTCGCCGCGCTGACGGTCGATCGAGAGCAGCGCGCTGGGCAGCTCCTCGAGGGCCAGGTCGATCTTGGGCTGCTGGCGGCGCACGCCCTTGGCCAGCTCGTTGAGCGACTCGATGGCGTCGACGATGTCCTGCTTGTTGGCGTCGAGCTGGCCCATGAAGGCCGACACCTGGGTCAGCAGCGACTTCACCGAGTCCTCGCGGTTCTCGAGCGCAGCATTCACCTCGGTCGCGATGGTCTTGACCTTGTCGAGACCACCGCCGTTGAGGAGCAGGCTCAGCGCGCCGAGCACCTCCTCGATCTCGGGGTTCTTGCCGGTGCGCTCGATCGGGATCTCGTCGCCGTCGGCCAGCTTCTCGGTGTCGGCCCCGGTCTCGGGGGCGTCGAGGGACACGAACTTCTCGCCCAGGAGGCTGGTCTGGCGCAGGGTGGCGGTCGCGTTGGCCGGGAGCTCGGTGTCGCCGCGGATCTCGAGCTTCACCTCGGCGACGTAGCCCAGGTCGCCGTTCTCGTCGTCCTTCTCCTTGATCTCGACCGACTTGACCTTGCCGACGGTGACGTCGCTGACCTTGACGCTCGACTGCGGCACGAGGTCGAGGACGTTCTCGAACTCGACGGTGACCGTCATCGGGTTGTCGCCGACGTCGGCGCCACCCGGGAGCGGGAGCTCGTAGACGTCGAAGTCGCATCCCGACAGCACGACGCTGCCGATCACCAGGGCCACCAGGGCGCGCGCGAGGCGGTTCACTTGGGGTCTCCGGTCGTGGTGGCGGCCGGTACGAGGCCGCCGAGGGTGGCGTCGGACGACGAGGTGTAGAGCGATCCCGTGCCCGGGCCGAACGTCGCGGCGCGGGGCAGCGGCAGGGTCTGGATGACGTCGCAGATCGAGCCGGTGGGGTCGTTGGCGGCAACCAGCGCGCACAGCACGGCGGTGGGGTTGCTGGTGATCTCGGTGACCAGGTTGCCGATGTTGGCGTTGGTGTCGAGGGTGCCGGCGTCGGGGTTGTAGGTCAGCTGAAGGTTGTTGAGCGCCAGCGGGGCGATCCGCAGCGTCTCGTCGAGGGCGGCACGCTGCTTGACCAGGACCTTGGCGACCCGGTTGAGGCCCTTGATGTCGGTGCCGAGGATCTCGCGGTTCTCGCGGACGAAGCCACCGACCTCGTCGAGCGCGGTCGCCAGGTTCTTGAGCGACCCGGCGAGCTCCTGCCGCTCGCCGGCCAGGAGGGTGGAGACCCGCCCGAGGGAGTCGTTGAAGTTGCGCACCGTCGTGTCGTTGTCGGCGAGGGTGGTGATGAACTTCTGCAGCTCCGCGGCCGCCCCGAACAGCTCGTCCTTGTTGTTGTCGAGGGTGGTGCTGAGTCGACCGAAGTTCTGGATCGTCTGGTTGAACTGGTTGCCCTGGCCACCGAAGTTCTTGGCGGTGACCTCGAGCAGGTCGGTCAGCGCACCGTCGGCGTTGGCGCCGTTGGGTCCGAGGGCGACGGTGAGGCGGTCGAGGTTGGCGTAGATCTCGTCGAGCTCGAGCGGGACCTGGCTGTCGCTCTCGAGCACGGCGTTGCGGGGCATCTCGGCGCCGCCGGTGTAGGCCGGGGTCACCTGGACGTAGCGGTCACCGACGATGGCGGGCGAGATGATCATCGCCTTGGCGTCCTTGGGCAGCCGGACCTCGGAGTCGTAGGACATCTCGACCCGGACCCGGGTGCCGTCGGGGACGATCTTGTCGACCTGACCGACCGAGACGCCGAGGACGCGGACGTCGCTGCCCTCGTAGAGGGAGACCGTGCGCGGGAAGTAGGCGGTGAGCTTCTTGTCACCCTCGCCGTCCCGGAACAGGGTGAAGCCGGCGACGACGACGAGGATCAGGATGACGAGGGGCGCAACGGCGCGCTTGAGGAGGTCCATCAGCCGATCTCCACTCCCGTGCCGGCACCCGGGACGGGCGGCAGGTTCTGGATGTAGGTGTCGAACCACGGGCCGGTGCCGAGGGTGTTGGCGAACACCCGGTAGAACGGCGCCATCAGCCGCAGGCTGTTGTCGAGGTTGTCCTCGTTCTTGTTGATGACGTCGAGGACCCGGTCGAGCTGGACCAGGGCGGGCTTGAGGTCGGACCGGGTCTGGCGCACCAGCGCGGTCAGCTCCTTGGACAGGGTCTGCGTCGACACCAGGAGCTGGTGGAGCTGGTCGCGGCGCTGCAGCAGCGCCTCGAACAGGACGTCGGCGTCGTCCATGAGCTTGACGATGTCCTCGTCGCGGTCGTCGAGGACGGTCGAGACCCGTTTGAGGTTGGTGAGCAGCGAGTTGATCTCGCCGTCGCGGTCAGCCAGGTTGGCCGACAGCCGCGAGAGCCCGTCGAGAGCGCCCTTGAACTCCTCAGGCGTGTTGCGGGTCAGGTCGGCCAGCACCGTGATCGAGTCGGCGAGCTGGGTGGTGTCGATGTCGCTCGTCTTGCTGCCGTCGCCGATCGTGTCGGCCAGCCCGCTGAAGGCGTCGATGACGTCGAACGGCTCCTCGGTGCGGTCGGCGGGGATGACCGAGCCCTTCTTGAGCTGGTCGTCGCCCGCCGGCTCGAGCGCGAGGTACATCGAGCCCAGCAGGGTCTTGACGCGGATCGCGGCGCCGGTGTCCTTGCCGAACTGCTCGTCGGAGGTGATCTTGAAGGTGACCTTGACCTGGCCGTCGTCGATCTCGACGTCCTTGACGATGCCGACGCGGACGCCGGCCATCCGGACCTCGTCCTGCGCCTGCAGGCCGCCGGTGTCCTCGAACATCGCGTAGTAGGTGTCGCCACCACCGATCAGCGGCAGGTCCTGGGCGCGGAAGGCGGCCAGCAGCAGCATCGCCAGGACGGCGAGGCTCAGCGCGCCGATGATCACGGGGTTGCGCTCGCGGAAGGGCTTCATCGGGGTCCCCTCGGGAGCATGCCGCTCGCGAGCGGAGCGAGCCGGACGCAGGGTCTCGTGGGGTGGTTCATCCGAGGTCACACCTCGCCCCACCGATGTCGGTCGCCTCGATGGACTGCTGAGGAAGCCCCGGGATCTTCACCACGCCCTTGAAGTTGCAGAGGTAGAAGTTGAAGAACGAGCCGTACGCCGCGGTGCGGCCGATCTTGTCGAGCTTGATCGGCAGCACCTGCAGGGCGCGGTCGAGCTCGCGCTTGTTGCGGTCGATGTTGGCCGTGAGCCGGCGCAGCTGCTTGATGTCCTCGACGAACGGCGGCCGCACGCCCGCCACCAGGTCGGCCGTCTCGACCGACAGCTGCGTGATCTGGTCGAACGAGTCGAGGATCGCGCGCCGGTCGTCCTTCAGACCCGCGACCAGGGTGCGGAAGTTGACGATCAGCGCGGAGAGTTGGTCGTCGCGGTCCGCGATGTGGTCGAGGACGAAGTCGAGGTTCTCGAGCAGCTGGCCGATGACCGCGTCGCGGTCGGCCAACGTGTCGGTCACCGAGGCGGTGCTCTGGAGCAGCCCCTCGAGGGTGCCGCCCTCGCCCTGGAACACCTGGATGACCTCGAACGACAGCTTGTTGATGTCGTCGGGCGACAGGGCCTCGAAGAGCGGCTTGAAGCCGTTGAACAGGCGCGTGAGGTCGAGCGCCTCGTCGGTCCGGGTCTCGGGGATGGTCTCCCCCGGCTCGAGCAGCCCGGGCTCGCCCTCGCCCTGGCTCAGCGACAGGTAGCGCTGGCCGACCAGGTTGCGGTAGCGGATGGCGGCGTAGGTCGCCTGGGTCAGCTCGGTGCCGTTCTCGACGGTGAAGGAGACCTCGGCCATCTTGTCGGGACCGTCGGCGTCGTCGCCGTCGACCACCTCGATGTCCTTGACCGTGCCGACCTTGACGCCGGCGATGCGGACGTCGTCGCCCTTGACCACGCCCGTCGCGTCGAGAAACACGGCCTTGTAGTCCTGGCTGCCCTTGAACCCGATGTTGCCGATGACGATGACGAGCAGTCCGGTCGCCATGATCGTGACCACCATGAAGATGACCAGCTTGGTGGCGTCGGTGGAGGTCTTCTTGTCCAGGAGCTTCATCGCATGCTCACCTCCGAGCCGCGCGCCATCGGGC
This sequence comes from Nocardioides sp., assembly GCF_030655615.1. Lineage (GTDB taxonomy): Bacteria > Actinomycetota > Actinomycetes > Propionibacteriales > Nocardioidaceae > Nocardioides. Next base: position 45,835 of record NZ_JAURVJ010000114.1, read on the forward strand.
CCATCAGGAGCGGTCCGAGGTCGCCGACCTGGTCGGGCGTGACGCCGAGGCCGGGTGCGAGGAGCTCGCGGTAGAGGTCGAACTCGCCCGTGGTGCCCTGCGAGCTCTCGCCGTCGCGGACGAGGTAGCCGGTGGCGACGCGGTCCGTGCCCTTGCCGGTCGGGCGGTCGACGCCGTCGTTGAAGTCGGGGATGCGGCGTACGGGGTTGGCCTGCGACCAGGGCGGCGTCGGAAGGTTGAGGCAGGTCGGCCCCCGGTTCTCGGCGATCCGCGGCCGGTCGTTGACGTCGTAGGGCCGCGGCTGGCGCGGCAGCGTCTCGAGGACGATGTGGAGCTGGAAGTTGCGGAACGCCTCGGCCTGGAGCTTGCCGGCCTTGACGATGCCACCGGCCAGGCACGGGAACTCCGGCGAGTAGCGCGCCAGCACGCGCAGGGTCTGCGTGCTGAGCGAGCCGAGTCGCACGATGTTGTCCTCGTTGTCGGCCAGGAAGGTGCGTGCGGTGTTGGAGAACCCGGCCACGTCGCGGAAGAGGGCGTTGAGCTTGGCCTCTCGGTCCTCGAGGGTGCCGGTCGTCGTGACGGTGTTCTCCAGCACCTCGCCGACCTCGGGGAGGATCTCGTTGTAGATGTCGGAGACGTCGGACGTCAGCCTGAGGTCCTCGACCAGCTCGGGGATGCGCGGGTTGAGGCGCTTGAGGTAGGCGTCGAGGGTCTCGAGGCTGTCGCCGAGCTTGTCACCGCGGCCCTCGAGGGCCGACGCGAGCGCCGTCAGGGTCGTGTTGATGTCGGCGGGCTGCACGGCCTCGAGCAGGGGGTAGAGGTCGGAGAGGACCTTCTCGACCTCGGTCGACACCTGGGTCTTGGAGATGGTGGCGCCGGCCTGGAGCTTGGTCGTGTCCTGCTCGCCGTCGGGGATGACCAGCGAGACGTACTTCTCCCCGAAGAGGGTCTTGGGCACGATCGATCCGGTGACGTCGGCCGGGATCGTGTCGATCTGGTCGGGATAGATGCCGAGGGTGACCGTGGCGCCGTCGACGGTCGCCTCGTAGTCGAGGACCTCGCCGACCTGGACGCCGCGCATCTTGATGTCGGCGCGGACGGGCAGCTGGAGGCCGATGGACGACGTCTCGAGGGTGATCTTCTCGTAGTCGGTGAACTGCTTGGTGAAGATCGCGTAGGTGAGGTAGACGCCGCCGACCAGCATCGCCAGGAAGACGATGCCGAGCAGGCGGGCGTTGAGGAGGGCGCGCTTCACCGGGTCACCCTGCCAATCTGACGGTCGTGGTGGTGCCCCAGATGGCCATCGACAGGAAGAGGTCGATCACGTTGACCGCGACGATGCTCGACCGGACGGCGCGACCCACCGCGACGCCCACGCCGGCGGGACCGCCCGAGGCGTTGTAGCCGTAGTAGCAGTGGATGAGGATGACCACGACGGAGAAGACGAGGACCTTGCCGAAGGACCACAGCACGTCTCCTGGTGGCAGGAACACGTTGAAGTAGTGGTCGTAGGCGCCGGCGCTCTGCCCGTAGAACTGGGTGACCACCAGCCGGCTGGCGACGTAGGACGACAGCAGGCCGACGACGTAGAGCGGCACGATGGCGATGAGGCCGCCCACGATGCGCGTGGTGACGAGGAACTGCATCGACGGGATGGCCATCACCTCGAGGGCGTCGACCTCCTCGGAGATGCGCATGGCACCGAGCTGGGCGGTGAACCCGCAGCCGACGGTCGCGGCGAGCGCGATGCCCGAGACGAGCGGGGCGATCTCGCGGGTGTTGAAGTAGGCCGAGACGAACCCGGCGTAGACCGAGGTGCCGAGCTGGTCGAGCGCGGCGTAGCCGGACAGCCCGACCTGGGCGCCGGTGAAGAAGGTCATGCCGAGGATGACCCCGACCGTGCCGCCGATGACGGCCAGCGAGCCGGAGCCGAGGGTGACCTCGGCCAGGATCCGGGCGATCTCCTTGGGGTAGCGGACGATCGACTTCGGGGTCGCGATGAGCGCGCGGATGTAGAACGCGAGCTGCTCGCCGAGGTCGTCGACGAAGGTGACGGGCTTTTGGTACACCGCTCTGAGGTTGGCCATGTCCGCTAACCGCCCTTCGGTGGCACGAGCTGCAGGTAGATCGTGCTGAGGACGAAGTTGACGACGAAGAGCAGCAGGAACGTGATGACGACGGACTCGTTGACCGCGTCACCCACGCCCTTGGGGCCACCGCCCGCGCTCATGCCCTTGTAGGACGCCACGATCGCGGCGATGAGCCCGAAGATGAGCGACTTGATGAGGCCGATGTAGAGGTCGGGGAGCTGCGCCAGCGCGGTGAAGCTCGCGATGTAGGCACCGGGGGTGCCGTCCTGGAGGATCACGTTGAAGACGTAGCCGCCGGCGACGCCGACCACGCTGACGAGGCCGTTGAGGAAGAACGCCACCAGCATGCAGGCGAGGACCCGGGGCACCACGAGGCGCTGGATCGGGTCGATGCCGAGCACCATCATGGCGTCGAGCTCTTCGCGGATCTTGCGGGCGCCGAGGTCGGCCGCGATGGCCGAGCCTCCGGCGCCGGCGATCAACAGCGCCGTGGCGATCGGGCCTGCCTGCTGGATGACGGCCAGGACCGACGCCGAGCCGGTGAAGGACTGGGCGCCGAACTGCTTGATCAGGCCGCCGACCTGGAGCGCGATGACGGCACCGAACGGGATCGCCACGAGGGCGGTCGGGACGATGGTCACCGAGGCGATGAACCAGGCCTGCTGCAGGAACTCACGCAGCTGGAAGGGACGGCGGAAGAGCCCGCGGCCGACGTCGAGACCGAAGGCGAACAGCTTGCCTGCGGTGCCGACGGGTCGCAGGACTCGCGCCGACGTGATGGATGCCATCTAGCGTCAGGTCCCCGGAGCCAGGCCGGCGTCGGCACTCTGGAACGAGCCCGGCGGAGGTGTCACGCCGTTCTCCTTGCACCAGGCTCCCGGCTCGCGCTGGCTGCGCCGCGGGATGCCGTTGGACGGCTCGAGCTGCATCGGGATGGGCGGCAGGGGCGGGAGCTCCTGGCCGGACTCGGCGGCGAGCTCGTCGGCGTCCTTCTCCTCCGACATCCCGATCGGGCCGACGCGCTGGGCGTTGAGGAACTGGCGCACGACCGGCTCCTCCGAGGCCAGGAGCATCTCGCGCGGGCCGAACATCGCCAGGTGGCGGTGGTAGAGCAGGCCGATGTTGTCGGGCACCGTGCGCGCGGTGTTGATGTCGTGGGTGACGATGAGGAACGTCGCGTCGATCTGGGCGTTGAGGTCGATGATCAGCTGGTTGAGGAACGCCGTGCGCACCGGGTCGAGACCCGAGTCGGGCTCGTCGAAGAGCACGATCTCGGGGTCGAGCACCAGCGCGCGGGCCAGGCCGGCCCGCTTGCGCATCCCGCCGGAGATCTCACCGGGCAGCTTGTCCTCGGCACCCAGGAGACCGACCAGGTCCATCTTCTCCATGACCACGTCACGGACCTCGGACTCAGACTTCTTGGTGTGCTCGCGCAGCGGGAAGGCGACGTTGTCGTAGAGGTTCATCGAGCCGAACATGGCGCCGTCCTGGAAGAGGACGCCGAACAGCTTGCGGATCTCGTAGAGCTCCTTCTCGGGGCACGACGCGATGTCGGTGCCCTCGATGATGACCGAGCCGCTGTCGGGCTTGAGCAAACCGATGAGGGTCTTGAGCAGGACCGACTTGCCCGTGCCCGAGGGGCCGAGCATCACGCTGATCTCGCCGGCGGGGACCGTCAGGGACACGTCGCCCCAGATCATCTGCTTGCCGAACGACTTGGTGAGATGGTCGATCTTGATCTCAACACCCATGGAAGTCCTTCTCTCGACCCGGTTCGGCGCAGGCGCCTGGGAGCATGCGGGACCCCTGTGCCTGTGCTGTGCACCGTGTGGCTGCCACCACACTCGTCAGTAACAACGGTCCCGTCGCCGCGAGGTTACGCGGGTTTGTGCGTGACGTCACGTTAAGGCCGGATCCCGATACTGACCCGTGACATGCGCTCTCACCTGCGACAACGCCACATAAAAACGCCGAGGCGACCACCCCCCTGGGGGGTGGTCGCCTCGGTCGTGTCGCGGGTCTGCGCTAGGAGGTCGTCCTAGCCGCTCGCCCGCAGCGGGTCACTTGAGGGTGACGGTCGCACCGGCGCCCTCGAGCGCCTCCTTGGCCTTTTCGGCCGCAGCCTTGTCGACCTTCTCCAGGACCGCCTTGGGTGCGGCCTCGACCAGCTCCTTGGCCTCCTTGAGACCGAGCGAGGTGAGGGCGCGCACCTCCTTGATGACGTTGATCTTCTTGTCGCCGGCGGCCTCGAGGACGACGTCGAACTCGTCCTGCGCGGCCTCCTCCTCGGCGGGAGCGGCAGCAGCGCCGCCAGCGGCGGCAACGGCGACGGGAGCAGCGGCGGTGACGCCGAAGGTCTCCTCGAACTGCTTCACGAACTCGGAGAGCTCGATCAGGGTCATCTCCTTGAAAGCCTCAAGGAGCTCAGTGGTGTTGAGCTTCGCCATGGTGGCGTTCCTTCCATTCGGTGGCACGACGTCCGCGGTGAGCGGCGGCGTACCGGGTTTCAGGTGGTGTGGTCAGCCTGGGATCAGGCGTCGGTGGTCTCGGCGGCCTCGTCGGTGGCCGCGGGGGCGTCCTCCGCTGCGGGGGCGTCCTCGGTCTGCTCTGCAGCAGCCTCGGGCACCTCTTCGGCGGGGGTCTCCTCCGTGGTCTCCTCGGCGGCAGCCGGGGCCTCCTCGGCGGCGGCCGGCGTACCGGCACCACCTGCGAGGATCGAGGGGTCCTCCTCGGCCTTGGCCTGCAGCGCACCCGCGAGACGGGCGGCCTGGGCGAGAGGCGCGTTGAGGAGGTAGACGGCCTGGGAGAGCGACGCGAGCATGGCGCCCGCGAGCTTGCCCAGGAGCACCTCGCGCGACTCGAGGTCGGCCAGCTTGGCGACCTCCTTCGCGTCGAGGATGTTGCCGTCGAGAACGCCGCCCTTGATGACAAGAGCGGGGTTGGCCTTGGCAAAGTCACGCAGACCCTTGGCCGCCTCGACCACGTCACCGCTGATGAAGGCGATGGCGGTCGGGCCGGTGAGCAGGTCGTCGAAGCCGCTGATGCCCACCTGGTTGGCGGCGATCTTGGCCAGCGTGTTCTTGACCACGGCGTAGCTGGCGTTCTCACCGAGGGAGCGGCGCAGGTCCTGCAGCTCCTTGACGGTGAGACCGCGGTACTCGGTCAGCACGGCACCGGCGGCATCGTTGAAGGACTCAACGATCTCCGCGACGGCGGCGTTTCTGTCTGCCCGCGCCATGGGTCTCCTTCCGGACGGGGAGACCGCCCCCGGCATCGTCAGGAAATGACGAACGCCCCGAGCGCGGGGCTCAGGGCGTGGACCTCGATGAGGCTGCTGCTCTGAATCCTGCGCGGGCCGTCCGCATCTCTGCGGCACCTTCGGTCTGACTGCATGCACAGCCTGACAACCGGCGGTCTCTGGTTTCAGGATGGAACTGTACGGGCGCCGGCGGGGGCGGCCAAATCGGTGGCCTCGCCACCGGGCGAGCCGGAGGGCCCGACCATGACGACGGCCCGCCCAGCAATGCTGGACGGGCCG
>NZ_JAURVJ010000115.1 GCF_030655615.1 Nocardioides sp.
CCGTCGCACATGTGCGACGGGTCAGCGTGTTTTGGGGGTCGGGACAGGAGATTCTTCGGTCTCGGTGGGGCGGAGCAGGGCGAGGGCGACCACGGCGCTGAGGGCGGCGAGGACGGCGGCGCCCAGGACGCTGCGGTGGAAGGCCTCGGTGAGGTCGTCGGCGCCGCGCAGGGCGATGGACACGAGCAGGGCGAGGCCGATCGCGCCGCCCATCTCGCGGGAGGTCTCGACCGCGCCGCCGGCGAGCCCGGCCTCGTCGCCCTCGCCGCCGGCGAAGGCCGCGATCTGCACCGCCACCTGGGCGAACCCGAGACCGAGACCCACGACCGAGTAGGCCGGAAGCAGGTCGACCAGGAAGGTCGCGCCGTCCGGGACCCGGGCCAGCAGCAGCATCCCGGCGCCCAGCACGGCCATCCCGAGCGCCAGGGTCCTGGCGGCACCGACCCGTGCGATGACCCGCGGCGCGACCACGGCCGAGACCACGAGCGAGAGCACCGCGATCGGGATCGTGCTCGACCCGGCCGCCAGTGGCGAGTAGCCCAGCACCTGCTGGACGAACAGGGTCGCCTGGTAGATCAGGCCGAGGAAGCTGGCCCACAACAGGGCCGCCGCCAGGTTGGCCGCCACCAGCGACCGTCGGCGCAGGGTGGCGAGGGGCACGAGCGGGCTGGCGACGCGGGCCTCGACCACGACGAACAGCCCGAGCAGCGCGAGCCCCACCGCGAGCAGCCCCAGGGTGGCGGCCGCACCCCATCCCGACTCGGTGCTCTCGTGCACACCGAGGGTCGTGGCGACCAGCCCACCGGTGAGGGTGGCGGCGCCGGTCAGGTCGACGCCGCGGCGTACGTCGCCGACGTCGTCGACCGGCACGCGGCGCAGCACCAGCAGTCCGAGGACGAGCCCGGCCGGGACGTTGAGGTAGAAGACCCACTGCCACCCAGGCCCCTGGACGAGGAGGCCGCCCACGATCGACCCGCCGATGGCGGCCGTGCCCCCGGCGGCGCCGAAGATTCCTAGTGCCCGGTTGCGTTCCGGCCCTTCGGCAAAGGTGCGCGACACGATCGCGAGGGCGTTGGGCGCGGCGAGGGCGGCCCCGAGTCCCTGCCCGGCGCGGCCGGCGACCAGGACGCCCAGGTCCTGCGCCAGGGCTGCGACCAGCGACGCGACCGCCAGCAGCGCGATCCCGGCGACCAGGACCCGTCGGTGGCCGGCCAGGTCGCCCGCGCGCCCGCCGAGCAGCAGGAACCCGGCCACGGCGACGCCATACGTCACGACGACCCACTGCAGGTCGGCCGGCGCGACGTCGAGGTCGCCCTGGATCGAGGGCAGGGCGACGTTGACGACGGACAGGTCGAGCACCGTCATCGCGACGACGCCGCACATGAGGGCGAGCACGATCGGCTTGGTGTGGTGGGCCATGACCAGTACCGACCGGGCCCGGGCGCCGGATCTGTCGCGGCGCCCTCAGGACGTGACGTTCCGCGGAAGCCCGAAGGCCTCGAACAAGCTCGGTTCGAGGAACGACGTGACGGCCGCGATCCGCCCGTCGCGCACGGTCAGCACGTCGAGGGCATACGCCGCGTGGTCCGTCCGGTCCTCGTCGAACCGTGCGTACGCCGCCACGGCGAGCTGGCCGTTGGCGGTGGTCACCCGGTGCCGCCAGTCGACCTCGAACGGTCCGGCCAGGAGGAAGCTCGTGATGGCCGCGGGGCCGGCGTACCAGCCGACCAGGGGCGGCATCGACCAGGTCGCGTCCTCGGTCAGCAGCGTGAGCAGCCCGGCGAGGTCGTGGGTGCGGAGGGCCTCGGTGTAGCGCCGGACCAGCTCCTGCTGGCCGCCGGGCCCGAGGTCCTCGAGGGCCGCGCGCTGGGACGCCCGCGGGCCGAGGTCGGCCAGCACCAGCCGGGCGCGGCTGAGGGTCGAGTGCACCGAAGCGGGGCTCGTGCGCATGGTCTCGGCGACCTCGACCGCCGAGAAGCCGAGGACGTCGAACATCACCAACGCGGCGCGCTGGTTGGGCGTCAGGTGCTGCACCGCGGCGACGAAGGCGAGCTCGAGGCTCTCCCGCCCCTCGGCGCTCTGGTGCGGGTCGTCGGCCAACGGCTCGAGCCACGGGATCTCGAGACGGCGCTCGAGATCGGGCGCACCGGTCGCCCGCTCGGCGACGTCGACCGGCAGGACCCGACGCTCCTTGCGCTGCAGCTCGTTGAGGCAGGCGTTGCTGGCGATGCGATGCAGCCAGGTGCGACGCGAGCTGCGCCCCTCGAACGTGTCCCGTCCGCGCCAGGCCCGCAGCGCGACCTCCTGCAGCACGTCCTCGGTGTCGTGCACCGAGCCCAGCATCCGGTAGCAGTGCGCACGCAGCTCGGCCCGGTAGGGGTGCAGCGGGTCGTCGTCCATCGGCGAGATCGTACGACCAGGAGCGAGCACCCGGACGACGCGGCCGCATGGGGTCGACCGCGCCGTCCTTCGGCGAGTAGGACGTCCTAGGGACAGTCTCGCGATCGAACCCTACGACGACTTGCGCGCTCGAGGGATCCGAATTGCCCCATTGGGGGGCGGAAAGATCCGCCTGGGTGAGGTCGTGTGCCCGTGGACGGCCCCCTGACCGGTGCCGGGTGCACGACGCGGGTCCCGGGGCGACCTCCTCGGGACGAGGAAGAGGCCGTCCCCGCCGGGGCGGGAACGGCCTCTGACCTGCTGTCGTCCGGTCGGGCTGACAGGATTTGAACCTGCGACCCCTTGACCCCCAGTCAAGTGCGCTACCAAGCTGCGCTACAGCCCGAACGCCCCGGCTAGCGGGGCCTGAGCACCTTATCGCAGGGGTCGGGCCGGATCGGAATCGGTATCCGCGCGAGCCGCTCGCGCGCTGCTCCGTCGCGCGGGTCGCCGTCCGTGGAAGGATCCCCAGGCCGGTCCCGGACCGCGGAGCGGCACCCCCACCCAGGGAGATGCCGTGTCGGACCAGCCGCCCTTCCCGCCCCCTCACCTGCCCCCCGACCAGCCACCCCGGGTGCCGCCGGCCGAGGCGCCGACGGTGGGGCCCTGGTCGCAGCAACCTCTCCCACCGTCGGGCCACCCCCAGAGCCAGCCGCCCGCCCAGGTCTGGGGGCAGCAGCAGCCCTACCAGCCGGCGTACTCCCCCGGACCGGGACAGTCACCGAGCGGGCCGCCTCGGGGAAGGACGCCGTGGGGGCTGGTCATCGGTGCGCTCGTGGCCGGGCTCGTCATCGGCGGTGGCGCCGCCGCCGGGATCGTGGCGGCCACGACCGGCGACGTCGAGGACAGCGACGACTACCAGGCGCTCGCGGACGACCTCGACGAGGCCGAGGCGAGCCTGGCCGCCCAGGACCGACCCACGGCCGACAGCGACGCGCCGGTCGACCCCGAGACCCTGACGTCGCCGGCCGCGCCCACCTCACCGGCAGCGCCCCCGTCCTCGGCCGCGCCCGGCGGCACGCGCGACGTCGACGGCTGGACGGTCACCGAGCCCGAGATCACCCAGGACGACCTCGGCGACTTCGAGGCCTCGCTCGAGGCCACCAACACGACGTCCGAGCCGGCGATCGCCCTGTTCGACGTGACCCTCAAGCAGGGGGACGACCTGGTGGCCGAGCTCAGCTGCAGCGACTTCGAGGCCCAGGACGAGGCCGGTTTCGAGGACATCCCGGTCGGTGGGACCACGATGCTCGAGTGCCTCAGTCTCGACGACTACGTCGCCGACGGCTGGGACACGGTGGAGATCACCTACAAGTTCTGACCTCCGGGGCGGGCCACCACCGTCAGCGGAAGTCGCGAGACGACGCGCGCGCCTGCAGGACCGCACCGGCTCCCGGCACGAGGACGTCGATGCCCTCGACCCGGTCGGCGATCAGGTTGGTGACGCCCTCGTTGCGCTCGAGGGTGCCGCGGATGACGACGGCGACCCGGTTGCGCGCGGCCTGCCGGTGCACCTTCATCACGCCGACCGAGCAGACCACGTTGAGCATGCCGGTCTCGTCCTCGAGGTTGAGGAACGTGACCCCCATGGCGGTCCCCGGCCGCTGGCGGTGGGTGATGAGGCCGCCGACGTGGACGCGACGACCGGACTCGGTCGTCTCGAGATCGGCGATCGAGCGGACCCCGGCCCGGCGCAGGTCGTCGCGCAGGTGCTCGACGGGGTGCCGCTCCGGCGAGACCCCCGTGGCCCACAGGTCGGCGAGGGTCAGCTCGGGCTCGCTCATCCCGGGCAGCATCGGTGCGTCGGGGGCGGGCGTCGTGCCGGCGAGGTGGTCGGCGCTCTCGGCGAAACCCGCCGCCCACAGGGCCTGCCGGCGGTCCATCCCCCACGAGTCGAACGCCCCAGCCGTGGCCAGCGCCTCGAGCTGCGAGGGGGTGAGGTCGGCGCGGCGGGACAGGTCCGTCACGCCGTCGTAGGGCGCCTCGTCGCGTGCCGCCACGATCCGGCGTGCGACGTCGAGGCCGATGCCGCGCACCGAGTCGAGCCCCAGCCGTACGGCGAGCCGTCCGTCGCGGCGGTGTGCGGGGACCGGGTCGGGGGTGCCCGGCACCCACTCCACCCGCGTGAACGACGGCCGGCAGCACCCCTCGAGCCCGGTCGCTCCACCCTCACCAGGAGCGAGGATCTCCAACCCCGCCTGGGCTCCTGACAACGCGACGTCGGGTCGGCGCACGTCCACACCGTGGCGCCGGGCGTCGCCGACCAGCGACTGCGGGGAGTAGAACCCCATCGGCTGGTTGCGCAGCAGCCCCGCCAGGAACGCCGCGGGGTAGTGCAGCTTGAACCACGAGCTGGCATAGACGAGCAGCGCGAACGACAGCGCGTGCGACTCGGCGAACCCGAAGTTGGCGAACGACAGGATCTTGACGTAGATCGCGTCGGCCTTGTCGCCCGTCAGCCCGCGGGTGGCCATCCCGGCGTAGAGCTTGGTCTTGATCGACTCGATCCGCTCGATCCCCCGCTTGGACCCCATCGCGCGCCGCAGCAGGTCGGCGTCGTCGCGGCTGCAGTCGCCGAGCGCGACGGCCATCGCCATCAGCTGCTCCTGGAAGAGCGGCACGCCCCGGGTGCGCTCGAGCACGGGCACCAGGTCGGGGTGGTCGTAGGTGACCTCCTCCTGGCCGGTGGCCCGGCGCACGTAGGGGTGGACGGCGCCGCCCTGGATCGGCCCTGGCCGGATCAGCGCGATCTCGATGGCGAGGTCGTAGAACTCGCGTGGTCGCAGCCGCGGGAGCGTGCCGATCTGGGCGCGGCTCTCGACCTGGAAGACGCCGATCGAGTCGGCCCGGCAGAGCATGTCGTAGACCGCCGGCTCCTCCTTGGGCATCGTCGCGAGGGTCCACGACTCCCCCAGGTGCTCGGCGACGAGCCGCATCATGTGGTCGAGCGCGCCGAGCATCCCCAGCCCCAGCAGGTCGAACTTGACCAGCCCCATCGACTCGCAGGCGTCCTTGTCCCACTGCAGGACGGTCCGCTTGTCCATCCGGCCGCGCTCGATCGGGCAGACCTCTCCGATCGGCCGCTCGGTCAGCACCATCCCGCCGGAGTGGATGCCGAGGTGGCGCGGCGCGCCCATCAGCTCCTCGGCCAGCGCCACCACCGCGGGCGGCACCTCGTGGGCGGTCGGGTCACCCGCGTCACCGGTGACCACCGACTTCCAGCCGTCGATCTGCTTGGACCACGCGTCCTGCTGGCCCTGGGAGTGACCGAGCGCCTTGGCGGCGTCGCGGACCGCCATCCGTGGCCGGTAGGCGATCACGTTGGCGACCTGGGCGGCGTTGCGGCGGCCGTAGGTGTCGTAGACCCACTGGATGACCTCCTCGCGCCGGTCGGAGTCGAAGTCGACGTCGATGTCGGGCTCCTCGTCGCGGTGCGCGGAGATGAACCGCTCGAACGGCAGCCGGTAGAAGACCGCGTCGACCGCGGTGATGCCGAGGGCGAAGCAGACGGCCGAGCTGGCCGCCGATCCCCTGCCCTGGCAGAGGATCCCGCTGTCGCGGGCGAAGGCGACGATGTCGTGGACGATGACGAAGTAGCCCGAGAAGTCCTTCTCGCTGATGACGTGCAGCTCGTGCTCGAGCCGCTCGCGCGCCACCGCGGCGTGGGGCAGGCTCGCGTAGCGCTCGGCGAACCCGCGCTCGGCGAGCACCCGCAGCCAGGAGTCGGCGCTGTGGCCCTCAGGGATCTGTCGCTTGGGCAGCGCGGGCGAGGCCTTGCGCAGGTCGAAGGCCAGCTCGTCGGCGAGGGTGACGGTGCGCGCGACCGCCTCGGGGTGGGCCGACAGGGCGCGGGCCGTCTCGGCGCCCGAACGCAGGTGGGCCGAGGCCGAGAGGTCGAGCCAGCCGTCGAGCTCGGCCAGGCTGCGACGCGCTCGTACGGCCGCCATGGCCGACGCCAGCCGGTGCCGGGACGGCGTCGCGTGGTGGACGTTGCCCGCGGCGACCACGTCGAGACCGTGGGTCGCGGCCAGCCGGGCCAGCGCGGCGTTGGTCTCGTCGGCGCCCGCGCGCGGCGACAGCTCGACGAGCACGTGGT
>NZ_JAURVJ010000119.1 GCF_030655615.1 Nocardioides sp.
GTGAGCCCGGCGACGTCGTGCTCGAACGTCTCGAGCCCCCGGGTCACCGTCTCGAGCGCGGCGACCGCGAGGTCGGCGTGGCGGGCGAAGCCGCGCAGCGACGCGTCGGCCGCGTCGTGGGCGCGCCCGGAGCCCTCGGGCCACCCGCGCGCGACGACGTCGGCGTGCACGTCGGCCAGCACCGCTGCCCCGAGCCGAGCCGCTCGTGTCACCTCGACCGACCCGGACGCCACCGCCCGCAGCGCCGGGACCGGCGGGCACGGCGGCGGCAGCGCGGTCACGACACCCCGCCCGGACCGAGGAAGTACGCCGCCGCACCCTCGTCGGCCGCGTCGAGGTGGCGCCAGGTGGTCCAGAGCGCGTCGCCGTGGGCCTGGGCGGCGTCGGCCAGGACCCCGGCCCGCGCCGCCCAGCCCTCGAGGACCGCGGCGGCCACCGGACCCACCCGGCCGCCGAGGTGACCGGCCGGGGCGGAGGCGAGGGTGCGGCGTACGGCGGCGAGGTCGTCGACCCGCGCCTCCCACACGCCCTTGGCGGTGAGCAGCTCGGTGCCGTCGGCCCGGACCTCGGCGTGGACCTCGGTGTGGATCCCGGTGTGGATCCCGGTGTGGATCTGCGTGCTGGTCGTGGTCATGGGCCGCACCGTTGCCGCGCCGGCCCTGGGGACAAACCTCGCCCCTACGGACCTGTGGACGACCGCCTGCGGAGGTGTCGATCTGCGCGCACTACCGTGGATGACGTGACCTACGACGTGCGCGCGACCTCGGCCGCCGAGCACCTGGCGTTCGTCGAGGCGCGACGCTCGGCGAGCTTCCTGCAGACCCCCGCGTGGGGCCAGGTCAAGGCCGAGTGGCGCCGCGAGTCGGTCGGGATCTTCCAGGGCACCGAGCAGGGCACCGAGCAGGTGGGGGCCGCGCTGGTGCTCTACCGCCAGCTCCCGCGGGTCAAGCGCTACCTCGCCTACCTGCCCGAGGGTCCGCTGCTCGACTGGTCGACCGACGACCTCGGCGCGCTGCTGCGCCCGCTCGCCGCCCACGTCAAGGAGCAGGGTGCCTTCGGCGTCCGGATCGGCCCGCCCGTCGTCACCCGCCGCTGGGACGCCGCCGCCATCAAGGCTGGCCTCGCCGACCCCGACTGCCGCCGCCTCGACGACCTCGCGCCGACCGACCGTGACGCCGTCGGCGCCCGCGTGGTGTCGCAGCTGACCGACCTCGGCTGGCGCCCGCAGGCCGTCGAGGGCGGGTTCGCCGCCGGCCAGCCGCGCCACGTCTTCCAGGTCCCGCTGCGCCACCCCGACGGCACCGCCCGCACCGAGGACGACGTCCTCAAGGGCATGAACCAGCTCTGGCGCCGCAACATCAAGAAGGCCGCCAAGTCGGGCGTCGAGGTGACGGCCGCTGACGGCACGGCCTCCGAGGGCGACCTCGAGGCGTTCCACGACCTCTACGTCCACACGGCCGAGCGCGACCACTTCACGCCGCGCCCGCTCGGCTACTTCCGCACCATGCTCGACGCGCTCGGGGCCGAGAGCCCCGAGCGGATCCGGCTCTGGTCGGCCCGCCACGAGGGCGACCTGGTCGCCTCGACGATCGCCATCCGCGTCGGCGCCCACGCCTGGTACTCCTACGGCGCCTCCTCCACCGAGAAGCGCGACGTCCGCGGCTCCAACGCCGTCCAGTGGGCGATGATCCAGGACGCCCTGGCCGCCGGCGCCGACGTCTACGACCTGCGCGGCATCACCGACACCCTCGACGCCGACGACTCCCACGCCGGACTGATCCAGTTCAAGGTCGGCACCGGCGGCGAGGCCGTCGAGCTCGCCGGCGAGTGGGACCTCCCGCTCAACCGGGCCCTCTACAAGGCGTTCTCGGTCTACATGGGCAGGCGCTGACGATGGGCCTGACCCTCACCGTCGACGGCCCGCGCTGGCGCGGCCACCTGCGCGCCTGCGCCGACGCGACCCCCGGCCTCGTGCCGGTCGTCAAGGGCAACGGCTACGGCCTGACCCCCGGCCGGCTCGCCCGCCGCAGCGAGTGGCTCGGCGTCGACACCATCGCGGTCGGCACCTACGAGGAGCTGCCCGAGGTCGCGACCCGCTTCCCCGGCTCGCTGCTCGTGCTCACCCCGTGGCGGCCGTTCCTGCCCGACCTCGACCCTGCGCTGGCGACCCGCGTCATCCACACCGTCGGTCGCGTCGACGACGTCGACGCGCTGCTCACCCGCCAGCCCGGCGCCCGGATCGTCCTCGAGCTGCTCACCTCGATGCAGCGCCACGGCTTCTCCCCGCGCGGCCTGTGGGAGGCGGCCGACCACCTCCGCCGGCACCGGGCGCGTCTCGAGGGCCTCGCGCTGCACCTGCCGCTGGCCCAAGGCTCCCACCTCGGTGAGGTACGCCGCCACCTCAACGACGCGGTCGGCGCCGGTCTCGACGGCCTCGACACCGTGTGGGTCAGCCACCTGACCCAGGCCGAGCTGGCATCGCTTCGCGCGTCCTACGCCGACTTCACGATCCGGCCCCGCGTCGGCACCGATCTCTGGCTCGGTGATCGAGGCGCACTGTCGGTCACCGCGACCGTGCTCGACGTCCACGAGGTCGAGCGCGGCGACGCGTTCGGCTACCGCGCCCGCACCGCACCCAAGTCCGGGCACCTGCTCGTCGTCAGCGGCGGCACGGCCCACGGCATCGGCCTCGAGGCCCCGATGGGCGAGTCGTCGATCAAGGCCCGCGCCTCCACCCTGGCCCGCGGCGGCCTCGACGCGGTCGGTTTCGTGCGCTCGCCGTTCTCCATCGACGGCAAGCAGCGGCTGTTCGCCGAGCCGCCCCACATGCAGGCCTCGATGCTGTTCCTGCCCTCGGGCGCGCACGTGCCCGAGGTCGGCGACGAGATCGACGTCCGGGTCCGCTACACCGCGACGACCTTCGACCGCATCGTCGTCACCTAGAGGGCGTTCTAGACCAGGACCGGCTCGGCCTCGGTCGCCCCACCGGTCACGGACACGTCCTCCTCGGACTGCCGCACCACGTCGTCCTCGGGCCACCACACGTCGCGTGCGACGACCGCGGCGATCCACAGCGTGCCGACGACGTGGACCACGATGGCCAACCAGTAGAAGCCGGACGCCCCGTTGCCGCCGGGGTTGAGCAGGTCGCCCTGCCACCACCACGACATCATGAAGTAGACGATCTCGCAGGCCTGCCAGACCAGGAGGTCGCGCCACCGCGGGTGGGCGAGGGCGGCGAGCGGGAGCAGCCACAGCGCCTGCTCGGGCTCATAGCTCAAGCCGAGCAGCAGCACGCCGGCGACCAGGAGCAGGGCGACCTGGCTGAGCCGGGGACGGGAGGGGGCGAGGAGCACGAGGGCCGCGACGCCGACGAACCACAGCCCGACGAGGGCCCACGACACCTGCAGGCCCGTGTCGCGGCTGAGCCCCGACGACTGCGCGACGATGGTCCAGATCGAGCCCTGGTCGGCGCCGCGCTCCCACGCGGCCGCCCAGAAGCGCTCCCACTGGGCGCGGCCCGACAGGAACGCCGGGGCGTTGAGCACGGCCCACGCCGCGACGCCGGTGACCAACGGGGGCAGGAGCGGGGTCAGCCGTCGGTCGCGGACGCACACCAGGACCCAGGCGACCAGCAGCAGGACCGGCCACACCCCGGCGGCGGCGCCGGCGCCGACGAGCGCGCCCGCGAGGGCGGGCCG
>NZ_JAURVJ010000136.1 GCF_030655615.1 Nocardioides sp.
TCCGCACCCCCGGAATCGCACAGTGACCCAGGGGTGCGTCGCGTTCCCGCACCCCCGGAATCGCGAAGTGACCCACGGTGCGTCGCCTTTCCGCACCCCCGAAACCGCACAGTGACCCACGGCGCGTCGCCCTTCCGCACCCCCGGAATCGCACAGTGACCATGCTGGGCCACTTCGCGAATCGCGGG
Organism: Nocardioides sp.; assembly: GCF_030655615.1. Lineage (GTDB taxonomy): Bacteria > Actinomycetota > Actinomycetes > Propionibacteriales > Nocardioidaceae > Nocardioides. The sequence continues at coordinate 189 of NZ_JAURVJ010000136.1, forward strand.
TGCCCGAAACACGACGCACCCTGGGTCACTTCGCGCATCGCGGGTGCCCGAAACATGACGCACCGTGGGTCAGATCCGGGACCTGGCCAGAGCCTGTGGATGAGGGGAGCGAGCGACAGCGCGATCGCGAGAGAACCGGACCATGAAGCGGTTGCAGAAGTACGGGGCGCAGCTGGCGCTGCTGCAAGAGGCCGCGTTCGTGGTGGTGCGCCAGGAGGGTCCCGCCGCGCTCACCCGACGTCGGCTGGCCTCCGAGCTGGGCGCGTCCGACGCGATGGCTCGGCGGACGCTGGGAGAGCATGCCCGGCTCCCCGCGCTCGCCGCCGCCGCGTGCGCGACCAGGCGCCGCCGCCCGGCTTGGAGCCGAGCCACGCTCGATCTGCTGCTCCCGGAGGCAGACGAGGTCGACCTCGAAGTCGTGTGGTTGCGACTCCAGCTCGCCTTCGGCGCGGTGGCGGCGACCGACGACGGGTCCGATCTCGCGGAGCGCTACCAGGTCGCGACCCGGGGGTGGAGCGATGACGGCGCGGTTCGCCCCGCCCGCTCCGCCCGCCCGGAGGCCGACGCTGCCGCCGACCGGGACGCAGTGGCTCCCTACCTGTCCGACCACGACGAGGCGAGGCGCAGCCTCGTCGCTTCCCTGGTCACTGTCCGCACGGAGCTGGTCGAGCCGGTCCTCGGCCTGGTCGACGGTCTGGTGCTGGCGATCTGCACCGGTCGGCTGACGTCTTCCGCCGCCCGCGCCGTCCTGGCCGACCACCTCGCCACCCTCGGCACCACGCCGACTGGCCCCGCGCCGATCGGCCCCACACCGACCGGCCGACCGGCCCCACACCGACCGGCCCCACACCGACTGCCCCTACGTCGGCTGAGGTGCGAGCGCAGCGAGCCTCGAAGCCCTCGAACCGCGTGCCCGACCCGACCGCAACGCCACCAGCACCCCCGCGACCATGACCGCCCCGCCCGTGGCCTCGGCGGCGTTGGGCCACTGGTCGAGCAGCACCGCCGCCGACGCCATGGCCACCACGGGTGCCAGCAGCACCCACGGCACGACGGCGGCCGACGGGTTGCGGGAGAGCAGGGTGTTGAAGACGCCGTAGCCGACGAGAGAGGCGAGGCCGGCGGTGTAGAGCGTGGAGACGCCGGCCTCCCAGCCGAAGGCCGCGATGCCGTCGACGACGGCGGCCGGGCCGTCCACCACGAGCGACAGGACGAGCAGGGGTACCGGGACGACGACGGCCGACCACACGGTGAGCGCCAGCCCGCCGGTCGCGCCCGAGGAGCGGGACACGACGTTGCCGACCGCCCAGGACAGGGCCCCGAGCAGGCACAGCAGCAGGGCGAGCACCGGGACGTCTCCCCCACGTCCGACCGCGACGACGACCAGGCCGAACGACCCGACCAGCACCCCCAGCGCCTGCGCCGGGGTCGGCCGCTCACGCAGCACCCCGGCGGCGATGACGACGGTGAAGATCACCTGCGCCTGCAGGACGAGAGCGGCGAGGCCGGGCGGCATGCCGGCGTCCATGGCGACGTAGAGGAAGCCGAACTGGCCCAGCGACATGAAGGCCCCCACCGCCGCCAGGGTCCGCCAGGGCAGGTCCGGGCGCGGCAGCAGGACGGCCGCGGGCAGCAGCACCACGGCGAACCGGATCGCGACGAAGAGCAGCGGCGGCACGCCGTCCATGCCCCAGTCGATCACCACGAAGTTGAAGCCCCAGATGGACGCCACCAGCGCGGCGAGCAGGCAGTCGCGTCGGGTCATGCCCCCAGCCTGACGGACCTGACCATGCAGCACCAGCGAGCGATCATGCATGTCAACCGGTAGCGTTGCTTCATGATCGATCTCGCCGCCCTGCGCTCGCTGGGCGCCGTCGACACCCACGGCTCGGTGGTCGCCGCAGCCGATGCGCTGGGGTTCACACCCAGCGCGGTCTCCCAGCAGGTCAAGCGGCTCGAGCGACAGACCGGGGTGGCCCTGCTCGAGCGCGTCGGCCGCGGGGTCATGCTGACCGACGACGGCCGGCACCTGCTCGACGCGGGCGGCCGGTTGCTCCGCGACCTCGAGCAGGTCGAGGCCGGCCTGCACCGGCGTACCGGCGTCGTGGCGGGCCACCTGCGGATCGCGGCGTTCTCCACGGCGATGCGCGGGCTGGTCGCCGGTGTCGTGCGCGACCTGCTCGACGCCCACCCCGACCTCCGGGTCTCCCTGGTCGAGCACGAGCCCTGGGACACCGTCGACCTGGTGGCGACCGGCCAGCTCGAGCTCGGCCTGTTCCACACGTGGGGCGACGTACCGGTCGACGTGCCCGACCACCTGGTCCGCACGGCGGTGGCGCGCGACGTGGCCGACGTCGTCGTCCACCGTGACCACCCGCTCGCCTCCTGCCGGTCGGTCACGCCCGCCGACCTGGTCGACGAGGGCTGGATCGCGACGCCCGAGGGGACGATCTGCCGCCAGTGGCTCAGCCGGATGTACGACGGCACCGGGCGCCGTCCGCGGATCGCCCACGTGTCCATGGAGTTCGACTCCCACCTGGCCCTGGTGCGGGCGGGCCTCGGCATCGCCCTCGTGCCCCGGCTCGGTCGCGCGGCCCTCGACGACGCCCTGGTGGCCGTCCCCGCGCGCAACCCCGTCCCCACCCGCGACGTGGTCGCGGTGCACCGCCGGACCCTCGACGACTCCCCCGCGATCCGCGCCGCGCTCGCCTCGCTCTGCGACGCCGGAGGCTGAGGTGCGAGCGCAGCGAGCCTCGAAGCCACGAAATCCGAGGTGTAACAAGAACGACGCGGGGCATTTGCTCGCCTTCGAGAGGCTTCGTGCACTAGAAACGTAGTCCACGGCGAGGGGAGCTGGCATGGCACAGGCACCGACGGAGCAGCAGCCGGCACTCAAGGCCGGGGCGATCGGCTTCGTCGACGCCCTGGTGATCGGGCTGGCGGCCACGTCACCGGCGTACTCGCTGGCGGCGGTGATCGGCGCCATCGCGGCCGCGGTCGGCGTCTATGCGCCCGGCGCGCTGCTGGCGTCGTTCGTCCCGATGGCGCTGATCGCCACGGCGTTCCTCTACCTCAACCGGGTCGACGCCGACTGCGGCACGACCTTCAGCTGGGTGACCCGGGCCATGGGTCCGTGGTTCGGCTGGATCGGTGGCTGGGCCATCGCTATGACGGGCGTCCTGGTCGTCGGCTCGCTGGCCGACGTCGGCGTCAGCTTCTCGCTGCGCACGTTCGGGGCCGACGCGGCGGCCGACAACGCCTGGGTCCGGATGCCGCTCGCGGTGCTGTTGATCATCGCGCTCACCTACGTCTGCATCCTCGGCGCCGACGTCTCGGCCAAGCTGCAGAACGCGCTGATGGTCGCCCAGGTCGGCTCGCTGCTCGCCTTCGCGGTCGTCGCGATCGTCAAGGCCGTGTCCGACAACAGCCCGCTCGACCCGATCGACCCGTCGCTGAGCTGGCTCAACCCGTTCGGCGCCGGCGGCAGCGGCCTCACGACCGCACTGCTCCTCGGCGTCTTCGCCTACTGGGGGTGGGAGTCCTCGGTCAACCTCAGCGAGGAGACCAAGGGCGCCAGCAGCACCCCGGGGCGTGCGGCGGTGCTCTCGACGGTGATCCTCCTGGTCACCTACGTCGCGGTCGCGACGGCCGTCGTCTCGTACGCCGGCACGACGTGGCTGACCGACAACGCCGGCGAGGAGGAGTTCGTCTTCGCCGCGCTCGCCGACCTGGTGATGGGACCGTGGGGCTGGGTCGTGCTCGCCTCGGTCGCGACCTCGGCCATCGCGTCGACGCAGACGACCATCATCCCGGCATCGCGGACGGGGCTGTCGATGGCCCGCCGCCACGCGCTCCCCGCCGCCATGGGCCGCATCCACCCCCAGCACCGCACCCCCGACGTCAGCACCTGGACCGTCGCCGGCATCGCGATCGCCTGGTACGTCGGCATCTACCAGATCAGCGACAACGCCCTCTTCGACTCGCTCACGGCCCTGTCGCTGCTGATCGCCTTCTACTACGCGCTGACCGGCATCGCCTGCGCGGTCTACCACCGCAAGCACCTGCTCGAGAGCCCCAAGAACCTGATCCTCATCGGCGTCGGCCCGCTGGTCGGCTCGGCCCTGCTGATCTGGCTGCTCGTGCTGTCGGTGCGCGACATGTCCGACCCCGAGAACAGCTACAGCGGGACGTCGTGGCTCGGCGTCGGGCCGCCGCTCGTGATCGGCGTGGGGATCTTCCTCGTGGGCGTCGCGTTCATGCTCTTCTGGCGGGTCAAGGACGGCCGCTACTGGCAGGAGAAGGCCGGCCTGCCCGACCCCGACGTCGTCCACGGCCTCAAGGCCGGCAAGGCCGACCCCGACGGTCTGGAAGGCTGAGGCCATGGCAGTGGTGGTCGGATACGACGAGTCCCCGGGTGCGGACGCCGCGCTCGCCACGGCGATCACGATCGCCTCGCGCTTCGGAGAGGTCCTGGTGCTCGTCTACGGTGCCGGACCGCCCGGCGGTCTCGGCGAGGAGGCTGGACCGCACCGCGACGCCCTCCGCGAGATCGGCCGCACCGCCCTCTCGCACGCCGTGGAGCGCGCCCACGCCGCCGGTGTCGACACGCAGATCGAGCTGGTCGACGCCAAGCCGGCCCAGGCGATGCTCGAGGTCGGCGACAAGCACGACGCCACCGTCCTCGTCGTCGGCACCGCCGGCGAGAGCCCCCTCAAGGGCGCCATGCTCGGCTCGACGCCCCACAAGCTCCTGCACCTCAGCACCCGCCCGGTGCTCTGCGTCCCCTTCGCCGACGCCGGTTGAGGCGCGAGGAGCGCTAGCGACGAGCCTCGAAACCCCCGCAGCCACCGACCGACCTCACCCACGCGGTGACGACGTCACGTCCTGAGGCGTACGCCCCACCAACGCCACCACGGCAGCCCCCACGAGCAGGACCGCGGCACACACGACCACCACGACGTTCCACCCGTCGACGACCGAGTCGCCGACGTGCGTGGCGATGGTGACGGTCAGCGTGATGCCGATGGCCGCGCCGACGTAGCGCGCGGTGTTGTTGGCGCCGCTGCCCATGGCGGTCCGGTCGGGCGGCACGTTGGCGACGGCCTCGCGACCCAGGACCGCGTTGAGCAGCCCGGTGCCGACGCCGGTCGCGGCCATCACCACGGCCAGCCGCCAGACGCCCGAACCGGTGCCGAGCCCGAGTCCGGTGAGCTGGGCCAGACCGACAAGGCCGAGCAGGACGGCGACGCCGCGCGGCCCGGCGAAGGTCCACGGCAGCCGCCGCAGCGCGAGCGAGGTGACCACGCTGACGCCGGCCCAGACCGCCGCCAGCAGCGCGCCGGTCCACGGCCCATTACCCAGCCCCACCTGGGCGATCGTCGGCGTGAGCGAGGCCAGCCCGATCATGCTGATGCCGAGCAGCAGCGACCCCAGGGTCGCGGCGACGAACCCCGGACGCCGCAGCAACGCCGGGTCGAGCAGCGGCTCGCCCACACGCGGCTCGACGAGCGCGAGCCCGCCGAGGCAGGCCAGCGCCGCGACGCCGAGCACGACCGTGAGCCCGTCGACACCGTCGCGGGCCTGGGTCAGGGCGGCGACGAGCAGGGTGAGTCCGCCCACCAGCAGCACCAGACCCGGTACGTCGACGCGGCGCGGGTGCTCGGCCCGGGAGGTCCCGAGGCGCGAGGACAGGGCGACGAGGCCCACCGCGGCGACCACGTGGACGACGTAGACCTCGCGCCAGCCGGTGCCGAGCTCGCCGACGGCGGCGGTCACCAGGGACCCGGTCGCGATGCCGAGCCCGACGCTCGCGCCCCACATCGAGGTGGCGCGGAGCCGCTCGGGGCCCGGCGGGAAGCGGGCGGCCAGCAGCGCCAGGCCGCAGGCGAGCACCGCCGCGCCGCCGACGCCCTGGACGACGCGACCGGTGACGAGGACCGCCGTACCGGGGGCGGCGGCGCAGACGACCCCGCCCAGCGCCACCAGCCCGAGCCCGACGTCGTAGAGCACCCGCCGCCCGAACCGGTCGCCGAGCACGCCGCTGACCAGGAGTGCGGCCGCGAGGCCGACGCTCATCGAGCTGAGGATCCAGGCCCGACCGGCCGGGCCCGCGCCGAGGTCGACGGCCGTGGCCGGCAGCGCCACGATCGGGGCGACGTAGGCCACCAGCACCAGCGTGGTGCCGAGGGCGACCGGGAGGAGCGGCCGGGCGAGGACGTCGTGTGTCGGTTTGATATTCAAACTCACCCAGGGCACGCTAGCAGCCGTGCGCCACATCGTGCTCGACGAGCTTCCGGGTCGCCCGTGCCCCGCCGCCGCCGCCCTCGAGCTCGTCGGCGAGCGCTGGTCGCTGCTGGTCGTGCGCGAGCTGTCCTTCGGCAAGACCCGCTTCGGCGACATCGTCCGCGGCACCGGCGCCCCACGCGATCGGGTCTCGGCGCGGCTCAGGTCGCTCGAGGAGGCGGGCGTCGTCGAGCGGACGGCCTACCAGGACTCACCGGTGCGGTGGGACTACCGGCTCACCGACGCCGGGCGCGACCTCGTGCCCGTGCTCGACGCGCTCGTCACGTGGGGCCGCCGGCACGCGGTCGCCGAGGCTCAGTAGCTCCGCAGCTCGCCGACGTAGGCCGGTCCACGCTCGTCGGGCAGGACGTCGCGCGCCAGCACCGTCGCAGCGGCGACGGCCACCGGCATCACGAGCACCCCGCCGAACGGCACGAAGAAGCACGCCTGGGTGGCGACGCCGAGGCCCATCACCCGTCGGCGGTGGGGCTCGAGCAGGGCCCGTTGCGCGTGCCGGTCCATGCCGCGGGCCTCGAGCGGACGGCTCACGAGCTCACGCCCGAGCAGGCGGCCCGAGAGCAGCAGGCCCAGGACGATGCCGAGGACCGGGCCGACGACGGGGAGGAAGCCACTGACGAGCACGAGCACCGAGGTGAGCACGCCGACGGCCGCGAGCTTGAGGCCGTCGAGGGCCGAGTGCCAGAAGCCCAGCCCCTCGCCGAGCTTGACCGGTCCGATCATGTCCTCGGTGGCGCGCCAGATCCGCTCGTAGAACGGGTCGCCGATGGTCAGCGTCAGCCCCGTGAAGGTGGCCGACCACAGCAGCACCGAGCCCACGACCAGGGCCAGGCCGAGGAAGAACCGCACGAGCTGGCGGGCCACGTCGGCCCAGTCGTCGGCGAACGGCGTCATCCAGGCGGTGACGCCGCCGATGTTGAGGATCAGCAGCACGAACGCCGTCGCCAGGACGACCCAGACGATGAACGCCGGCAGCATCCCGAGCAGGAGCAGCCGCGGTCGTTGCTTGAGGAGCCGCCAGCCGCGGCCCAGGCAGGCGGCGCCGGCCCGGTAGTCGCGCACCGCCGAGTCCCGGTCAGCCGGTCAGAAGAGCGCGGAGGCGAGGTTGCGGCGGGCGGCGAGCACACGCGGGTCGTCGTTGCCGACGGCGGCGAACTGGCCGATGAGGTGCTCGCGGGCCTTGTCGCGCTCCTTGTCGGCGGTGACCCGGACGAGCTCGACGAGCCGGGCGAAGGCCTCCTCGACGCGCCCCTCGGAGAGATCGAGGTCGGCGACCAGGGTCTGGGCCTCGAGGTCGGTCGGGGCGGCGTCGGCCGCGGCGCGCGCCGCGGCGGCGTCGACGTCCTGGGTGCGCTGGAGGATCCTGGCCATCGCGAGACCGGCGACGGCCTCGTGGTCGGCGGGGTTGGCGTCGACGAGCCGCTGGTACTCCACGACGGCGGTGTCGAGGTCGTCGCGGGCCAGCGCGTCCTCGGCGGCGGCGTACCTCGGGTCGGCCACGGGCTCGCCGTCGCCGTCCTCGGGAGCCGGGGCGGCGGCGAGCGGCTGGTGCCGGCCGGTCACGCCCTGGGCGGTGAGCTGCTGGCCGAGCTGGTTGAGCAGGGCACTGAGCTCGTCGGCGGGTACGACGCCCGGGATGGGCTGGGTGACCGGGCGGCCGTCGAGCAGCACGAGGAGCACGGGGACCTGGGTGATCTGGAGCGCCTGCCCGACCTCGGGTGCGGTGTCGAGGTCGACGAGACCAGTCAGGAACCGGCCCTCGTAGCGCTCGGTGAGCTCGGCCACGTCGGCGGCGTAG
>NZ_JAURVJ010000132.1 GCF_030655615.1 Nocardioides sp.
CGGTACGACGGAGCGCGCCGCTTCAACAGCGCCGGCAGCCCCGGCATCGACGTCACCGGCGCCGGTCGGGGCTGCAACCAGGCCACCGGTTCGTTCGAGGTCCTGCAGGCCACGCCCGACCTGTCGACGCTCTGGATGACCTACGAGCAGCACTGCGAGGGCGGGCCTCGCGCGACCTTCGGCGAGATCAGGATCAACGTCGTCGGCGACCCCGACGTCTCCCTCCTCGCCAGCCGGGTCGACTGGCCGGCGAAGGAGGTCGGCGCCACGGGACTCACCCTCCCGGTCCGCGTGCTCAACACCTCGGGCACCACGACGACCGTGGCCGCACCCACGGTGAGCGGTGACGACTTCTCGCTGCGGTCGACCGACTGTGCCCCGAGCCTCGCGGCCGGCGCGTCGTGCGCCGTCTACGTACGCTTCGCGCCCACGACCGCCGGCCCCCGCACGGGCAGCCTGCTGGTCACCCTGGCCGACGGCCCGCACGAGGTCCCCCTCGCCGGCACCGGCATCGGGGGCGACACCCTCTGGCACATGGTGAGCGAGCCCGGCGACTACATCGGCCAGGGACGCACCTGGGACTACGGCGTCGACGACGAGATCGTCGCCGTCGGCACCGGCAGCCACGTCGGCGTACGCGTCGGCGACTGGCACGCCGACTTCGAAGCCCCCGACGGCCCGCTGCTCCCGGGCACCTACGACGGCGCCGTCCGCTACCCCTTCAACGACGCCGGCGAGCCCGGGCTCGACGTCAGCGGCAACGGCCGCGGCTGCAACAAGCTGGGCGGCACTTTCACCGTCGAGGAGGCGACGTACGACGAGGGCGGAGCCGTCACGGCCTTGCGCGTGACCTTCGACCAGCGGTGCGAGAACGGCACGGCCGCGCTGCGCGGCGAGATCGCCTGGCACGCCACCGCGTCCGACGCGCCCTACCCGCCCAGCCCCCCGACCGACCCCACCGACCCCACCGACCCGACCGACCCGACCGACCCCACCGACCCCACCGAGCCCCCGGACTACAGCAGCCGCATCGTCGCGCCCCGGGAGGCCGTCTACGGCCAGCGGATCACGGTCCAGGTGGTCAGCAACGCCCCGGCGGGGACGACGACGACCCTCTTTTCCGTGCTGCCCAACGGCTACCGCTCCGCCGTGGCCACGGGAGTCCTCGCCCGCAACCACCGCCTGGTCACCTCGATCCCGGCTGTCGCCACCACCCAGCTGCACGCGGTCGTGGGCACCTCGCCCTCGTCGCGCTCGCGGGTGGTCGTGTCGTCACGGATCACCCAGCGGGTGACGAAGTCCCTGCGGCGTGAGGGCCCGTACTTCGCGGTCCGCCCCGGCACCGGCGGCCGGGTCATCGCCTCCCTCGAGCCGCGGACCGCCTCGGGCTGCCAGAAGCTCGAGCTCTCGTTCCGGATCGGCGGCCGGTGGAGCACCCCGAGCGCCACGCGGTGCGTCCTGACGAGCACCAGCCACGCGATCGCGCTCGCCCTCACCGGGCGGAACCTCGTCGGCGTACGACTCCGGGTGCGCGCCTCCTTCCGCCCCGACCGCGCGAGCGCCACGGCCAGGGTCACGAGCCGGTGGACCCTCGTCCACCTCGTCGCGCGCTGAGCCGGGGCCGGCCGGGGCCGGCCGGAGCCGGCCGGAGCCGGCCGGAGCTAGGGCGTACCTGCCTCGTCGAGGGCGCGCCCCCACGCCTCGAGCAGGCGCGCCAGCTGCGACCGCTCGCGGTCGCTGAACCCGGACAGCAGGCGGCGCTCGTTGGCGACGTGCTGGACGACGAGGGCGTCGACGAGACGGAACCCCTCGTCGGTGAGCCCGATGCGGCGCGACCGCGCGTCATCGGCGCAGACGTTGCGCTCGACGTAGCCGGCCGCGACGAGGCGGTCGACGCGCTTGGTCACCGCGCCCGACGTGATCATCGTGGTGGCCCCGAGCTCGCCCGGTGTCAGCTCGTAGGGCGCCCCCGACCGCCGGAGCGACGCGAGCACGTCGAAGTCGCCGTCGGTGAGACCGGCCTCGGCGAAGACGACCCGGAGCTCGCTGTCGAGGCGGTCGGCCAGCCGGTGCAGGCGCCCGATGACGCCCAGGGGCGACATGTCGAGGTCGGGACGCTCGGTGCGCCACTGCACGATGATCCGTCCTACGTGGTCTGGCTCGCTCATGGGTAGACGATATCTTACTTGGAAGATATATTGTCTTCCATGGAAGACATCCGCGTTCGCACCGTCGCGATCACCGCTGTCGCGCCCCTCGTCTGGGGCACGACCTACCTGACCACCGAGCAGCTCCTCCCGGCCGACCGGCCGCTGCTCGCCGCCCTCGTGCGGGCCCTCCCCGCCGGCCTCGTCCTGCTGGCCGTCGTCCGGCAGCTGCCACGCGGCGACTGGTGGTGGCGCGCCGCGCTGCTCGGCGTCTGCAACATCGGGCTCTTCTTCCCGCTCGTCTTCCTGGCCGCCTACCACCTCCCCGGCGGTCTGGCCGCGACCGTGCAGGCGGCCTCACCGCTGGCCGTGATGGCCCTGGCCCTCCTGCTCCTGCGCGAACGTCCGGGTGCCGTACGGGTCGTGGCCGCCCTCGTCGGGCTGGCCGGGGTGGGGCTGCTCGTCCTGCGCTCGCCCGACGGTGTCACGCCGATCGGGCTGGCCGGCGCGTTCGGCTCGGTGCTGGTCTCGGCCCTCGGCTTCGTGCTGGTCAAGCGGTGGGGACGCCCCGAGGGCGTCGGCATGCTGACCTTCGTGTCGTGGCAGCTCGTCGCCGGCGGGCTGCTCCTGCTGCCCCTCGCGCTCGTCGTCGAGGGCGCTCCCCCGGCCGTCGACCTGCCCGCGCTCGGCGGCTTCCTGTGGATCGGCGCCGCCGGCACCGTGCTCGCCTACGCCTGCTGGTTCCACGGCCTGAGCCGGATGCCCGCCGGCGCCGTGTCGCTCGTCGGCCTCCTCAACCCGGTCACCGGCACCGCCCTCGGCGTCGCGGTCGCCGGCGAGGCCTTCGGCTGGCCCCAGGCGCTCGGGATGGCGCTCGTCCTCGGCGGCGTGGCCGCCGGCCAGCGTCGTACGACGCCCGCACCGGTCGACCCCGTGACCGAGCCCGTGACCGACCCCACCCCGTCCCGGGCCCGTGAGGTCGTGCTCGCCCGCTGAGGCAGGATGGGGGCGATGAGCCGGACCGACCCCGACGCCGACTTCCGGCTCCGCGACGTCGCCCTGTCGGCCTACGGACCGACCATCGTCAGCTCCACCGGGCACGGCGCGGTGATGCCGATCCTGGCCCTGCGCGCCCGCGACCTCGGCGCCGACGTCAGCACCGCCGCCGCCATCGTGGCCCTGCTCGGGATCGGGATGCTCGTCGCGTCGCTGCCCGCCAGCGCGATCGTGGCGCGCATCGGCGAGCGCAAGGCCCTGGTCTACGCCGGCGTCCTCGACGCCGGGGCGATGCTGCTCGGCGCGGTCGCCGGGTCGGTCGTGCTGCTCGGGGTGTCGGTCGTGGTCAGCGGGATGACGTGGACGACGTTCCTGATGGCCCGGCAGGGCTTCATGATCGACGTGGTGCCGATGAGCCACCGCGCCCGGGCCCTCTCGACCCTCGGCGGCTCGCACCGGGTCGGCGTCTTCGTGGGACCGCTCATCGGCGCCGGCCTGATCGCCCTCGGGAGCCTCGGCGCGGTGTTCGTCTTCGCGGCGGTCGCGGCCCTCGCCGCGGCCGCGCTCGCGTCGACCATGCCCGACCCCGGCTCGGAGCGCCGCGGCGCCCAGCGCGAGCGCGGCCACCTCGGCGTCTGGCAGGTGCTCCGCCAGCACCGGCGCACGCTCGTGACCCTCGGCGTGGTCGTCGTGGTGATCTCGGCGTCGCGCTCGGTGCGCAACGGGCTCCTGCCGCTCTGGGCCGACCACGTCGGCATCTCGCCCAGCACGACCTCGCTCATCTTCGCGCTGGCCGGCGCCGTCGACATCCTGTTCTTCTACCCCGGCGGCTGGCTGATGGACCGCCGCGGTCGCACGGTCGTCGCCGTCCCGGTCGTGCTGACGGTCGCCGTCGCCGCCCTGCTGCTGCCGCTGGCGACCTCGGCCTGGTCGGTCGCCGCGGTGGTCGTGCTCATCGCGGTCGGCAACGGGCTCGGGTCGGGGATCGTCATGGTCCTCGGCGCCGACGCCGCCCCGGTCGAGGGGCGGGCGCAGTTCCTCGGCGGGTGGCGGCTGTGCGGCGACATCGGGCTGTCCGGCGGTCCGTTGGTCGTCAGCGCGGTCGCGGCGGTGGCGCCGCTCGCCGTCGCCTGCGTGACGATCGGGCTGCTCGGCCTGGCCGGTACGGCGTGGACCGGCTTCTGGGTCGGTCGCGAGGACCAGCGGATCCGGTCGTCCCGGTCCGACTGACGTCAGCGGATGACGACCGAGATCTCGTTGGAGAACTTCTCGGTGTCGGTGTCGAGCACCCGGAAGCGCTGCTCCCCGAGCGCGCTGGCCTGGATGAACGTCGAGAACTCGTCGCCGTTGACCGGCACGGTCACCGGGAAGTCGGCCCAGCCGCCCTCCTGGAACTGCTGGACGCGCAGGACGGCACCCTCGCCGCCCGTGTAGGAACCGCTGAGGGTGATCGGCTCCATCTGGCTGACCTCGTCCTCGGCGACGAAGAGCTTGATCTCGCTCTTGGGCGCAGCGGGCGTCTCGGAGAACGTCGAGCTCGGCACCGGCGGCTCGGGGACGCTGGAGAGCGTGATGTAGGGATCGGGCTCGGTCGCCGTCTCCGACGGCTCGGGCAGGAAGAGCGTCTCCTCCTGCGAGGTGTCGGCCGTGGCCGCACCGTCGTCGGCCAGGCCGGTGGCCTTGCTGGCGAACACCGCACCGAACGCGAGCACCCCGCCCACGATGGCGGCGACGGCGACCAGGGACAGCAGGCCCCACAGCACGGGCAGGGCCCGGCGCTCGGGCTCGTCGGGCAGCTGGTCGCTCACGCGGCCCATTGTGGGCGACGGCCGGACCCTGGCCAAGTTCGAGGTCAGCGCGGCTCGAGCACGACGACGGGGATGACGCGGTCGGTGGTCGCCTGGTAGGTCGCGAAGTCGGCGTAGAGCTCGACCAGGCGGGGCCACAGCGCGGTCCGCTCGTCGGGCTCGGCGACGCGGGCCCGGACGGCGCGGCCCTTCTCGCCGCGGAGGTGGACGGTCGTGTCGGGGTGGGCGCGGAGGTTGGCCACCCACTGCGGGTTCTTGGGCAGCCCGCCCTGCGAGCCAACGACGACCAGGTCGCGCCCGTCGGCGAGGTAGAGCAGCGGGGTCGTGTACGGCGTACCGCTGCTCCGGCCGACGTGGTCGAGCAGCAGCGTCGGGACGGGCTTGCGCAGGCCGGCGCCGATGCGCCACGTCGAGCCGACGCGGCCGTTGGTCAGTCGGAAGACCTTGACCTGGCCACGGGCCATCCACTTGATGACCTGGGCGGCCACCGGGCTCGCGAGCGCCTTCTGGCGCTTGGCGATCTCCTCCGGGCTCAGCTCGGGCACGCTCAGATGCCCCGCTTCCAGACGACCTGCTCGTGCAGGCGGCGGCTGCGCCAGCCGTAGGGCGTGCGCACGACGTCGTGGTGGTAGAGCCCGCCGATCTCGACGATCTTGGTGCCGCCGTGACCGTCGTCCATGGGCATCGGGTTGTCGAAGTAGGCGACCACGGCCGCCTCGTCGGGGCCGTCGAAGACGATCTCGACCTGGCCGATCGTGTGCATCCGCTGCGGGAAGAACGCCGGCAGCATCTCGGCCAGCCACGGCTTGACCTCGGCGAAGCCGCCGTCGATGCCCCCGGACTCGGTGTAGTCGATCCGGGCGTCGTCGGTGAAGACCGTGTCGAGCTTGTCCCAGTCGCCTGCGTCGATGGCGCGGGTGTAGCGGGTGATCACGTCGACGATCTCCATGCGGTCGCTGATCTCCTGGAGGTCCACCGCGCCACTGTGGCAGATCTGGCACAAAACTGGAACACGTTCTAGTGTCAGCGTGTGAGGTTCTCCTACGCAGAAGCCATGACCCAGGCGAAGTACTACGCCCCGCTCGCGCAGGCCGCCGAGGCCGCGGGCTACACGTCGATGACGGTCGCCGACTCGCTGATCTACCCCAAGGAGTCGGACTCCAAGTACCCCTACACCGACACCGGCGACCGCGAGTTCCTCGACGGCAAGGAGTTCATCGAGGCGATGATCCTGTGCGCCCACCTCTTCGCCGTGACGACCACGCTGCGCCTGACGCCGTTCGTGATCAAGCTGCCGGTGCGGCCGCCGGTGCTGGTCGCCAAGCAGGCGTCGTCCCTGGCGTTCCTCTCCGACAACCGGCTCGGCCTCGGCGTCGGCATCTCGCCGTGGCCCGAGGACTTCGCCAACCTCGGCGTCGACTGGGCCAGGCGCGGCAAGCGGATGGACGAGTGCATGGACATCCTGCGCGGCCTGACGACCGGCGAGTTCTTCTCCTACGCCGGCGACTTCTACGAGGTCGACGAGCTCAAGCAGTGCCCGGGCGCCACCGAGCGGATCCCGCTCCTGGTCGGCGGTCACGCCGACGCCGCGCTGCGCCGCGCCGTGCGCAAGGGCGACGGCTGGATGCACGCCGGCGGCGACGGCGAGGAGCTCGACCGTCTGCTCACCCGCCTCGCCGAGATCCGGGCCGAGGAGGGCGACACCCGCGACGACTTCGAGGTCCACGTGATCTCCTACGACGCCTACACCCTCGACGGCATCAAGCGCCTCGAGGACAAGGGCGTCACCGACTGCATCGTCGGCTTCCGGGTCCCCTACATCAAGGGCCCCGACACCGAGCCGCTCGAGGACAAGGTCAAGCACCTCGAGCAGTACGCCGAGAACATCATCTCCAAGGCGGGCTGACGTGCCCGACCCCGTGAGCGCGAGCCTCGACCTCACCAAGCCCCTGCAGGACGCGATCGCCGAGGCCGAGGAGCTGATCGCCAACGCGCCGTTCATCCGCACCGAGGCCGACCGGCTCGAGGGCTACGACTACCTCGCCGGCCGCATCCGGATGGCGATGCAGATGGCGTTCGACCACGACCTCGACCGGCCGCTGTTCATCAACCCCACGCACCAGTTCTCCCGCCAGGGCCTCGACAACCCCGATGCGATCTACTTCAACGCCTACCTCCGCGAGGGCATCGAGTACGTCGTCCGCGGGCGGCGCGGCACCTCGGCCGACCTGAGCTTCCAGGTGATGGGCGGCTCCTACTCGGCGACCTCGGCGGCCACGAGCCTGATGGCCTACGACGACCGCGAGCTCGACATCGCCGACGACGGGACCTTCGAGTTCACCTACGTCGCCGAGCCGGGCGCCAGGACGATGATCGTGCGCGAGGTCTTCTGCGACTGGGACACCGAGTCACGCGGGACGCTGACGATCGAGCGCCCCGACAAGGTCGACCAGCCGGCCCGGCCGCTGACCGAGGCGCTGCTGCGCAAGAAGTACGAGGTGGCCGCGCGGTCGCTGACCGGCTCGATCCTGACGTGGTTCGAGTTCCCGAAGTGGTTCGAGCGCAAGGAGCCGGTCAACACCCTGACCGCCCCGCAGTCGACACCGGGCGGGCTGGCCTCGCAGCGCTCGTCGATCGGCCACTACGCGCTCGGCGAGGACGAGGCGATGATCCTCAGCGTCCCGCGCTGCGACGACTGCTCCTACCAGGGCATCCAGATCGGCTCGGACTGGTACGCCTCCACCGACTACGAGACCCACCAGACCTCGCTGACCAAGGCCCAGGCCGTCACCGACCCCGACGGGGTCATCCGCGTGGTCGTCTCCGAGCGCGACCCCGGCATCGCCAACTGGCTCGAGACCACCGGCCACCGGACGGGCTCGATGATGCTCCGCTGGCAGCGCCTCGAGCGCGACCTGACCCAGGAGGCCGACGGCCCGACCATCGAGGTCGTCCCGTTCGACGAGGTGGCCGACCACCTGCCCCACCACGCCCCGATCACCCCCGAGCAGTGGTCCGAGCGCATCGCCGCCCGGCAGCGGGCCGTCGCCCGCCGGATGATCAGCTGATCTACCCCACGGTGATCGAGCCGGGCGAGCGCCAGCGAGCCCGTGTCGAGATCCCCGCAGCCGGTCTTGCTCGACTCGGCCACCGGGTCAGGTTGTCGAGACCGGCTGCGGGATCTCGACGCGCTTCGCCCGCCACGACACCTCGCTCGTTCCTCGCGAGGTGTCGGCGTGCTCGCCAAAAAGTAGAACACGTTCTAGTATGCCGGTGACGCGGGCACCGAGGCCCGCACCAGCAGGAGGACCGCCGACGTGAGCACCACCGCCGCCGCACACCAGACCCTCGTCGCCGACACCTACACGCCGCTGCCGCTGCTGAAGGGCAAGGTCCTGGTGCTCTCCGGCGTCGGGCCCGGCCTCGGCCGCGCGCTCGGCGAGGAGGCGGCCAAGATGGGCGCCGACCTGGTGCTGGTCAGCCGGACCCAGCGACGGCTGGAGAAGATGGCCGACGTCGTGCGGTCGCAAGGGAGCCGCGCGCTCGTCGTACCGACCGACATCACCGACGAGGCCTCCCGGGTCGCCCTGGTCGAGCGGTCGCTCGAGGAGTTCGGGCGCGTCGACTGCCTGCTCAACAACGCCTTCGGCATCCCGCCCATGGACCCGATCAGCACCATCGGCATCGAGGCCCTGCGCGCCGCCAACGAGACCAACGTTTTCGCGCCGCTGCGGCTGACCGCGCTCTTCGCCGACGCCCTCGCCGCCACGCAGGGCTCGGTGATCATGCTCAACAGCGCAGTGCAGTTCAGCAGCCAGCCCGAGTACGCCGGCTACAAGCTGTCCAAGGGTGCCCTCGCCCACCTGGCCCACTCGCTGGCCACCGAGCTCGGCCCGCGCGGCATCCGCATCAACAGCGTCGCCCCGTCCTACATCTACGAGGACGTCAACAAGGCCTACTTCGACTGGCTCGCCTCCGAGGCCGGCACCACCCACGACGAGATCTACGCCGAGAAGGCCGCCCCGTGCGACCTCAAGCGGCTCGCGTCGCCCGAGGAGGTCGCCCGCGCGGCCCTCTTCCTCGCCACCGACCTCGCGTCGGCGGTCACCGGCCAGACCCTCACGGTCGACTGCGGCGAGTTCCACTCGTGACGGCCGCCTGACGCGATGACCGACAAGATGACCGACAAGATGACCGACAACGTCATGACCCGCGAGCGGGCCGACGTCGGCTCCTACGACGACATCGTGGCCGCCGCCGTCCGCACCACCGGGCTCACCGACTTCGGGGGCGACCTCCACGAGGAGGGGCTCCGGATCCTCGCCGACGACCTCGCGTCGCCCGAGGCCGGGCTCACCCCACGCGGCAACTACTTCCACCGCTCCGAGGTCAAGAGCGCGCTCGTCGGCGTCCTGCTCACGCACGCGGCGTTCCAGCGCTTCCCGCAGCACGCCGACGTACCCGTCGAGCGGCCGATCTTCGTCATGGGCCTCCCCCGCACCGGTACGACGGCCCTGCACCGCCTGCTGCACGCCGACCCGCTGGCCCAGGGGCTGGAGATGTGGCTGACGCAGTACCCCCAGCCGCGCCCGCCCCGCGAGACCTGGGACGACGACCCGATCTTCAACGCCATGCAGCAGGGGTTCGCCGCCCACCACGTCGAGAGCCCCGACTTCATGGGCATCCACTACATGGATGCGACGACGGTCGAGGAGTGCTGGCGCCTGCTGCGCCAGACCGGGAAGTCCAACTCCTACGAGTCGCTGGCGCACGTCCCGCGCTACACCGAGTGGTTGCAGCGGCAGGACTGGACCGACGCCTACGCGCGCCACCGCCAGAACCTCCAGCTCGTCGGCCTCAACGACCCCGAGAGGCGCTGGGTGCTCAAGAACCCCAGCCACATGACGGCCCTCGACGCGCTGATGGCCGTCTATCCGGACGCCCTCGTCGTCTACACCCACCGCGACCCGGTCGTCTGCATCGCCTCGTCGTGCTCGCTGTCGGCCGAGACCACCGTCGGCCACTCCACGACCTACGACGGACCCACCATCGGCCGCACCCAGCTCGACCTGTGGTCGCGGGCCTTCCACGCCTACCACGACGCGCGCCCGGCCTACGACGACAGCCAGTTCGCCGAGGTCGCCTTCAAGGACCTGGTCACCGACCCGATGGGCACCGTGCGCGGCATCTACGACCACTTCGACCTCGACCTGACGCCGGGGGCCGTCACCGCCGTCGAGGAGATCGACCGCGAGCAGAGGTCCGGCGGCAAGGCGCCGTCGCACCGCTACGACCTGGCCGACTACGGCCTCACCGAGGACGACGTACGAAAGGCCTTCGACCGATGACCGCTCCCCCGCCCCAGAAGAGGATCGTCGTCTGGGGCACCGGGGTGGTGGGGTCGATGGTCATCGCCGAGATCCTGGACGGGCACCCACGCTTCGAGCTCGTCGGCGTCGGCGTCAGCAACCCGGCCAAGGTGGGCAAGGACGCCGGCGAGCTGGCCGGCCTGGACGTCGTGACCGGCGTACGCGCCACCGACTCGGTCGACGAGCTCATCGCACTCGGACCGGACGCGCTGGTCCACTACGGCCCGACGGCGCAGTTCGCCGACGAGAACATCCGGGTGATGAGCGCGTTCCTCCGTGCCGGCATCGACGTCTGCTCGACGGCGATGACGCCGTGGGTGTGGCCGACCATGAAGCAGAACCCCGCCGCCTGGATCGACCCGATCACCGAGGCCTGCGTGGCGGGTGGGGCGTCGTGCTTCACCACCGGCGTCGACCCGGGCTTCGCCAACGACCTCTTCCCGATGACGCTGATGGGCCTCTGCGGGCGCGTCGAGTCGATCCGGGCCAGTGAGCTCGTCGACTACACCGACTACGAGGGCGACTACGAGGACGAGATGGGCATCGGCCGCTCACCCGACTTCACGCCGCTGCTCGAGATCCCCGACCTGCTGGTCATGGCGTGGGGCGCCACGGTGCCGATGATGGCCGAGGCCGTCGGCATCGAGCTCGACGACATCACCACCACCTGGGAGAAGTGGGTGACGCCCGAGGACCGCACGACGGTCAAGGGCGTCGTCGAGGCCGGCAACGTCGCGGCGATCCGCTTCACCATCAACGGCGTCCACCAGGGACGCGAGGTCATCACCCTCGAGCACGTCAACCGGATCGGCCACGACGCGGCGCCCGAGTGGCCGTCGGGCAGCGCCGACGACGTCTACCGCGTCGACATCGTGGGCTCACCGTCGATCTGGCAGGAGACGGCGTTCCGCTTCACCGACGGCTCCGGCCGGGCTCCTGCCGTCGCCGGGTGCCTGGCCACCGGGATGCGCGCCCTCAACGCGGTCCCCGCCGTCAACGACCTGCCGGCCGGCTGGGTGACCGCGCTCGACCTGCCGCTGGTGCCGGGGGTCGGCACCATCCGCTGACCACCGCCGGCCCGTCGACGGCCGGTGCGCCGGACCGTCAGCTGACCAGGCGGCCATCCACAGGCCCGCCGGGCCCTGGTTTGTCCCCAGGCCGCTCCCGAGCAGGGGTGGCGGCATGACCACGATCTCGATCGCCGACCTCTCCGTCGCCGTCCCCTCGACCTGGCGGCACCGCCGCGACCCCGCCCACGGCGTCGTCGTCGCGGCCCGCGCGCCGACGCTGCCACCCAGCGGGGTACGGCCCGACCTCGTCGTGCGCACCACGACCGTCGACCACGACGACGGCGCGGCCTGGCGCTACGAGGCGCTCACCGAGCTCGCCGGGCTCCTCGTCGACTTCGCGCTGGAGGACGACGACGTCTACGAGCTCGACGACCACGAGGTGCACTACCACCGGTTCGCCCACCGGGTCGGCACCGCCGACGTGCTGTGCGACCAGTGGGCGTGGCTCGTCGGGGGCCCGACCGGCGGGCTGGGGGTGACGCTGACCTGCTCGGCCGCGCGGGTCGACTACCCCGACTGGTGCGACGTGTTCGAGGCCGTCGCCGAGACGGTCGAGCTCGGACGCCGGGCGGCCTGAGGCGACGTGTCGCGGGACCGGGCCCGCCACTCCTTGGGCGACTCACCCCGACGCCGGGTGAACGCGGCGCTGAGGGCGAAGGGCGAGCCGTAGCCGACCCGTCGCGCGACCGACGCGACCGTCGACGCCGGCTCGAGCAGCAGGTCGGCGGCCAGCTCGAGGCGCCACTCGGTGAGGAACCCCATGGGCGGCTGCCCGACCTGTTCGTGGAACCGCCTCGCGAACGCCGCCCGCGAGACCCCGGCGGCGTCGGCGAGCCCGGCGACGGTCCAGGGGTGCTCGGGGTGGTGCTGCATGAGGCGCAGCGCCGGACCGACGACCGGGTCGGCCTGAGCGGTCCACCAGCCCGGCGGCTCGGCGCCCGGGCGGTCGAACCACGCCCGCAGCACCGCGATGAGCAGCAGGTCGAGCAGCCGGTCGAGCACCGCCTGCTGGCCGGGGGCGTCGCGCACCATCTCGATCGCGAGCAGGTCGACGAGCGGCCCGTCGACCTCGTCGGCCCGGACGACCACCACGTCGGGCAGCGCGCGCAGCAGCCGCGCGCCGACCTCGCCGTCCACGGCGTAGGCACCGGTCAGCAGCACCGTCTCCCCGACGGCGGCGTTGCCCCAGCTGCGCACGCCCTGGTGCATCTCCTCGGCGAGCTCGCGGCCGTCGGGGGTGCGGCAGACCTGGCCCGGGTGGATCACCGCCTGGACCGGGGTGGCGGGGTCGTCGGCGATGACGGCGTACGCCGAGCCCGCGCGGCCCCGCAGGACGGCCAGGTCACCCGGCGCGAGCCGGACGGCCTCGCCGCCGGTCGGCAGCAGCCAGGCGTGCCCGCGCACGACCGCCGTCACCGACAGCGGGGCCTCGTCGCGGAGACAGACGGACCAGGGTGGGTCGAGCAGGCAGCGGAGCAGGAACGCCCCACGTGCGCGGGGGCCGTCGAGGAGGCCGGACAGCTCGTCCATGCCGTCGATCGTAGACGCACGAACATGTTCGGTCGACCCTTCGCCATGGATCGTCTCGACTTCCGGTGGTGAGGTGGACCCATGATCGACGTCCTCGAGTCCGCCCGCACCCCCATCCTCCTCGCCGCCCTCGTCGCCAGCGGCCTGCAGGCCGGCACCTACTACACCTGGGCCAGCGGCGTCATGCCCGGCTTGGCCGACACCGACGACGCGACCTTCGTGTCGACGATGCAGCACGTCAACGTCGCGATCGTGAACCCGGTGTTCCTCGCGACCTTCCTCGGCGCCCCGGCGCTGGCCGCGGTCGGCGTCGCCGCCGCGAGCGGCAGCGCCCGCCCCTGGGTGATCGCCGGGCTGGGCCTCGCGGCGCTGACCGTCCTGACCACCGCGGCCTTCAACATCCCGCTCAACGACGCCCTCGCCGCGGTCGACGCCTCCGCCGACGCCGGCACGCTGCACGCCGCCCGCGAGGCCTTCGAGGACTCCTGGGTCCGCTGGAACGTCGTCCGCACCCTCACCTCCACCGGCGCCCTCGCCTGCCTCGGCTGGGCGGTCTCCCGCTGACCCGTCAGCGATCGGCGACGGGTCAGCGCACCTCTCGCTCACCCGTCGTAGATCCACGACGGGTCAGCGGGTGGCGAGGTCGTCGAGGAGGGGGCGGGGGTCGGCCCTGTCGAAGTCGCGGATGCCGGCGGTCCAGAGGGCGCCGACGGCCATGGTGCGGCGGACGGCGGCGAAGGTGACGACGTGGGCGATGGTGCCGCCGATGCTGTGGGTGGCCGGGGGCTCGCAGGTGGTGTCGACGAAGGTGTCGGCCATCGCGCCGTCGGCGATCGAGGCGGCGACGAAGGCGCGGTAGTCACGGCCGGCGACCTCGTGCCGCGCGGCGAGACCGGCGACGGTCTGGTCGCTCTCGTCGGGCCACTCGCCGCCGCGCAGGGCGTTGAGCCAGTGCTCCTCCTGGGTGACCATGCCGTTGATCAGTCCGCGCAGGGTCGGGTCGTCGTCGACGCCCTCCACCGACTGCGTGATCGCCGCGTCGAGCACGTCGTCGGGGAGGGTCGCGGCCGAGGCGATGATGGCGGTGAGCGAGTCGACGTGGTGGTCGACGAGCTGCTGCAGGACGTCCATGGAGCTCTCCTTGCGTGGTGCCGGCAGCCGCAGGCCGCCGGGGGGTTGGAAGTGCACGCCGCTCGCGCCGTCGAGCTCGAGCGACCGGAAGGTGACCGGCGGGTCGGCCCGCACGGCCGTCGGGGTGGCGCCGTAGGCGCGCGCGAACGCCCGCGTGAACGCCTCGTGCGAGCCGTAGCCCGCCTCGACCGCCACGTCGAGGACGGTGCGGTCGGGGTGGCGCAGCAGGCGGTACGCCGCCCGCTCCAGCAGCAGCCGACGGCGCAGGGCCCCAGGGGCCTCGCCGCCGGTCGCGGTGACGACCCGGTCGAAGTGGAAGCGCGACAGGTGCGCGCGGGCCGCCAGGTCCTCGGCCCTCGCCGACGGGTCGTCGAGCCCGGCCTGCGCCAGGTCGAGGATCCGGTCGAGGGCATCGCGCATCATCACGTCGCACAGCCTGCCGCGCGGGGCGCCGATCGTGCTTGATCACCGTTGCGGAGTCGCGGGAGGGTGGCCCCATGAGACTCGACGAGGACCCGGCCGTCGTCCATCGCGAGGTCGCCGGCGGCTTCACGCGCCTCGTCGACGGAGCCGCGGCCGACAGCTGGGACGCCGCCGCACCCGTCGAGGGCTGGGCCGCGCGGGACGTCGTACGCCACCTGGTGGAGTGGTTCCCGGCGTTCCTGCAGTCCGGCGCCGGGGTGTCGCTGCCGGCCGGGCCGTCGGTCGACGACGACCCGGTGGCGGCGTGGAAGGTGCACGCCGACGGCGTCCAGGCGCTGCTCGACGACCCCGCGACGGCCGACCTGGTGCTGAGCAACCCGCACATCGGCGACGTGCCTCTGCCCGAGGCGGTGTCGCGGTTCTACACCGCCGACGTCTTCATGCACTCCTGGGACCTGGCGACCGCGACCGGCCAGCCGCACGGCCTCGACCAGGACGCCGCCGCCACGATGCTCGCCGGGATGGAGCCGATCGACGAGATGCTGCGCCAGAGCGGGCAGTACGGCGCCAAGGTCGACGTGCCGGCCGACGCCGACCCGGTCACCCGGCTCATGGGGTTCATCGGGCGCGATCCCGGCCGGGCCGGCTGATCGTGGAGCGGCTCCGCCCGGCCCGCGGCGACGACGTGGCGACGATCGCCGCGTGGCACCCGATGGAGGCCGCCGGCGTGCGCGCGTGGTGGGCGGATCCCGACGTGCGCCCGTGGGTGCTAGAAGTCGACGGCGCTCCGGTGGGCTACGGCGAGCTGTGGCTCGACGCTGCGGAGGACGAGGTCGAGCTGGCCCGCCTGATCGTGCCGGAGCCGCTGCGCGGCCGGGGGCACGGCGGCCGGCTCACCGTGCTGCTGACCGCAGAGGCGGCCACGACCGGTCTCGCCACCACCATGCTGCGCACCACGGAGGACAACGCGGTGGCCATCGGCTGCTACGCCGCGCGAGGCTTCGTCCGCCTGCCACCCGAGGAGGAGGCCGTCTGGAACGAGGGCCAGCGTCGGGCCTGGGTCTGGATGGTCCTGCACCCGCTGCGATAGTCCCGGGCGAAATGGCCCCTGGGACGGCGCTCGAGGGGCCATTTCGCCCGGGACTAGCGTCGGCGGCGGGTGACCCGGATGGTCGCGCCGAGGCGCGGGACCGAGGTGATGTTGCGGACCTTGGGCTCGTCGTCGCCGACGGCCTCGACGTCGGTCGCGGCGAAGATCTCGCGCAGCACGGCGACGCCCTCCATCAGCGAGAAGCCCGCGCCGATGCACCGACGCGTGCCGCCGCCGAACGGGATCCAGGTGCCGGTGGGCGGGTTGGTGCCGAGGAACCGCTCGGGCCGGAAGGTCCACGGGTCGGGGTGGGCCTCGGAGCGCTGGTGGCTGACGATGATCGACGGCGCGACGGTGACACCGGCGGGGAGGTCGTGGCCGGCGATCGTGGCGGGCTTCATCAGCGTGCGGACGACCATCGGGATGACGGGGTGCAGGCGCATCGACTCCTTGAGCACCGCGTCGAGCCAGGCGTCGTCGCCGTCGCGGACGGCCTCGACCGTGCGGGCGTGCAGGTCGGGGTGGCGGCCGAGCTCGTAGAGCGCCCAGGCCAGTGCGGTCGCGGTGGTCTCGTGGCCGGCGAGGAGCAGCGTGACGAGCTGGTCGCGGAGCTCGGTGTCGCTGAGCCGGTCGTCGGGGTCGGCTCCGTCCTCCTGCGCGACCCGGATCAGCCGCGACAGGACGTCGGTGCGCTCCGCGAGGTCGGGCGCCTGCCGGCGCTCGCGGATCTCGGCGTACATCAGCTTGTCGAGCTCGTACTGGTTGTCGACGGTGCGCTTCCAGATGCCGAACTTCTGCAGGCGTGGGTAGCCCCAGCCGAGGAGCACGATCGGGGAGATGTCGACGGTCGCGTTGACTCGCGGACGCAGTGCGCGCAGCCGCTCCTCGTCGCTCACGCCGAAGACGACGCGCAGGATGACCTCGAGGGTCAGCGCGTTCATCCGGTCGAGCGAGCGGAACGTCGCCCCGTCGGGCCAGTGCGCGACCTCGTCGCGCGCGATGGCGGTGACGAGGTCGGCGTAGCCCTTGAGCGCGGTGCCGTTGAACGCCGGCATGATCAGCTTGCGCGCCCGCTTGTGCTCGGCGCCGTCCTGGAGCAGCAGCGAGTGGAGGCCCATCACGGGTCCGAGGATCGAGTTGCCCTTGCCCGCGTGGAAGACCTCGGGGTCGCCGGCGAAGACCTCCTTGGTGTGCTCGGGCCGGGTCACCATCACCAGCGGCCGACCGTGGGGGATCAGCCGGATCGTGTAGGTGTCGCCGT
>NZ_JAURVJ010000151.1 GCF_030655615.1 Nocardioides sp.
GCCGTGGCGGCCGATGGTGACGAGCATCCGGAGCCCGGCGAGGTCCGGGACCCGGGAGGACGTCATGCGCCGAGCCTAGGGCTGGCCGTCGAGCGGCCCGCCCGACCCCGGCCGCACACCCGGGTGGTATCCCTCGGTGCAGGACCTGCACCCGGCGGGCCACAGCCTGAGGACGTGCCCATGCCGACGACCCGGTCCACCGTTCCCGACGCGGACAACGCACGCGCCCCTGGTCCGCTGCTGTGGGTGCGCGAGAGCCTGACCGGGGTCGAGCTGGCCCAGTCCACGCTCTCGCGGCGCTACCTCGCCGGCCTGCCCGAGGGCGACGGCCACCCGGTGCTCGTCCTGCCGGGGTTCCTCGCCGGCGCGAGCTCGACGGGGTTCCTGCGCTCGTTCCTCCGCATGAAGGGCTACCGCGTCTATGACTGGGGCCAGGGCCGCAACATGGGCGTGCGCGAGGGGCTCCGCGGCCGGCTGACCGAGCGGCTCGACCACATCACCGACCGCAACCAGAAGACGATCAGCATCGTCGGCTGGAGCGCCGGCGGCATCTACGCCCGCGAGATCGCGCGGGAGAACCCCGACCGGATCCGCTCGGTGATCACCATGGGCACCCCCATGCGCGGCAACCTGCGCGCGACGTCGGCATGGCCGGCGTACACGCTGCTCAACCGAGGCCGCCACGCCGTCGACCTCACGCCCGAGGTGCTCGGCAGCCGCGTCGAGCCGCTGAGCGTCCCGACCACCTGCCTCTACAGCCGTCGTGACGGCATCGTGGCCTGGGAGCTGTGCACCAGCCTGCCGTCGCCCACCACCGAGAACATCGAGGTCGGCTCGACCCACCTCGGCTTCGGCCACCACCGTCGCACCCTCGGCATCGTGGCCGACCGGCTCGCCCAGCCCGAGGGCGCCTGGCGGCCGTACGCCGAGCACGACGACCCCCGCAGCGCCTGACGGCCGCGGTCAGGACAGGCGGCGCAACCGGGCCTTGGCCAGGCGGAGCTTCTTCTTCGCCTTGGCCAGCCCGGTCTTGGCCGTGTGGACGGACCGCTTCGTCTTGACGACGCGGGCGTCGGCCGACGCCTTGCGGGTGTCGGACGCGTTCTTGTGGGCCAGGGCCGAGCTCGCGGCGGTGGTGGCGGCGGACAGCTCGGTGCGAGCGGCGTCGACCAGGGCGCGCCAGCGGGTGGACTGGACGCTCAGCTCGTCGATGCGCTGGTCGACGACGGCGAGGGCGGCCGTCGCGCTGTCGAGCTTGGCGCGAGCCCGCTCCCGCGACTGATAGAGCCGCTCGACCTCGGGGGCCGGCTCCCAGCTGCCGTTCTGGGTCTTCTTGCACTGGAACGACCCGCTGGACCGGGTGCACGCCGCCCACTTGTTCTTCTCCCGGGCGAGCAGGTCCTCGGCGACCCTGAGCCCCAGCTCGGCACTGTCGTACTCGGCCTGCCGCGGGTTCCGCTCCTGCCACGCCTGGTCCAGCGCGGCGTTGGTGTCCGCGAGCGCGGCCTCCTTGGGCGCCAGGTCGGCGGCAGCGTTCTGGCGTCGTGCCTCGGCCGCGGCGTACGCCGACCCGGCGGCGGCGACCGCGTCGACGGCCTGCTGCCGCATCTCGAGCGCAGCGACGTAGGAGCGCTCGGCCGCCTTGACGTGCTGGCGGGCCTTGACCACACCGTGCTTGGCCTTGGCGACGGCGGCCCGGGCCTGCTGCCGGGTCGTGGCCGCCTCGGCCGGCGTGACGGTCCCGCCGACGAGGACGAGGACGACGAGGAGCCCGAGCAGGGCGGGGAGCTTGCGGGAGAGGTGCACGGTGGCCGCCTTCGTTGGGTCGGGGGGAGACACGCCCACCCTGTCCAGCGCACCCGGCGCCAAACCACCACGTCCCCACCACGTCCCCACCATGTCCCCGACACCTCGCCGGCGACCCGTTTCCGGTCGGGCCCCGTCGGGTAGGCCGCTGCACGACGTCGGGTGGCAGTAGGGTCGCGACGTCGAGCCACGTGAGCGAAGGACCATCCCGATGTCAGTGCCGTCCCACCCCGTCGACCAGTCCGCAGGACGCCCCGACGTGGAGCTCCGGCTGCCCGCCGACAGCCTCTACGCGTCCGTGCTCCGGACGACGACCGCCGGTCTGGCCGCGCGGCTCGACTTCACGATCGAGGACATCGAGGACCTCCGGATCGCCGTCGGCGAGGCCAACGCGATGGTGCTCGAGCACGCCGACGAGGGCAGCGACCTCGTGGCGGCGTTCCAGCTCGCGCCCGGGTCGATGGTCGTCTCCATCACGGTGGAGGCCGCGACCAGCCCCGTGCCCGACCTCGACAGCTTCGCCTGGCAGGTGCTCACCACGCTGGCCGCGTCGGCCGACATCGAGTCCGGTTCGGGCCGCTTCGGCATCGTCATGACGATGAGGTCCTCGGCCGTCGGAGCCGGCAGCTGACATGGAACCCCACCACACCCCGGTCCAGGCGGCGGGCGAGCCCGACCCACCCCAGCTGACTCCGGAGCAGCAGGAGCGGCTCACGCGCGTCGCCAAGACCCGCAAGCGGAGCGCCGAGCTGTTCGTCGAGCTGCGCGACGACCTCGGGTCCGACGCCACCCGCTCCCACGCCCGCGACTCGCTCGTCCACCTCCACCTGCCCCTGGTCGAGCACTGCGCCCGCCGCTTCCGCAACCGCGGCGAGCCCTAC
Organism: Nocardioides sp.; assembly: GCF_030655615.1. Lineage (GTDB taxonomy): Bacteria > Actinomycetota > Actinomycetes > Propionibacteriales > Nocardioidaceae > Nocardioides. Next base: position 2,688 of record NZ_JAURVJ010000151.1, read on the forward strand.
GAGGACCTCGTCCAGGTCGGCACGATCGGGCTGATCAAGTCGATCGACCGGTTCGACACCGAGCGCGGGGTCGAGTTCTCGACCTACGCGACGCCCACGATCATCGGCGAGATCAAGCGCTACTTCCGCGACAAGGGCTGGGCCATCCGGGTGCCGCGCCGGCTCCAGGAGCTGCGCATGCAGATCGGCGCCGCCACGGCCGAGCTGACCCAGAGCCTGGGCCGCTCCCCCACGCCGCGCGAGCTGTCGGAGGTCATCGGCTGCTCGGTCGAGGAGATCGTCGAGGGGATCGAGTCGAGCAACGCTTACTCCACCCTCTCGCTCGACGCCACCGACGACTCCGACGACGGGTCGTCGAGCATGCTCGACGCGATCGGCGTCGACGACGAGGGTCTCGAGCACGTCGAGATCCGCGAGTCGATCAAGCCGCTCCTCGAGGCGCTCGAGCCCCGCGAGAAGCGGATCCTGCTGCTGCGGTTCTTCAAGAACATGACGCAGTCGCAGATCGCCGAGGAGATCGGCGTCTCGCAGATGCACGTCTCGCGGCTGCTCACCCGCACCCTCGAGCAGCTGCGCACCTCGCTCGAGGCGCCCGACCCCGAGCCGTAGACCGCGCAGCCACCCGACAGACACAGAAGCCCGCTCGAGGCGACCTCCCCCCAGAGGCGCCGAGCGGGCTTCTCGTGCTGTCCGAGAGCCGGGCCGTTCCGCGATCCCCCCAGGGCCGCGGACCACTCCGACCCCGTCGACGCTACGCAGCGCTCGACCACGCCCGAGCCACACGACCCCCACGCCACGGTGAGCCTTCGGTAACAGGCCGGCCGGGTGGTCTAGCCGTCGGCGCCGTCGTCCTCCGAGGCGCCCATCAGCGCCTCGACGCTCGCCGGCTGCAGCATCGCGACCAGCGTGACGACCGCCGCGAGCGCCAGGGGTACGGCGAGCAACACGTTGTCCCGCACGTTCCAGGCGATGCCGAGCTGGATGAGCTGGGTCAGGAGGACAGGTCCCCGGGCCCACCCCCTGACCCGGGAGAGGCCCCACGCGCAGGCGAGCAGTGCGGCGCCGTAGGCCCCGAAGAACACCGAGACCGACACGCCGACCTCGACCCTCGAGGACACCAGGTCGAGGAGACCAACGATCCCGAGGGCCAACAGTCCGACGCCCTGGACGGCCACCAGCACCGCGGCCACCAGCAAGGGCGCGGGCGGACGGGTCGGACGCGGATCGCTCACGCGGTGACACTACGGCCAGCTCGCAGCCACCCCGTGGGGTGGCTGTGACCCAACCGACCACCGGAAACACTTGATCCCGGCAGCGATAGTTGCAACAGTGAGCAGGCGTTCGTGAAATCCTTCACACACAGGACTACATGCGCGCCCGCAGGCCTGAGCATCCCTGCCTGCACGTCTCTACTTCAAAGGATCCACCTGCCATGGATTGGCGCCACCGCTCCGCCTGCCTCGACGAGGACCCGGAGCTGTTCTTCCCCATCGGCAACACCGGACCGGCCATCCTCCAGATCGAGGAGGCCAAGCAGGTGTGCCGACGCTGCGACGTGCGCGAGCAGTGCCTCGCCTGGGCGCTCGAGGCCGGGCAGGACCACGGAGTCTGGGGCGGTCTGAGCGAGGACGAGCGCCGTGCCCTCAAGCGTCGCAACGCGCGGGCGCGGGTCCGCACCGCCTAGCCTCACATCTCGGGGACGTCGATCGCGACGCGCGTCCCGCCGTCGGGACGCGCGTGCATCTCGATCTGGCCGTCGAGCTCGGACTCGACCAGCGTGCGCACGATCGAGAGGCCCAGGTTGGTCGACCCGTCGAGGCTGAAGCCCTCGGGCAGGCCGCGGCCGTCGTCGTCGACGACGACGTGCAGCCGGCCGACGAGCCGCTCGACACCGACCACGATGACCCCCGTGGTCGTCGGGTCGGCGTCGTCGTAGCCGTGCTCGACGGCGTTCTGGAGCAGCTCGGTCAGGACCATCGCCAGCGCGTTGGCCGCCTGCGAGGGGAGCACGCCGAAGCTGCCGTCCCGGCGTACGCGGACCCGGCCGGTGAACGCGCTGACATCGGTGACCATCGTCCCGAGCCGGTCGGCGATCTCGTCGAACTCGACCGTCTCCTCGACGGCCTGGCTCAGCGTCTCGTGGACGATCGCGATCGACCCGACCCGGCGCACGGCCTCCTCGAGGGCGAGCTTGGCGGTCTCGTTGTCGATGCGGCGCGCCTGGAGGCGCAGCAGCGCGGCCACCGTCTGGAGGTTGTTCTTGACCCGGTGGTGGATCTCGCGGATCGTCGCGTCCTTGGTGACCAGCTCGCGATCGCGGCGGCGCAGGTCGGTCACGTCGCGCACCAGGATCAGCCCGCCGATGTGGACGCCGCCGGGGCGCAGCGGGATGGAGCGCACGATGAGGGAGACGCCGTCGTTGCCGTCGGTCCCGATCTCGACGTCGCGGTGGGCCCGGCCGCCGAGCACGGCGCTCAGGGTCTCCTCGTCAGGGCGGCGGCGGGGCGGGACGAGCTCGCGCACCAGGTCGGCCAGCAGCAGCCCGGCCAGGTCGCCGGAGAGGCCCAGGCGGCGATAGACCGACTGGGCGTTGGGGCTCGCGTAGACCACGTGACCGACCTCGTCGACCCGGAGGAAGCCGTCGCCCACCCGGGGTGAGTCGGCGTGGTCGCTGCGCTGCCCGGTCGCCGGGAAGGTGCCGGTGGCGATCATCTGCGTGAGGTCGGTCGCGGTCTGCAGGTAGGACAGCTCGAGGCGGCTGGGGGTGCGGACGCCGAGCAGGTTGGTGTGGCGGCCGATGACGCCGATGACCTTGCCCTCCCGCACGACGGGGATCGACTCCATCCGCACCGGCACCTCGTCACGCCACTCGGGGTCGCCCTCGCGGGCCGTGCGGCCCTGCTCGTGGGCGGCGTCGAGCAACGGCCTGCGGCCACGCTCGACGAAGGTGCCGACCACGTCGTCGACGTAGGCCGTGGGCCCGGTCGTGGGCCGCATCTGGGCCACCGCCCAGAAGCCGGTGCCGTCGCGGTCGGGCAGCCACAGCACGAGGTCGGCGAACGAGAGGTCGGCGATGATCTGCCAGTCGGCCTGCAGGAGCTGCAGCCACGCCACGTCGTCCCGGTCGAGATCGGTTCGGGTGCGGACGATCTCGGTGAAGGACTGCACGTCGCGAGGATAGGCGCGTCCCCCGTATGGGCTGGATGTCCCCCGTCTCTGCCAGGATGCAGGACATGTCTCGGGTGAACTGGAAGCAGGTCCACGACGAGGACTTCCGGGTGCCGGAGGGCCTCCCGCTGGCCGACCTGACCGAGGAGCTCACGGTCATGCTCGGCGACGTCGACCCCGAGCGACGTGACGGCACGGCCTACCCCACGCTCGCCACCTGGATCTCCCGCGGCGTCTACGACGACCTGCTCCCGGGTCTCGGCGACGGGATGGTCACCGGTCTCGGCGTCGGCCTGGGTGAGCGCGACACCGACAGCGTCTTCCGCCGGGCGTTCTCGGTGCTGGTGCTCGCCGAGTGCATCGCGCGCGACAACAGCCGTCCCCTCGTGCTCGGCGGCAAGGTCCTGCAGTGGGGCGACGCGATCGCGACCTGGGTACTGCGCGAGCAGGACCTGCGCGGCTGGGTCGACGGCAAGGGCTGGGCCCACGCCGTCGCCCACGGCGCCGACGCCCTCGCCGCCCTCGCCGCCTCGCCGCACCTCGGTCACGCCGAGCTCACCGTCGTGCTCGACGTGGTCGCCGACCGGCTGCTGCTCCCGGTCGACCAGCCCCTGGTCCACGGCGAGGCCGACCGCCTGGTCGGCACCACGATGGCGGTGCTGCGCCGGGGCTCGGTCCCCCTCACCGTCGTCGAGCCCTGGCTCAACCGGGTCGCCGCCGGCGCCTCGGCCCACGCCCGCGCGTCCGGCCGCGACCCGTTCCTGCCGACCAACACCGCCCAGGCGTTCCTGCGCTCCCTCTACCTCCAGCTTGCCCTCGGCAGCCGTCCGCCGCTCGTCCGCGCCGACGTGATGCTGGTGCTCGTCGGGCTGCTGCGCGAGACCAACCCCGCGTTCCGTCACCCCTGACCCGCGGTCGGGGGTCGTCGGTAGCCTGCGAGGCATGACCGACGACACACCCGACCAGCTCTCAGGACACGCGGGCGAGCTCGCGGTGGCCGTGGCCCGCGCGCACGGCGTCGAGACCCTCTTCACGCTGTCCGGCGCCCACGTCTTCCCGATGTACGACGGCGCCGTCAAGTCCGACCCGCCGATGCGCCTCCTCGACGTGCGGCACGAGCAGACGGCCGCGTTCGCCGCCGAGGCGACCGGCAAGCTGACGCGGGTTCCCGGGCTGGCCGTGCTCACCGCCGGTCCGGGCGTCACCAACGGCGTCAGCGCGATCGCCCAGGCCCAGTTCGCCGGCTCCCCGATGGTCGTCGTCGGCGGCCGCGCCCCGCAGAACCGCTGGGGCAGCGGCAGCCTGCAGGAGCTCGACCAACCGCCGATCCTCGCCTCGGTCTCCAAGCACGCCGCCACCCTGCCGACCGCCGGCGACGTGCTCGGCGGCATGGACGAGGCGTTCCGGCTGGCCGGCTCGTCGCACCGCGGCCCGGTGTTCGTCGACGTGCCGATGGACGAGTTCTTCGCCTCGTCCTCCGGACCGGCTCCGACCGGCGAGCGGGTCCGCGGCGCCGAGCCCGACCCCGACGCCGTCGCGCGCGTCGCCGCCCTGCTGGCGTCCGCGACGCAGCCCACGCTCATCCTGGGCACCGACGTCTGGGCCGACGGCGCCGAGGTCGCCGCCCTCCGCCTCGTCGAGACCGCCGGGATCCCGACCATCACCAACGGCATGGGCCGCGGCGTCGTGCCCGGCGGCCACCCGCTGCTGGTCACCAAGGCCCGCAGCCAGGCGCTCAAGGAGCCCGACCTGGTCGTCGTGGTCGGCACCCCGCTCGACTTCCGCCTCGGCTACGGGATCTTCGGCGACGCGCAGGTCGTGCACGTCGCCGACTCCCCCGCCCAGGTGTCGCGCCACGCGACGCTCGCCGCCTCGGTCTCCGGCGACCTGACGTCGTTCTTCGACGGCCTGCTGGCCGCGCTCGAGAAGGGACCCAAGCCGGCCTGGGGCCCGTGGGTGTCGTCGCTGCAGGATGGTGTCGCCGCCGGCGTCGAGCGCGACCGCGCGCTGCTGTCGGCCGAGGCCGACCCGATCCACCCCGCCCGCATCTACGGCGAGCTCGTCCCGCGCCTGGCCGACGACGCGGTGGTCATCGGCGACGGCGGCGACTTCGTCAGCTTCGCCGGCAAGTACGTCGAGCCCAAGCGCCCCGGTGGCTGGCTCGACCCGGGACCCTACGGCTGCCTCGGCGCCGGCCTCGGCGCGGCGATCGCCGCTCGGATCGCCCGGCCCTCGGCCCAGGTGGTGCTGCTGCTGGGCGACGGCGCCGCCGGCTTCTCGCTGATGGACGTCGACACCCTCGTGCGCCACGACCTGTCGGTCGTGATGGTGATGGGCAACAACTCCGCCTGGGGCCTCGAGAAGGGCCCGATGCAGATGCTCTACGGCTACGACGTCGCCGCCGACCTCGCCCCGCAGACCCGCTACGACGACGTCGTCAAGGCGCTGGGTGGCGGCGGCGAGACCGTCACCGACCCCCGCCAGATCGGTGCGGCCCTCGACCGGGCCTTCGCCTCCGGGGTCCCCTACCTCGTCAACGTGATCACCGACGTCGACGCGGCCTACCCGCGCGCGACCTTCGGCATCTGAGCCCCGGTGCAGCTGAGACGCGCCACCGCCGACGACTACGAGGCCGTCGGCCGGGCGACCGTCGCCGCCTACGAGCCGTTCCTCCTCGGCCCCGACGACACCTACCGCGAGCGGCTGGCCGACGTGGCCGGGCGCGACCGTGACGCCGAGGTGTGGGTGGCGGTCGACGACGGCGACGGCTGCGACGGCGACGGCGGTCAGGTGCTCGGCAACGTCACCGTCTGCCCGGTGGGCTCGCCCTGGCGCGAGATCAGCCGCGTCGGCGAGGGCGAGTTCCGGATGCTGGCGGTCGCGCCCGACGCGCAGGGCCGCGGCGTCGGCCGGGCCCTCGCCGAGATGGTCGTCGACCGCTTCCGCAGCGAGGGCGCCCACGCCGTCGTCCTGTCGTCGCTCGACGCCATGGCCGGCGCCCACCGGCTCTACGAACGACTGGGCTTCGTCCGGCTGCCCGCCCGGGACTGGTCGCCCCAGCCCGGCGTCCACCTCGTCGCCTACGCCCTGGAGCTCTAGATGGACGCGACCCTGCGGTTCACCGTGACCGACGACGACACCGCCGTGGCGGTGGGGTCGGGCTCGCTGCCGGTGCTCGGCACCCCGCGCCTGCTCGCCTGGCTCGAGGCCGCCACCTGCGCCGCCCTGGAGCCCACCCTGGCCGCGGGCTCGACCAGCGTCGGCACCCGCGTCGTCGTGGAGCACCTCGGCGCCTCGGCGGTCGGCCAGGTGGTCGAGGTGACCGCGTCCTCGGCGTACGTCGACGGCCGGCTGCACCGCTTCACCGTGGCCGCGCGCCACCTCGACGGCCCGGGCGGGGACGTGCCCGGCAAGGTCGTCGGCAGTGGCGAGGTCACGCGGGTCGTGGTCGACGCCGCGAGGTTCCTGAGCCGGCTCTGAGCAGCGGCCGTCGCCCGATTTCGCTCGATCGCGGCGACCTGAGAGACTTCGATGATCTAAATCCCAGGAGGACACCATGGGCAAGACCGGACGCAAGCGTCGCGCGCGACGCAAGAAGGCCGCCAACCACGGCAAGCGCCCCAACAGCTGACTGCTGCTGACATGCAGAACCCCCGGCCACCGGCCGGGGGTTCTTCTGTCTCTCAGGCCCTCACAGGCCGTCTCGGGACCGCGGATCAGCCCTCGGGCGTGACCTGGATCGAGACCTGGACCTCGCGGATGCGGATGCGGACCCGCTCACGCAGGTCGGCCGGGGCGACCTCGGTGCAGGACCGGGCGACGACCGACTTCACGGTGCGCTGCAGGTCGTACTTGACCAGGCAGGGGTTGCAGGAGTCGAGGTGGAGCCGGACGTCGGCGCAGTCGGCGTCGTCGAGCTCGTTGTCGAGGAAGTAGACGATCCGCTCGAGGAAGTCGGCGCACTCGGCGTCGGCGACGGAGTCGGCGTGGTCGCTGTGGGAGTGGCTCATCGGTCCTTGGCCTCCTTCGCGGCGACGGTGCCAGCGGGCAGCAGGTCGTTGCTGCGGACGTAGTCGGACAGCATGTCGCGCAGCTGGCGACGGCCGCGGTGGAGCCGCGACATCACGGTGCCGATCGGCGTCTCCATGATCTCGGCGATCTCCTTGTAGGCGAACCCCTCGACGTCGGCGAGGTAGACCGCGAGGCGGAACTCCTCGGGCAGGCGCTGCAGCGCGTCCTTGACCTGGGAGTCGGGCAGGTGCTCGAGCGCCTCCATCTCCGCGGACTTCAGGCCGGACGAGCTGTGGCTCTCGGCCCGGGCGAGCTGCCAGTCCTCGACGTCCTCGGACATCGACTGCTGCGGCTGGCGCTGCTTCTTGCGGTAGTTGTTGATGAAGGTGTTGGTCAGGATCCGGTAGAGCCAGGCCTTGAGGTTGGTACCGGGCCGGAACTGGTGGAACGCCGAGTAGGCCTTGGCAAAGGTCTCCTGCACCAGGTCCTCGGCGTCGGCGGGGTTGCGCGTCATGCGCATCGCCGCCGAGTAGAGCTGGTCGAGGAAGGGCAGCGCGTCGCGCTCGAAGCGCAGGGACCGCTCGTCCTCGGTCTCGGTCGCGACGTCCACGGTCTCGGGGTCGTCGGCGATCACGGGCTCGGCCTCGGTCGAGGTGCCAGTCACGTCAGTCATCGTGTCCCAGCGTACGTCGCCCCTGGGGC
>NZ_JAURVJ010000152.1 GCF_030655615.1 Nocardioides sp.
TCCGTGGCCCAGTCCGGCGTACCGGCTGCGGAGGTCTCGACGCGCGGTGACTTCGTCCCCGCGGCTCGACCACCGTGTGGTGGGCCTGAGTGCACTGACGTACCGCTGACCCGTCGCACAAACGCGACGGGTCAGCGACTCCCCACGGTGATCCAGCCGACGGGCCGGCTACGGCCCAGCGTGTCGAGATCCCCGCCAGCGGCCCACCCGACCCGACCCGACCCTGGAGCTGGGCGAGCCTCGACGACCATGTGGGCCCGGTCCGGCGTACCCGCTGCGGAGGTCTCGACGCGCGGTGACTTCGTCCCCGCGACTCGACCACCGTGTGGTGGGCCTGAGTGCACTGACGTACCGCTGACCCGTCGCACAAACGTGACGGGTCAGCGTGTCCTCACGGTGATCGAGCCGACGGTCCGGCTGCGGGAGTCTCGACCGGCTCGACCACCGCACACCACCCGTCGTGACCATGCCGAGACACCCACCTGGGTGGGCCTGAGTCGTTCGGCCGCGAAGAGGGTCCGGGCGCGCCTACGGTGCCGGCGTGACCACCCACCAGACCCTCCGGCGGCTGCCGGTCGTCGTCGCGCTCCTGGCCGTCGTGCTGACCGGCTGCGCCACGCCTGTCACCGGGCGCGCCGGCGTACCGGACGCCCCGGGCCAGGCCGTTGCCTCGACGACGACACCAGCCACGCCGGAGACGTCGGAGACGCCCATCAGCAGTCCGGAGCCGAAGGCACCGACGATCACCTACCGGACGGTGCGCCAGCGTCAGCGGCTTCCGTTCGAGCGGACCGTCCGGATGACCGGGGACCTCGACCGCGGGGTGACCCGGCTGGCGCGGGCGGGTCGGGCCGGCGTGAGGGTGCTCGTCTTCCGGGTCAAGCTGCGCGACGGCAGGCCCGTCGGCCGGCAGCGGGTCCGCACGATGGTGGCGCGCCGGCCGGTGACCCGAGTGGTCCTGCGCGGCACCCACGTCGACCCGCCGCCCGAGCCGAAGCCCCGGCCCGCGCCGGTGGCGGCGCCGCAGGACGACTGCGACCCCAACTACTCCGGCGCGTGCGTGCCGATCGACAGCGACGTCGACTGCGGTGGAGGCAGCGGCAACGGCCCGTCGTACCTCTACGGCACCGCGACCGTCGTCGGCAGCGACATCTACGACCTCGACGCCGACAACGACGGCTACGGCTGCGAGTGAGGGTGACGCGCAGCCGACCGGCGGCGTGAGAAAGTCGCACCATGGACCTCTCCCTCAGCGACGAGCAGCAGGCCTTCCGCCAAGCAGCGCGCGACTTCCTCGAGAAGGAAGCGATTCCCCACCGCACCCAGTGGGACCGTGACGAGTCCGTCGACCTCGCGATCGTGCCCAAGATGGCCGAGCTCGGGTTCTTCGGGCTCACCATCCCCGAGGAGTACGGCGGGCTCGGCGGCGACTACGTGACCTACGCGCTGGCGATGGAGGAGCTCGGGCGGGCCGACTCGGCGCTGCGGGGCATCGTCTCCGTGAGCAGCGGGCTGGTCGGGAAGTCCATCCTGTTCCACGGCACCGAGGAGCAGAAGCAGGAGTGGCTGCCGCAGATCGCGACGGCGGAGAAGCTCGGCTGCTTCGGGCTGACCGAGCCCGGCACCGGCTCCGACGCCGGCAACCTGACGTCGAAGGCGGTCAAGGACGGAGGCGACTACGTCATCTCCGGCCAGAAGCTCTTCATCACCAACGGCACCTGGGCCGACGTCGCGCTGGTCTTCGCGCGCACCGGCGCCCCCGACAGCGGCGCGCGGGGGGTGAGCGCGTTCCTCGTCCCGACCGACGCAGAGGGCTTCGAGGCCCGCGAGATCAAGGGCAAGCTCGGGCTGCGCGGCCAGGCCACGGCCGAGCTGTTCCTCGACGAGGTCCGCGTGCCGGCCTCCGCGATGCTCGGCGGCGCCGAGGGCGAGGGCCGCGGCTTCAAGGTCGCGATGTCCACGCTCGACAAGGGCCGGCTGGCCGTCGCCGCGGGCTGCGTCGGCATCGTCCAGGGCTGCCTCGAGACGTCGGTCGACTACGCCAAGAACCGCACCCAGTTCGGCCGCCCCATCGCCGGCTTCCAGCTCGTGCAGGACATGATCGCCGACATCAGCCTCGACGCCGACGCGGCGCGGCTCCTCGTCTGGATGTGCGCCGACCTCGTCGACCGGCACGAGCCGTTCGGCGTCGCCGCGTCCAAGGCCAAGCTGTTCGCCTCGGAGGCCGCCGTGCGCGCCGCCAACCTCGCCATCCAGATCCACGGCGGCGCCGGCTACGTCGACGAGTACCCGGCCGCCAAGTACCTCCGGGACGCCCGCGTGATGACCCTCTACGAAGGCACCAGCCAGATCCAGAAGCTGCTCATCGGACGGGCCGAGACCGGCATCAACGCATTCGTCTGAGCACGGCCGTGAACCCTGCCGCCGACTCCGTCGCCGTCCTCTCCGACGTGCACGGCGTGCTGCCCGTCCTCGAGGCCGTGCTGGCCGAGCCCGACGTGCGCAGCGCCGACGTCGTCGTCGTCTGCGGCGACCACGCGGCGGGTCCTCAGCCGGTCGAGGTGCTCGACCTGCTGGCCAGCCGGCCCGACGTCGTCCTCGTCCGCGGCAACGCCGACCGCGACCTCCTCGCGCTCGGCCGTGGCGAGCAGCTGGCAGCGGGCGAGCCCCACGAGGTCGACGCCTGGGCCGCGGCCCAGCTGTCCGAGCACCACCTCCGCCTGCTGGCCCAGATGCCGCACCCGGTCACCCTCGACGTGCGCGGGTTCGGCCCGGTCGTCTTCTGCCACGGCACCCCGCGCGACGACGACGAGGTCGTGCTGGTCGACACCCGCCTGGAGAAGTGGGCCGAGGCCTTCGCCGGCCTGCCCGACGAGGTCCGTACGGTCGTCTGCGGCCACACCCACATGCCGTTCGTGCGCCTCGTCGACCGCCGCGTCGTCGTCAACCCCGGCAGCATCGGCATGCCCTACGGTCGCCCCGGCGGCCACTGGGCCTTGCTCCGCGACGGCGACGTCTCGTTGCGCCGGGTCGAGGTCGACGTCGACGACGCCGTACGCCGGGTGGTGGCGGGCTCGTCCTACCCCGGGCGCCAGGCGTGGGCCGACACCTACGTCCGCGCCACGGCGAGCGACAAGGACGCCCTCGAGGCCTTCGGTCCCCGCGACGGCCGGTCATGACGACGCTCGACGAGACCCGTCCGCCGCGCACCCGTCCCGGGACGCTCAGGCTGGCCTGGGCGCTGGCCGGGACGGTGCTGGTGTGGGCGCTCGCGATCGTCACGGTCCTGCTGCCGCTGCCGTTCGTCGGGACCTACGTCGGGCTGGCGGCGAGCGTCGTGAGCTGGTTCTGCCTGGTGTCGGCGGGGTTCGTGCTCGGCCTGGTCGGCGGTCGACGGTGGGTGACGGCGACGACGACGGGCCTCACGGTCGTGCTGGCGGCGGGGCTGCTCAACTGGTGCAGCGTCGCGCCCGAGGCGTGGTTCGACTCCCACCGCTCGCTCTACGAGCAGGCGGTCGAAGACCTCGAGCCCGACAACAGCTATGACGGTGCGCTGCTCCCGATGCTCTGGCGTCCGCTGTCGGTCACCGGGCGGGTGCAGGCGCGCGGCTCGATGCTGTTCTTCCCGCAGTGGCAGGGCATCCCCGACGACGCCGGCGGCTACTTCCACGCACCCGACGGCTCGCCCGCCGGCACCGACATGTCCGGCATGATCTGCCAGGACCCCGTCGCGCTCGGCGACGACTGGTGGATGTGCGGGATGTGACCCGCTAGCTCGACAGCAGCTCGGCGAAGCTCCCGGCGCCCAGCACCGCCAGGAGCTCGGCGGCCGCGTCCGGGCAGCCCGCGGCGGCGAGCGCGTCCATGTCGGCGCCGTCGATGTCGGTGAGCAGCCCCTTGTCGGAGTAGAAGGCGAAGAGCGCGGTGCCGAAGGTCGCCGCGGCGTACTCCGCCGGCGTCAGGTCGATGACCTCCGGCGTCTCGTCGGCCAGGAACCCGCAGAACTCCTCGGCCGTCAGCGCCGCGCCCTCGTCGGCCTCGCCGTCGAGGTCGTCGTCGCCGGACGTGGCCTCGTTGAGGTCGGTCGGCACGATCGCGGGCGTGTCGGTCGTCCCACCGGAGCCGCCCGAGCCACCCGAGCCGCCCGAGTCGCCCGCGTCGTCGGACCCGCCGCACCCGGCCAGTCCCGCGAGGAGCACGATCGCGGCCACTCCGGCCCACCGAGTCGTCATGGGGAGAGACCCTCGCACAGGATCCGGGCCACCGCCATGGCCCGCAGGTCTGGACCAGCGAGCGCCCCGATTGGCCCGCACCGCGCCCAATTCGTACCGTCTCACTGTGCTTACACGAGTCTGGGTCGTCATCGTCGGAGCCGTCCTTGTCCTCACGGCACTCGCCGCCCCCACCCCCGCCAGCCCCGCCAGCACGGCGACCAGCACCGGCCAGGCCTCCCAGCGCCACCAGGACCCGCCCCGCCGTCGCGGCGAGCTGCCACGCAACCGCTGGTCGGGCCCGGCCGGCACGGCCACCATGCACGGCGACCCCGGGTCGTCGGACACGACGCCGCTGCGCGGTCCCGGCGCGACCCCGCAGGCCGTGCAGCACGTCGTGCTCCCCGGCGTCTGCCCGACGATCCTCGCCGGCCGCGACGGCGTCCCGCTCGCGCTCTGCACGGAGTACGCCGACCGCGCCCCGTCGGTCTACCTCCTCGACCCCACCACCTACCTCCCGCTCGCCCGCCTCCACCTGCAGGCCGGCGCCCTGCTGGGAGGCGTCTACGCCTACGTCGACCACCGTGACCGCCTGGTCACCGTCGACGGCTCCGGCGCGATCGTCCTGGTGGCGCACGACGAGAACGGACCCGCCGGCACCGACCGGCTCTTCGTGCAGCGCCGGATCCCGTTCACCCGGGCGATCAGCCGGCTCTGCGGCAGCACGAGCTGCGACTCCCTCGTCTCGGTCGCGCCCGGCTACGACGGGCGGATCTGGTTCGCCACGGCCCACGCCGCGGCCGGCTACGCCGACCCGCGCACCGGTCGGGTCGTCGTACGACGCCTCGGCAGCCGCCAGGAGCTGATCGGCAACAGCATCTCGACGGCGCCCGACGGCACGGTGGTCACGACCGACCGCGCGACCTACCTGCTGCGCGCGGACGGGCGTGGGCGCGTGCGCCAGCTCTGGAGGCGCGGCTACGACCGGGGCTCGGCGCGCAAGCCCGGCCAGCTCACCCAGGGCAGCGGCGCCACGCCGACGTTCTTCGGGCCACGCACCGGCCACGAGTTCGTCGCGATCACCGACAACGCCCGCCCGCGCAGCCGCGTGCTCGTCTATCGCACCAGCACCGGCGCCCTGCGCTGCTCGCTGCCCGTCCTCGCCCGCGACAACAGCGGCAGCGAGAACTCCCCCATCGCCTTCCGGCGCTCGATCTACGTCGCCAGCACCTACGGCTACCCCTACCCCGCCGGCACGACGGGCACGTCCGACCCCGCGTCGGCGCCGTTCGTCGGCGGGCTCGAGCGGGTCGACCTGACCAGGCGCGGCTGCCGGTCGGTGTGGCGCACCCGGACCCGGTCGTCGGCGGTGCCGCGGCTCTCGACCGCCGAGGGCGTCATCCACACCGTCACCCGCAGCGCGTCGCTCGCCTACGACCTGGTGCGCATCTCGCCCCGCGACGGCCGCGTGGTGAGCCGGTCGCGGATCGGCAACGGCCCGACCGCCGACACGCTGCAGATGGTCGGCTCGATCCTGGCCGACGGGACCCTGCTGCAGGGCAACATCGCGGGCCTCACGGTCACCCGCCGCTAGGTCGTGCCCGAGAACAGGCCCCACGGACAGGCCCGGACGGTGTCTGCCGCCGGGGCCGGGCGCCCCTTATCCTGCCGAGCATGACCGACGCGGACGACCTGCTCGCCGGACGCTACCGACGGGTCCGGCCGCTGGGGCAGGGCGGCATGGGCGACGTCTGGCTCGCCGAGGACGTCGACCTCGGCCGCCACGTGGCCGTGAAGCGGCTGCGATTCGACACCCCGACCGGGATGGACGCCGAGCTCGTCGAGCGGATGATGCGCGAGGCCCGCGTCGTCGCCCGGCTCAAGCACCCCGCGATCGTCACGCTCTACGACCTGGTCCGCGTCGAGGGCCGTCCCCACCTGATCCTCGAGTACGTCGACGGCGAGTCGCTCGCCGACCGCCTCGCCCGCGAGCGCACCGCCGACTGGCGCAGCGTGGCCCGGGTCGTCGCCGACACCGCCGGCGCGCTCGCCGCCGCGCACGCGGCCGGCGTCCTGCACCGCGACGTCAAGCCGGGCAACGTGCTCGTCGACCCCGAGGGCCGCGGCCACCTCGCCGACTTCGGCATCGCGCGCGGCACCGAGGACGTCGCCATCACCCGCGCCGGCGAGATGATCGGCACCCTCGCCTTCCTGCCCCCGGAGGCCGCCCGGCAGGAGCCCATGTCGGCCGCCAGCGACGTCTGGTCGCTCGGCGCGACGTTCTTCGCCGCGGTCGAGGGCCACCCGCCCTTCGTCGCCCCCGGCGCCGACGTGCCCGCGATCGTCGCGCGGCTCGTCCGCGAGGACGCCCCACCCGCCACCCGGGCCGGCGCCTGCACCGCCCTCGTCCACCGGATGCTCGCGACCGACCCCACCGCCCGTCCGACCGCGGCCGAGGTCGCCGTCGAGATGGACCGCGCGCTCGGCGGGCCGGAGCTGCTCCCCGAGACCGGCGCCGTCCTGCTGCCCGACCCGGCGCCCCCGACCCAGGCGCAGTCCGGCCTCGCACCGCGCGCCGGGCTCGACACCGCGGCCCACGCGGCCCCGACGCGCTACGGCGGACCCGACCTGCACCCGTCCTACCCGTCCAGCCCGTCCCACCCCTCCCACCCGTCCCACCCCTCCCACCCGTCCGGCCCCTCCACCCCGACCCCGCCCGCCGGTCCGCCCCCCGGCCAGGCACCCCAGGAGCCCGGCCGCGGCCGGCGCATCGCCCTCGTCGCCGCGGCGGTCGTGCTGCTCGCCGGCGCCGTCGTGGGCGTCGTGCTGCTCCAGAGCGACGGCGGCGGTGACGACACCGCCGACGACCCGGCCACCGACCCGCCCGGGTCGAGCCAGGGGTCGTCCGGGCCCACGGAACCCGAGGCGGGGCCGGGCTTCACGACGACCGAGGTCGGGGCCACACCGCGCCTCGCCAGCCTCGCACCCGACGGCGCCGGCCCGATCTACGTCGCCAACACCGACTCCGACACGGTCACCGTCGTCGACCGCGCCACCGGCGACACCACCAGCTTCGACGTCTGCGACGCCCCCAACGCCGGCGCGGCCGTCGCCCCCGGCGGCGGCGTCGCCTACATCCCGTGTGGCGGCAACGAGATCTCGGTGGTCGACGCCGGGAACGAGCTCTTCCGGATCCCGCTCGAGAACGTCCCCAACCCGCTGCGGCTCAGCGACGACGGCACCGTCCTCTTCGTGCCCCAGCGCGACGGGCAGCTCGTGCTCCTCGACGCCCAGTCCTACGACGTCCTCACCTCGTTCGCGCTGGGCAGCTCCCCGGGCCTCGTCCAGCTCGCACCCGACGGGACGGCGTACACCCCCGACAACGGGAGCGGCTCGATCTTCCGGGTCCTGCCCGACCTCGAGACCGTCGCCGAGGTCCCGGTCGACGCCAGCCCCAACGGGCTGCAGGTGAGCGAGGACGGCAGCAAGGTCTACGTCACCCTCGACGGCGGGCTGCTGCAGGTCGTCGAGCGCGGCCAGGACGGCGCCGACGACACCCCCGGCCCGACGTACTCGCTCCCGGGCGAGACCACCGGCAAGGTCCGCCAGCAGCCCGGCAGCAACCGGGGCTGGATCCCCGACCCGGCCGGCGGCGTCATCTGGGTGGTCGACCTCGACACCGGCGAGCTCGTCGACACCGTCGACCTCGAGGGCGAGCCGGGCACCATCGTGTCGTTCAGCCCCGACGGCGCCACGGCCTACGTCCCCGACTACGGCAACGGCGTGGTTGCCGCGATCGACACGACCGACCTCACGGTCAGCGCGCTCGACGGCGCCGGCGACTCCCCCCGCAACGTCACCATCACCCCCGACGGGGCCCTGATGTACGTCGTCGGCCTGGCCGGCGGCGACGAGACGGCCGGCACGCTCACCGCCGTGCCCCTCGGCTAGCGCGTGTCCTAGGGGGCCCGGCGGCTCCACCGCTCCACGACCGTCCGCGCCCCACGGCTGTGCAGGCCGTGGGTACGGAACGTCGCGGCGACGATGTGGTCCTTGCTGCTCATCAGCGCGAGCAGCAGGTGCCCGCTGCCGACGCGCGCGCCCTGGGTGATCCCCCGGACCCCCAGGGCCCGGACCAGCAGCTCCCGGGTCGGCTCGGTGATGCGCCGCCCCTCCCAGTCGGGCGGGTCGTCGAACGGCGGGTTGACCGCCGTCAGCACCGTCGCCAGCCCGATCCCCACGGACTCGATCTCCTCGAGCGCGATCGTGTCGGCCGCCGCCAGCCACTCGCGGTCGAGGGTCACCCGCACCTCGTCGGGGTCGGCCCCGAGCTCGACCAGCACGTCGCGCACCATCTGGTCGCCCAGCACCGCGCGGAGCAGGTGGTGCGGGTGGACGTCGTGGCGGTCGGCCATGGCCGAACCGTACGACGCGGAGGTGTCCGGCGGGTGTCGCGTCCCGTCCCCGGGCACGTCCCCGGGCACGTCCCCGGGCGTCGGCGTCAGGCCGACAGCCGCACGCAGAAGCGGGTCCCGCCCCCGGGCACCGCCTCGACCGTGACGTCGCCGCCGTGGAGCTCGGCGATGCGGCGCGACACCGCGAGCCCGACCCCCGAGCCCGCGACCGCCGGGTCGGCCGAGGAGCCCCGGTCGAACATCGAGAAGATCCGGTCGCGGTCGTCCGCGTCGAGGGTGTCGCCGTTGTCGGCGACCCGGACCACGACGCAGCCGGGCGCGTCGACGACGGCGTCGACGACCACCTCGACCCGACGGTCGGCGGGCACGTACTTGAGCGCGTTGCCCACCAGGTTGCCGAACAGCTGCGACAGCAGGCGCTCGTCGCCGGTGACCGGGGGCAGCGGCTCCACCCGGATGTCGGTGTCGCGGTCGGTCGCGCCCAGGTGCTCGGCGACGACCTGCTCGACCAGCGTCGTCAGGTCGACGGGCTCCCGGGTGGCCAGCACGCGGCCGACGCCGAGGTAGCGCAGGATGTCGTCGATCAGGGCCACCCCGCGGTCGGCCGCGGCGTCGAGCCGCTCGACCCAGTCGGTCGACGGCAGGCCCTCCGGCTCGACCTCGTGGGCGAGCAGCTCGGCGTAGCCCTTGATGACCGTCAGCGGCACCCGGAGGTCGTGGGCCATGGCGGCGGAGAAGGTGCTGAGGTCGTCGTCGGCGCGGCGCAGGTCGTCGGCCGCCGCCTGGCGGTCGGTCACGTCGGTCATGAACGTGTGGAGCGACGTGCGGCCGTGCTCGTCGGCGACCGACCACACGACGCAGTCGATGCGGAGCAGCCGGCCGTCGCGGGCCGACATCGGTACGTCGGGGTGGCGGCCGATGATCGTCGACGTGCGGGTGGCGCGGAAGTCGGCGACCTGGCGCCGGTGCAGGTCGGCGCGGGCCGAGCTGAGCAGCAGCTCGCCGACGTCGAGTCCGAGGACCTCGTCGCGGGTCCACCCGAAGATCTCCTCGGCCGCGGGGTTCCACTCGGTCAGGCCGCCCTGCTCGTCGACCGAGACGTAGGCGTCCGGCGACTGGTCGATCACGCGTCGGGTCGCGGCCTCGGCCTCGAGCCGGGCCGAGACGGCGACCTCGCGGTCGCGGACGGCGACGTGGGTCTCGGCACGGGCCTCGTCGGCGTCGGCCCGGCTGTCGGCCCGGCTGTCGCGGCGCGACACCAGCGGCACGAGCGGTCGCAGCGGCCCGAGGAGGGACGCGAGCAGCGCCACCGGTCGTCCCTTCACCGGGACATTCTGTCGAACGGGCGGTGGCCGCGTCAGGCTTTGCGCGACTCGAGCACCCGGAAGCCCTTGGCGCTGGCGAGCCGCTCGGTCGGGTAGCCCTGCTCGCCGAGCCAGCGCTGGAGGGAGTCGGCGCCGAGGTTCTTGCCGACCACCATCACGGCGCGACCGCCCGGGGCGAGGCGCGGCAACCAGGTGAGGAGCAGCTCGTGCAGCGCGGCCTTGCCGATCCGGATCGGCGGGTTGGACCAGATCTCGTCCCAGGTCGCCGCGGCGTCGACCTCCGCGGGCGTCGCGGCGGTGAACCGGTCGATGAGCCCGAGGGCGGCGGCGTTCTCGCGCGCCAGCAGCACCGCGCGCGCGTTGACGTCGACCGCGGTGACCCGCAGTCCCGGCACGACCGACGCGAGGGCGAGCCCGATGACGCCGTAGCCGCAGCCGAGGTCGAGGACCGACCCGATCCCCGACGGCGGCGCGGTCTCGCGGAAGAGGATCGAGGTGCCGATGTCGACCCGGCCCTGGGCGAAGACGCCCGAGCCCGACACGAGCGACAACCGACGGCCCCACACCTCGGTCTCGACCGGCGCGCGCTTGAACGGCACCGACGGGTCGGCGGTGAAGTAGTGCTCGGGCTCTGGCTCGGTCCCTGGCTCGGTCCCCGGCTCAGTCATGACGTGCCTCCTCGGCCACCCGGCGGGCCATCGTCTGCACGGCGCGTACAGCCAGCTCGATGTCGGCCGGGTAGGCGACCTCCTCGAGCGTGAGGCCGTGGGCGTGGACGACCGCGACGCCCGCGTCGCGGCGCTCGGCGCGCAGGATCTCGCCCGCCCAGGCCACTGGACGACGTCCCTCCCCCACGGCCAGCAGGCACCCGACGAGCGAGCGGACCATCGAGTGGCAGAACGCGTCGGCCTTGACGGTCGCGGTCGCCACCCCGGCGTCGTCGCGGGCCCAGGACAGCTCGAGAAGGGTCCGGATCGTCGTCGCGCCCTCGCGCTGCTTGCAGAACGACGCGAAGTCGTGCTGCCCGACCAGCAGGGCCGACGCCTCGTTCATCAGGTCGAGGTCGAGGGGGCGCGGCCAGGCGAGCACGTGCGCGCGGGTCAGCGGGTCCGCGAGCTCGACCGCGTCGGCGACGCGGTAGGCGTAGCGCCGCCAGAGCGCACCGAAGCGCGCGTCGAACCCCTCGGCCGCCGCGGCCACCCGGCGTACACGCACGTCGGCGGGAAGCACCCCGTTGAGCCGCCGGGCCAGCCGGTCGACCCCCTCGGGCAGCCCGTCCTCCGCCACGTCGGTGTGCACGACCTGGCCCCGGGCGTGGACCCCGGCGTCGGTCCGGCCGGCGCAGACGACCTGGACGTCGGGGGTGCGCAGCACGGTGGCGAGGGCCGCGGTCAGCTCGCCCTGGACGGTGCGCAGCCCCGGCTGGGTCGCCCACCCGTGGAAGCCGGTGCCGTCGTAGGCAAGGTCGATCCGCAGGCGCACCCCGCCATCCTCCCGCAGCGCCGACGAGACCCAGGTCACCACCCCGTCACCCCCACGGGCTGGGTCCGCCCGGTCGGCGCGGGGAACCGTCGAGACATGTTCCTCTTCTTCAGCAACCGGCTCGGCTGTGCCGGCTCGCTGCTCGTGTCACTGGCCCTGACCGCCGCGATCGTCCTGCTGGTGCTGATCCTGTGACCCGGGCGTTGGCGCGGTCGTTCCTGCGGCTGCTGCTGTGGCGGGGAGAGGCGGTCGGCCGCAAGGGACTCGTGTAGGAAACGTTCGGCTCCTAGGGTTGGAGGCGTGCCAGACCCCACGATCCTCCTCGTCTCGGCCAAGCACGCCGAGTTCCTGCTCGACGAGTTCGGCCGCTACGCCCGCGACTACGACCTGCGCACCGCCGGCTCCAGCGCCGAGGCGGTGCAGGTGATCCTCGACGTCAAGGCCGAGGGCGGCACGGTCGCCCTGATGGTCCAGGACGGCGACCTGCCCGACGCCGAGCCCCTGATGGCCTTCCACCACTGGCGGGCCAAGGTCCCGACCGCGCGCCGGGTCATCGCGGCGCCGTACGAGCGGTTCCTCGTCCACGCCGCCGAGCTGCGCGCGGGCATGGCCAAGGGCAAGTACGACGCCTACCTGCTGATGCCGCGCGGGGTGCGCGACGAGGAGTTCCACGGCGCGATCACCGAACTGCTGTCCGACTGGGGCCAGACCGTCGCCATGCCCGAGGTCGAGACCGTGCGGATCGTGTCGCCGCCGGGACACCCGCTCACCACCGCGGTCCGCGAGTTCACCGAGCGGATGGGCATGCCCACGCGCGTCTACACCCCCGACACCGAGCAGGGCCGGGAGGTCGTCGAGGAGTTCGAGGCGGCCGGCGGCACCGTCACCTGGCCGCTGCTGCGCACGATGGGCCGCCCGGCGTACGCCCCCTCGACGGTGCGCGAGGTCGCGACCCAGATCTACGGCGCGCCCGGTGACTTCACGATCGAGGGCGTGGTCGACCTCGCCATCGTCGGCGCCGGGCCGGCCGGCCTCGCCGCCGCGGTCTACGGCGGCAGCGAGGGCCTCTCGACCGTCGTCCTCGAGGCCGAGGCGATCGGCGGCCAGGCCGGGACGAGCTCGATGATCCGCAACTACCTGGGCTTCCCGCGCGGCATCTCCGGGATGCGGCTGGCGCAGCGCGCCCGCAACCAGGCGATCCGCTTCGGCGTGCAGTTCTTCACCGGCTGGGAGGTCGACGCGCTCGAGCTGAGCCCCGAGGGCCACCACCTGCTGGTCACCGAGGGCGGCGTGGTCGAGGCGCGCTCGGTCGTGATCGCGACCGGCGTCGCCTACCGCAAGCTCGGCTGCGAGGGCGTCGAGGCGCTCGTCGGTCTCGGCGTCACCTACGGCTCGGCGATGTCGGCGGCGCGCGAGACCGAGGGCTACGACGTCGTGGTCGTCGGTGGTGGCAACTCGGCCGGGCAGGCCGCCATCCACCTGGCGAAGTTCGCCGCCTCGGTCACGATCATGGTGCGCCGCCCCTCGCTCGAGGCGACGATGTCGCAGTACCTGATCAACGAGATCGCCTACAACCCGCGCATCAAGGTGGAGACCTGCGCCGAGGTCGTCGACGGCGGCGGCGAGGGCCGGCTCGAGTGGCTCGACGTCCGCGACGTCGAGTCGGGGTCCGTCGCGCGTCGTGAGGCCCAGGGGCTCTTCCTGCTCCTCGGCGCCGAGCCCCACTGCGACTGGCTGCCGGGCCACGTCGCCCGCGACTCGCACGGCTTCGTGCTCACCGGCCGCGACGTCCCGCCGGCCTCCTGGGCCGACGGCCTGCCCCCGGCCAACCTGGCCACCACCGTGCCCGGCGTCTTCGCCGTGGGCGACATCCGCGCGGGCTCGATGAAGCGGGTCGCCTCCGCGTCCGGCGAGGGCGCGAGCGTGGTGCCGCTGGTGCACACCTGGCTGGCGCCCTGACCGGTAGTCCCGGGCGAAATGGCCCCTGAGACGTGTCTTGGGGGGCCACTTCGCCCGGGACTATCGCAGGTCGGCTCGCGTGGGCGGGTCGGCGCCCGGACGCGACACGGTGACCGCCGCGGCGCGGGCGGCGTGGGCGACGGTGGCGGCGGGGTCGAGGCCGTCCCAGAGGGCGTCGATGGTGGCGGCCGAGAAGGTGTCGCCGGCGCCGATGGTGTCGACGACGGTGGTGGCGGTCGCGCGTCCGACGACCGTCTCGTGGTCGGCGTACCAGGTGGCGCCCTCCTCGCCGCGCGTGACGACGACGGCCCGTGGGCCGAGGCCGCGCAGGTGGGTGGCCGCCTCGTCGAGGCCGAGGGAGGGGTAGAGGGCGGCGAGGTCCTCGTCGCTGGCCTTGACCACGTGGGCCCGGCGGCAGACGGACTCGACGCGACCCACCACCTCCGGGCCGGTGCCCGTGATGGCCGGGCGCGCGTTGACGTCGTAGGTCACCGTGGGCGGCGACGGCAGCTCGAGGAGCCGGTCGAGCAGGGCGAGCACGTCGTCGGCACCCGGCTCGAGGACCGCGCCGATCGAGCAGACGTGGACGTAGGCGGGGGTCGCGTCGAGGTCGACCGGCCCGATCCGCCAGTCGAGGTCGAAGACGTAGGTCGCCGACCCGTCGGGCCCGATCGTCGCCGCGGCCGACGAGGTGCGCGCCAGCACGTGCGGGTCGGTCGCGAGCACGACCCCGGACCCGGCCAGGTGCGCGGCGATGGCCCGGCCGCGCTCGTCGTCGGCGTACGACGTCACGAACTGGACCGCCCGACCGAGCCGCGCCAGCGCGACGGCGACGTTGGCGGCGCTGCCGCCGGGGCGCTCGACGGTCACGCCGTCGGCGTCGGTCACCACGTCGACCAGGGACTCACCGATCACGAGTGCGTAGGGCATCACCACGTCATACACCCTCTACCGTGCGAGGGTGACGATCCACCCCCTCGACGCCGACTCCGCGACCCCGCTCTATGAACAGCTGCGCGCGCAGGTCGCGAGCCGCGCCGCCACCGGTGACCTGCCGGCGGGCACGCGTCTCCCGACGGTGCGGCAGCTGGCGCTCGACCTCGGCATCGGGGTGCGGACCGTGCAGCGCGTCTACACCGAGCTCGAGTCCGACGGCGTCGTCGTCACCGAGGGCCGGCGCGGCACGTCGATCGCCGCCACGACCGTCCCGGGCGACGCGACCGAGATGGCCGAGGAGTACGCCGCCACCGCGCGTCGGCTCGGCCTGACGCTCCCCGAGGCCGTCCGGCTGCTCGAGCGGTCGTGGTCCGTCGGGTCTGTCGGGGCCGACGGGGCTGTCGGCGGCGACCAGTAGCCTCGCGCGCATGGCACTCGAGACGTCCCCCGAGCAGCCGGCACCCGTCCGGCAGGTGGCGCTCGCGATCTCGGGCTGGGTCGACCGCCTCGGCGCGATCTGGGTCGAGGGCCAGATCGCCCAGCTGAGCAAGCGGCCGGGGCTGCAGACGGTGTTCCTCACCCTGCGCGACTCGGTCGCCGACATCTCGGTGCCGGTCACCGCCACCCGCACGCTGGTCGACTCGATGAACCCGCCGCTGGTCGAGGGCGCGAGCGTGCTGCTGCACGCCAAGCCGTCCTACTACGCCAACCGCGGCACCCTGTCGCTGCAGGCCCGCGAGATCCGGATGGTCGGCCTCGGCGAGCTGCTGGCCCAGATCGAGCGTCGGCGTCAGCTGCTGGCGGCGGAGGGGCTCTTCGACCAGGCGCTCAAGCGCCGCCTGCCGTTCCTGCCGCGGCGCATCGGCCTGGTGACCGCGCCCAGGTCGGCGGCCGAGCGCGACGTGCTCGACAACGCGCGCCGGCGGTGGCCTGCGGCCGAGTTCACCGTGGCCCACGCGACCATGCAGGGCTCCCGTGCCGCCGGCGAGGTGATGGAGGCGCTGGCCCGGCTCGACCGCGACGACCAGGTCGACGTCGTCATCATCGCGCGCGGCGGCGGGTCCGTCGAGGACCTGCTGCCCTTCAGCGACGAGGGGCTGCTCCGCGCGGTCGCCGGGGTCCGCACGCCCGTCGTGTCGGCGATCGGCCACGAGCCCGACCAGCCGCTGCTCGACCTCGTCGCCGACGTCCGCGCGTCCACGCCGACCGACGCCGCCAAGCTCGTCGTGCCCGACGTCGCGGCCGAGGCCTTCGCCGTCGCGTCGGCCCGCGAGCGGCTCCGCTCCCTGGTGCTCACCACCGTCGCCCGCGAGCAGACCGGGCTCGACGCCCTCCGCTCCCGGCCGGCCCTCGCCGACCCGCGCACCCTCGTCGACCGCCGCACCGACGAGCTCGCCCAGCTGCGCGAGCGCGCCCGGCGGTGCCTGGGCCACCAGCTCGACCGGGCCGCCGACGACATCGGCCACCAGCGCGCCCGGGCCCGCGCCCTGTCCCCGCTCGCCACACTCGAGCGCGGCTACGCCGTCCTCCAGGATGCCGACGGCCACGTCGTCACCTCGGTCGGTGCGACCCACGCCGGGGCCGCCGTGAGCGTCCGGGTCGCCGACGGCCGCATCCACGCCGACGTCACCTCCACCCACAAGGAGCCCGATGCCTGACCAGACCGATCCCCCCGACGCGGGGCAGACCTACGAAGAGGCCCGCGAGGAGCTCATCGACGTCGTGCGCCGCCTCGAGGCCGGCGGCACGACGCTCGAGGAGTCGCTCGCGCTCTGGGAGCGGGGCGAGGCGCTCGCCACGACCTGCCAGGACTGGCTCGACGGGGCGCGTCAGCGCCTCGACGCGGTGATCACGAAGGAGACGACGACGCCGACGGGCTAGGCAGCGCGTCGGTGGTGAGGCGGCCGACGAGGTCGGCCAGGTCGCCCGCCGACACGGAGCCGTAGACGAGCACCGTCTGGCTGCCGACCTCGGCGCTGTAGGCGTGGTCGCCGTCCTCGTCGCTCCAGCCGTCCCAGCGGTCGGCGACCGAGCCGGCGGCGTCCCCGGTGAGCGGGTCCTCCTCGGCGGCGTCCTCCACGCCCGACTCCTCGAGCAGGTCCTCGACGTCCTCGTCGACCTGGCGCAGGCCGACGAAGTCCTTGTCGTCGGTGAAGAAGTTGATCTCGAGCCGCTGGTCCTGGCCCGGCTTGAAGCGCACCTCGGTCGAGCGCCACCCGTCGGGCAGGTCGGCCGGATAGACGACGTCGTCGAGCCCGTTGACCTGCAGGTCGAGCACCTGGGCGCGGTAGTCGACGTCGGGGATCGGCTGCACCGGCGGGTCGCTGAAGATGCTGCGATAGACGACGAACCCCACCACGACCAGGACGATCACGATCATCGCGCCGATCAGGCCCTCGAAGGAGCGGTTGTAGCGCCCGGCCTGTCCGGACGGCCCACCCTGCTCACTCACCCCGCCATCCTCCCAGGCGGCACCCCGCGGCCCGACACCCCCGTGGTGGGTAGGTTCGTCCGGTGCCGGTGGTCGATCTCCTCGCGGTCGCGGCGCTGGTGGCGCTGCTGGTCGTGGCCTACCGCCACCCGCGCCGCCGGGTCGAGGCGCTGGTCTCGGTCGGCGCGACCCTCGTCGTGGTCGCCACGGGCCTGGTCGGTCTCGACCACGCGCGCGAGACGGTGCTCGAGCTGGCGCCCGTGGTCGGGTTCCTGGTCGCGATCCTCGTCGTGGCGCAGGTCTGCGACCGGGCCGGGCTGTTCCAGGCGGGGGGCGGGCTGCTCCGCGGGGGCAGCGCGGTCCGGCTGCTCACGGTCGCCTTCCTGCTGGCGGCGGCCGTCACGGCGGTGCTCAGCCTCGACGCCACCGTCGTGCTGCTGACGCCCGTGGTCGTCGCGGCGGCCGCCGGGTCCGGTGTACCGGGTCGGCCGGCGGCCTACGCCTGCCTGCGGATGGCCAACTCCGCGTCGCTGCTGCTGCCGGTCTCCAACCTCACCAACCTCCTCGCACTGCCGTCGCTCGGGCTGACCTTCGCCGGGTTCGCGGCCACGATGGCGCCGGTCCTGGTCGTGGTGCTCGTCGTGGAGTACGCCGGGCTCCGCCTGCTCTTCCGCCGCGACCTGACCGTCACCGCACGCCCCGACCCGACGCCGGCCGTGCCGCTGCCGGTCGTGCCGACCGTCGTCGTCGGGCTGATGCTGGCCGGCTTCGCGGTCACCTCCCCGCTCGACGTCGACCCGGTCTGGGTCGCCGCCGCGGCGGCCGTCGTGCTGGTCGTCTGGGCGCGGCACCGGGGCCTGCTGGGGCTCGGCGACGCCGTCGCCGCCGCCCATCCCGAGTTCGCCCTCCTCGTGCTGGCGCTCGGGGTCGTGGTCGCGGCCCTCTCCGACGGGTTCCTCGGCGATGCCGTCGCCGACGTGGTGCCCGACGGGACGTCGTACGCCGCCCTGCTCGGGATCGCGCTCCTCGCGACCGTCCTCGCCAACGCGCTGACCAACCTCTCGGCGACCCTGCTGCTCGTCCCCCTGGTCGCGCCGCTCGGCGACGTGGCGGTGCTCGCCGCCCTGGTCGGGCTCAACGTGGGCTCCGGGCTGACGCTGTCGGGGTCGCTGGCCAACCTGTTGTGGCGTCGTACGCTCCGGGCCGACGGGCAGTCCGACGCCCGCACCACGTCGCTAGTCGAGTTCCACCGGGTCTCGCTGCTGCTGACCCCGGTGAGCCTGGTCGCGGCCGTGACCGTGCTCCACCTCGTGGCGTGAACCGGCGCCCGTCCGGCGGCGGATAACATCCGGCCTATGAGCCCGAGCGCCGTACCCCCGCAGTTCGAAGTCGCCCCCACCTCCCCCGACCGCAACCTCGCCCTCGAGCTGGTCCGGGTGACCGAGGCCGCCGCCATGGCCGCCGGCCGCTGGGTCGGCCGCGGCGACAAGAACGGCGCCGACGGCGTCGCGGTCAACGCGATGCGCATCATGATCTCGACCATCCAGATGCGCGGCACCGTGGTCATCGGCGAGGGCGAGAAGGACAACGCCCCGATGCTCTACAACGGCGAGGAGGTCGGCGACGGCACCGGCCCCGAGTGCGACGTCGCGGTCGACCCGATCGACGGCACCACGCTGACCGCCAAGGGTATGACCAACGCCGTGTCGGTGCTCGCCGTCGCCCCGCGCGGCTCGATGTACGACCCCTCGGCCGTCTTCTACATGGAGAAGCTCGTCACCGGCCCCGAGGCCGCCGACGTCGTCGACCTGCGGTTCCCGGTCGCCGAGAACATCCACCAGGTCGCCAAGGCCAAGGGCTCCAAGCCCTCCGACCTCACCGTCATGCTGCTCGACCGGCCGCGCCACCAGGGCATCGCCGAGGAGATCCGGGCGACCGGCGCGATGATCAAGTTCATCACCGACGGCGACGTCGCCGGGGCCATCGTGGCCGCCCGTGCCGACACCGGCATCGACCTGCTGCTCGGCACCGGCGGCACCCCCGAGGGCATCATCGCGGCCTGCGCGCTCAAGTGCACCGGCGGCGTCATCCAGGGCCGCCTGGTCCCCCAGGACGAGGCCGAGCACGAGAAGGCCGCCGCCGCGGGCCTCGAGATCGGCCCCGACGCCGTCCTCTCCACCGACGACCTCGTCACCGGCGACGACTGCTTCTTCGTCGCCACCGGCATCACCGACGGCGACCTGGTCCGAGGCGTCCGCTATCGCGCCGGCGGCGCCACCACCCACTCCCTCGTCATGCGCTCGCGCTCCGGCACCATCCGCTCCATCACCTCCGAGCACCGCCTCGAGAAGCTCCGCCCCTTCGCCGCGATCGACTTTGGCGGGTCCTGACCCCTCGACGTACGCCGAGTCGGCGCAGAGTTGAAGTCAGATCAGCGCGAGTCGGCGCAGAGACTCAGCAGCAGAGCCGACTCGCGCTCTTCTGACTCGTCATGTACGCCGAGTCGGCGGGTCATGCGATGCGGAGGCCCTCCTGGTGGGAGTCCATCTGGCGGTGGAGGGCGGCGGAGACGTGGTCGATGACGCGGGGGTCGAGGGCCATGCCGCAGTGGGAGGCGGTGACCTCGACGGGGACGGCGATCGGGTCGACGCAGGCGCGCCAGTCGACGATGCCGTCGCGCTTGGAGTAGAGCGCGGTGAAGCCGACCGACGCCGAGAGCGGTGAGCGACTCTCGTCGAAGCTCTGCCGGGCGCAGGAGCCCGCGACGCACTCCTCCGACATCAGCCCGGGCACGCCGGCCTTGCTGAGCCGGACCAGGGTGTCGACGCCCCACGACAGGGCGACGTGGTGGGCGGCCGGGGCGAGCATCGGGCTGCCCATGGTGACGATGCCGGCGACCAGGTCGGGCCGGCGTACGGCGACCCCGCGGGCGATCATGCCGCCGAGGCTGTGGCCGACGATCTGGACCCGGGTGCCGCGGCGCAGCGCGATCGCCTCGAGCCGCGACTCGAGCTGGGCGGCCGCGTTGAGCGTGCAGCCGACGTTGGCGTGGATGTGAGAGCGGTAGGTGCGGAAGCCGCGACCGCGCAGGGCACGTGCCATCAGCGACAGGGTGCCGTCGCCGGCCATGAAGCCCGGCACCAGGATGACCGGCTCGACGGCCCGCTCGACCGACCGGCCCGAGTAGGGACGAGCCCGGCGTGAGCGCCGCTCCTCGGCGGCTCGGGCGGCGTAGCGGCCGGCCTCGGTGACGACGCTGGTCTCGTGCAGCACGGCGGCCATGGAGGGCCGGCGGAAGCCCTCCGGGAGGAGGAAGGAGGCCAGCGGGCTGTCACTCATGTGACGCACGTTACGACCTCGACTCGTCTGTTCGGGGGAGATCCCAGCAGGTAAGAGGCCTGATTGAATGAAGGGGTGCCGACCCGATCCGAGCCCGTGACGTCCTCCGACGAGCTGTTCGCGCCCGTCTCCGCCGACGTCGAGCTGTGCTACCAGACCTTCGGCAGCTGCGAGGACGAGCCGCTGCTCCTGGTGATGGGCCTCGGCGCGCCGATGACGTGGTGGGACCTCGAGCTGTGCGAGATGCTGGCGCGCCAGGGGTTCTACGTCGTCCGCTTCGACAACCGTGACGCCGGCCGGTCCAGCCGCGGCCAGGGCCGGGTGACGCGTCGGATGCTGGTGCGCGCGTTCACCGGCCTGCCGGTGCGGGCGCCGTACTCCCTCGACGACATGGCGCGCGACGCCTTCGGCCTGCTCGACCACCTCGGCCTCGAGTCGGCGCACGTCGCCGGCGTGTCGATGGGCGGGATGATCGCGCAGTCGATGGCCCTGCAGGAGCCCGGCCGGGTCCGCTCGCTGGCGAGCATCATGTCGACGACCGGTCGCCGCACCGTCGGCTGGCAGCACCCCGTGCTGTTCCGCAACCTGCTCTCCAGCAGCCCCGGGCGCGACGGCTACATCCGCTCCAGCGTCGCGACCTGGAGGATGATCGGCTCGCCGGGCTATCCCAAGACCCAGGACGACATCGAGCAGCGCGCGGCCGAGACCTACGACCGCGGCGTGTCGCTGGCGGGGCTGACCCGTCAGATGGCGGCGATCGTCAGCACCACGGACCGTACGCCGCGGCTGCGCGGGCTCCAGGTGCCCACCGTCGTGGTGCACGGGCTCGCCGACAAGATGGTCCATGTCTCCGGCGGCCGCGCGACCGCATCGGCCGTCCCGGGCGCCGACCTGCTGCTCGTCGACGGCATGGGCCACGACCTGCCGCCCCAGCTCTTCGAGACGTTCGTGCAGGCGATCACGGCCAACACGCGCCGCGCCCTCCCCCGAGCCTGAGCCTGAGCCTGAGCCTGAGAAGGACGCTGACCCGTCGTAGATCTACGACGGGTCAGCGCTCCCGCTACTGCGACAGGCGGGCCCCGGTGTCGGTGTCGAACACGTGGACCTGGGCCGGGTCGGTCGTCACGTGGATCGTGTCGCCCTTGTGGACCTTGTCGCGGCCGTTGACCCGCACGATGATGTTGGCGGGCGTGCCCTCGACCCCGGACGAGCCGTAGACGAAGCCGTCGGCGCCGAGCTCCTCGACGACGGTGACCCGGACGGGGAGACCGCCGTCCTCGGCCGAGACGATGCGCCACGACTCGGGGCGCACGCCGACGGTGATGTTGCCGCTCATCTTCTGCGCGGCGGTGTCGTCGACCGGGACGACGTAGTCGCCGATCTGGGCACGGCCGTTGACGGCGGTGGCCTCGAGCAGGTTCATCTGCGGGGAGCCGATGAAGCCGGCGACGAAGAGGTTGACCGGCCGGTCGTAGAGACCGAGCGGGGTGTCGACCTGCTGGAGCAGGCCGTCCTTCATCACCGCGACCCGGTCGCCCATCGTCATGGCCTCGACCTGGTCGTGGGTGACGTAGACCGTCGTGACCCCGAGGTCGGCCTGCAGCTTGGCGATGTCGGTGCGGGTCTGCACGCGCATCTTGGCGTCGAGGTTGGACAGCGGCTCGTCCATGCAGAAGACCTGCGGGCTCCGGACGATCGCGCGGCCCATCGCGACGCGCTGGCGCTGGCCACCGGAGAGGGCCTTGGGCTTGCGCTCGAGGTACTCCTCCAACCCCAGGATGCGGGCCGCCTCGGCGACACGCTTCTTGCGCTCGGCGTCGGGGACCTTGGCCATCTTGAGCGCGAACCCCATGTTGTCGGCGACCGACATGTGGGGGTAGAGCGCGTAGTTCTGGAACACCATCGCGATGTCGCGGTCCTTGGGCGGCAGCTTGGTGATGTCGCGGTCGCCGATGAAGATCTTGCCGTCGTTGACCTCCTCGAGCCCGGCGAGCATCCGCAGGGTCGTCGACTTGCCGCACCCGGACGGGCCGACGAGGACCATGAACTCGCCGTCCTTGATCTCCAGGTCGATGCCGGGGACGGCGGCCTTGTCGGCCCCGGGGTACCAGCGTTGTGCCTTCTCGAACGTCACTGTTGCCATGTTGTGTTGCTCCCTCCACCGGCAGGTACGTGCCGGACGATCCGTTGTGAAGTGACCCCAGTCACACTAGCCCTGCGCGCGGCTCACGTAAACGTTTGCAGGCCGCGATCGTCCGGCCGCCAGCCGACCCGGACCGGGTCGGTCACCCCGCCGACGAAGCGGCCGTCGGCCCCGGTGTGGCGGAAGGCCAGCAGCGCCGGCCCGTCGGGGCCGGGGACGACGTCGCCGACGTAGAGCTCCTCCCCCACCAGGCGTACGGCGGACGCGACGTCGACCGGCCGGCCGGGACCCTCGAGGGGGACCGACCACACCCCGCCGTCGCCGGGCGCTGCCCCGGGCATCTCCGTGCCCAGGCACGAGAAGAGGAGCGCGCCGCGACCGTCGACCTCGACGACGCGGACCACCTCGAGCTGGTCGAAGCGACCGGTCGCGGCGCTCAGCGGCGGCCCGACGTCCCAGCTCACGAGGTCGGACGACGTCGCGTGCCCGACCACGCCGCCGCCCCTCCCGACCCCGGTCTTGGCCGTGACCAGCATGTGCCAGAGCCCGTCGTCGCCGCGCACCACGCAGGGGTCGCGCCAGTGCACCTCGTCGTCGAGGCGGTAGAACCGCGGGTCGGCCTCGAGCACCAGGTCGGTGCGCGTCCAGGTGACGAGGTCGTCGGACCACGAGGAGCCGATCCGCTGCACCGCCGGCCCGGTCGCGCGCGTGATGCCGGAGGTGAACATCCACCAGCGGCCGTCGTCGGCGCGCGCGACGCTGCCCGTCCAGCAGGCCAGGTCGTCGAAGGCCGGCGGCGGCTGGGGCGCCAGCGCGTCGGTGAGCCGGGTCCACGTCACCAGGTCGGTCGACACCGCGTGGCCGACCGCCGCGTGCTCGTGGCGCCGGTCGGGGTCGCCGAGCGAGCGCGGCGCGTGCAGGAAGAACAGGTGGGTGCGCTCCCCCTCGCGACAGGTCCAGAAGTCCCAGACCCAGTCGTCCGGCAGGTCAAGCATCCGCGACCACGTGCAGCACGCGCGCCGTCTCGGGCAGCAGCACCGGCAGGCGTACGCCGAGCGCACCGAGCGCCGACCCGGCGGCGACGTGCCCGTGCCCGTCGAGCCAGCTCGCCCCGATGTGGCCCTTGGCCTGGTGGCCCGCCGGGGTCACGTCGCGCACGGCGTAGCGCCGCGAAGGGTCGAGCCCGGGCAGGGTCACCGGGGTGGGGCCCTGGGTGAGGGTCGAGTCGACCAGCGCGACGACGTACCACGCCTCGGCGCGGTCGGGCGCGACGATCCCGGTGGTGACGACGGCGGGGTCGGGGTGGTCGCCACGGACCAGGCGCCCGGTGGCGAGCAGCGGCCGGAGCCGCTGGTGGAGCCGCACCCACTCCCCCAGCTCGGCGCGCTGGTCGGCATCGAGGCCGCGCACGTCCCACTCGATGCCGAGGTGGCCGAGCAGGGCCGTCGCGGCGCGGAACCCCAGCGTGTGACGGCGTCCGGTGGTGTGGGCGACCGGGCCGCCGACGTGGGCGCCCAGCCGCTCGGGCGGGACGAGGAGCGAGGTCCACCGCTGGATGCGCTGGCGTTCGACGGCGTCGATGGTGTCGCTGGCCCAGACCCGGTCGGTGCGGGCGAGCACGCCGAGGTCGACGCGTCCGCCGCCGCTGGCGCAGGTCTCGATCTCGAGGTCGGGGCGGGTAGCACGGAGCTCGTCGAGCAGGGCGTAGAACGCCGTCGTCTGGCCGTGGACGGCCGCGCCCACGTCGACGAGGTCGCGGTTGTGGTCCCACTTGAGGAAAGCGATGGGGTAGGCGTCGAGCAGCGCCAGCAGGGCGTCGCGCACGTGGGCGTAGGCCGCGGGCACCCGCAGGTCGAGCACCTGCTGGTGGCGCCACTCGTCGGGCAGGTCGGCGCGACCACGCAGCACCCAGTCGGGGTGGGCGCGCACGAGGTCGCTGTCGACGTTGACCATCTCGGGCTCGACCCAGAGCCCGAAGTCCATGCCCGCCTGGTGGACGTGGTCGACCAGCGGGTGCAGGCCCTGCGGCCAGACGGCGGGGTCGACGGTCCAGTCACCGAGGCCGGCCCGGTCGTCGCGCCGGCCCAGGAACCAGCCGTCGTCGAGCACGAACCGCTCGGCCCCCACCTCGGCCGCGGCGTCGGCGAGCGCGGTGAGCCCGGCGAGGTCGTGGTCGAAGTAGGTGGCTTCCCACGTGTTGACGAGCACCGGGCGCGGCCGGGTCAGCGGGCGGGTGCGCCGCAGCCAGGCGTGGAACCGGGCGCTGACGCCGTCGAGCCCGTCGGCGGCGTAGGACCCCACCAGCGCGGGCGAGGCGTAGGACGCCCCCGGCTCGAGGACGACCTCGCCGTCGGCGAGCAGCTCGCCGCCGCCGAGCAGGCACTCGCCCTCGGGCGTGCGCTCGGCGTAGGCCGCGTGGTCGCCGCTCCAGGCCACGTGGGTCGCCCAGACCTCGCCGTGACCGAACCCGAAGCCGGGCGTGCCGGCCGCGAGCAGGAGCGACGCGTCGTGACCGGTGCGACCGTGACGCCCCTCGCGCAGGTGGGTGCCGATCCGCCACGGGCCGCGCTGCGGCGTCCGCTCGCGGGTCCAGCGGCCGGTGAGGTCGAGCAGCTCGGTCGCCCGCGCGGCCACGGGCAGCGCGTTGCGCACCTGGCCGAGCACCAGGGCGCCCGTCCCGACGTTGGTCACGGTCGTGCGCAGGAGGACGAGACCCTCGGGCGTGAGCCCGAGGTCGACGTCGACCGCCCAACCCGCCTCGTCGTCGGTCGACGAGACCCGGACGCCGACGGCCGGGTCGTCGTGGGGCGCCCACGTCCAGGACCGCAGCCGGGGAGCCACCGACGCCCCGCCCGGCCGCCAGCCGGTGAGCCCCGGCAGGCCCGTGAAGCCCGAGCCGGCCTCGCCGACGACGCCCCGCAGGCGCGGGGCGTCGAGGGCCGAGTGGGGGGTGGCAGGTGTGTGCAGGGCGAGCAGCGACTCGACGTCGTCGTCGGCGAGGTCGCCGAGCGCAGCACCCCAGTGCAGGAGGACTGGCACACCTGACGGGGAGGGCGCGAGCACGACGCTCACGCCCTCCCGGGTCAGGTGGGTCATCCCTTGACGGCTCCGGAGGTGAGACCGCGCACGAAGTAGCGCTGGAGCGCGAAGAACACGATCATCGGGATCGCGATCGAGATGAACGCGCCCGCCGGCAGCAGCTCGGTGCCCTGCCCCTGCGCCCCGAGCAGACCCTGCAGGTCGACGATGACCGTGCTGTTGTCGGAGTTGAGGAACAGCTTGGCGATGAGCAGGTCGTTCCACACCCAGAGGAACTGCAGGATGGCGAAGGCGGCCAGGGCCGGCACCGACATCGGGACGATCAGCTTCCAGAAGGTCTGGAAGTGCGTGGCCCCGTCGATCTTGGCCGACTCGATGACCGTCTTGGGCAGGGTCGCCATGTAGTTGCGCAGGGTGTAGATGGCCAGCGGCATGCCGAACCCGGTGTGGAGCAGCCACACCGCGATGAACTCGCCCTGGATGCCGAGGCCGTTGGGGCCGACCAGGTTGAGCAGCGGCTGGAAGGCCACCTGGATCGGGACCACCATGACCGCCACGATCGCGATGAACAGCAGGTCCTTGCCCCGGAAGTCCATGAACGAGAACGCGTAGGCCGCGAACGCGGCGAACATGATCGGGATGATCGTGGCCGGGACCGCGACGAGCACGCTGTTGAGCAGCGAGCCGCCGAGGTCGGCGCCCTCGAAGACACCCTTGTAGTTCTCGACGGTCCAGCCGCCGTTCCACAGGGCCGTCCACCAGCCCGTGCCGCCCTGCGCCTCGCGCGAGCGGAACGAGGTGACGAGGAGCCCGATGGTGGGCAGGGTCCACAGCACGCAGACCACGGCCATCGTGATGATCGAGAACGGGCTGCGCCGACGGCCGTCGGCCATCAGCCCCTTCTGCATGCGTGGGCGTCGTCCGGTCTCCTCGGCGGTGGGCGAGGTGATCGCCGCCTCGGCGGTCGGAGCCTTGCTGAGGTCGGTCATCGGCCGGCCTCCTCTCTGCGGAAGTGGCGGACCTGGTAGATGAGCACGGGGGTGACCGCGAGCAGCAGCACGACGACGATCGACGAGGCGACGCCGGCGTTGTCGGACTGGAAGAGCTGCTTGAAGAACAGGTTGGCCACCACCTGGGTCTCGTTGCGGCCGTTGGTCAGCACGTAGACGATGTCGAAGACCTTGAGGACCAGGATCAGCACGGTGATGAACACCGTGATGATCGTGCCCTTGATCTGGGGCACGACGACCTTGGTGAAGATCTGGAACTCGCTGGCCCCGTCGATGCGGGCCGCCTCGAGGGTGTCCTCGGGGACGCCCTTGATCGCCGACGACAGCAGGATCATCGCGAACCCGACCTGGAGCCAGACCAGGATCACCATCAGCAGGATCGAGTTGAGCCGCAGGCCCGACTCCTGGAGCCACGTCTGCGGGCTGCCCCCGAGTGCTCGCCAGATGGCGTTGAGCAGACCGGTCGGCGACTCCGAGGGGTCGTCGTAGGCGTAGACCAGGGTCCAGATCGCCGAGGCCCCGACGAACGAGATGGCCATCGGCAGGAAGATCGTGCTCTTGGCGATCTTCTCGCCCTGGGCCGAGAGCCGGTCGACGAGCACGGCGATGATGAGCCCGATGAAGACGACCACCGCGGGCACGATGAGCAGCCAGAGGATGTTGTTGAAGATCGCCTGGCGGAACTCGGAGTCACCGAAGATCTCGCGGTAGTTGTCGAGCCCGACGTATTCAGTGCTGTCGGCGTTGGCGAAGGAGTAGTTGATGGTCTGGATCGCCGGGTAGAGCAGCATCACCGCCATCAGCCCGAAGCCCGGGAGCAGGAACGCGTAGGGGATGACCCCGCGCGAGAGCCGGCCGGGCATGCCCTCGACGAACATGTTGAGGAAGAAGAACATCAGGTAGGCGCCGCCCACCCCGATGACCAGGGCCAGGACGCCGATGAGCAGCTTGCTGTCGGCGAACCACTCGGGGTGGTAGGCGAAGGCCAGGAAGGCGTTGGCGGCGAACCAGACGACCGCGATGAGCCCGACCAGGCCGAGCAGGAGGCGCGCGACGTTGGCCCGCTCGCTGGTGCCGCCCGCGTCGTGGGGCCCCGGGGGCGCGGGCGGCGGGGTGCCGCCCGGCTCCTGGGGCGACTCGCCGTCGCGCTCGTGGCGTCCCGGCTTGCCCGGCCGGGTCCGGGAGTCGATCGAGGTGCTCATTCGGGCCACGAGTCCTCGATCGACTTGGTGGCCTCCTCGGAGGAGGCCCCCTCGACCCACTCGACCATGCCGGTCCAGAACGAGCCCGAGCCGACCTCGGCCGGCATCACGTCGGAGCCGTCGAACACCGCGAACGGCGCGTCGGCCGCGATCGCGGCGATGTCCTTGGTCGTCTGGTCGGGGTAGTTGCTGGAGTCGAAGGTCTTGTGCGGCGAGAGCCAGCCACCGGCCTGCGCCCACTCGACCCCGAACTTGTCGGAGGTCAGGAACTGCATGACCTTCTGGGAGTCCTCGTCGTTGCCGTTGAAGAGCGCGGCGTAGTCGGCGCCGACGAGCACCGGCGGGGCCTCGCCCTCGGCGGGCGCCTCCTTGGACGGGAACGTGAAGACCCCGGTGTACTTGTCGAGGTCGGTCTGCACGTTGTTGGGCTCGGTCGGGAAGAACGTCGCGGCGAAGCTGCCCTGGCGCTCGATCAGGCAGCGCGGCGGGCTGTCGTTGAAGGCCGGGAACATGGCTTCCTGGACGGGGGTGTTGATGATGCCCTTGGCGCCGCCGAGCACGGTGCCGTCGCCCTTGGCGATGCGGCCGAACGCGTCGAACGCCTCGACGACCTTGGGGTCGTCGAACGGCACCTTGTGGAAGATCCAGTCGTTGTAGAAGTCCTCGCCCTGGGTCGAGAGCACCAGCTGCTCGATCCAGTCGGTGCCGACCCAGCCCGTGGCCTGGTCGGCGTCCCAGGCCATGCACCACGGCGTGGTGCCGTCGGCCTTGATCTGGTCGGCCAGGGCGTAGAGCTCGTCGAGGGTCTGGGGCACCTTGTAGCCGGCCTTGTCCCAGGCCTCCTTCTCGTACCAGACGACGCTCTTGTTGGCGAGGCGCACCGGGGCGCCGTAGAGGCGGCCGTTGAGGTTGGTGTAGTCGAGCAGCCCGGGGACCAGCGAGTCGTTGAGGGCGTCGTAGTCGAGGAACGTGTCGATCGGCTGGATGGCGCCCTTCCTGGCCTGGTCGAGCAGACCGCCCGGCTGCGGGAAGAACGCGATGTCGGGCGGGTCGCTCGCGGCGACCTTGGTCTGGATCGTGGTGGTGAAGTCGGTGTCCTCGGTGTACTTGATGTCGATGCCGGACTCGTCCTCGAACGCCTTGAGCGAGGCCTCGAAGTTGTCCTTCTCGACGCCACCGAAGGCGCCGAGGATGGTCACGACGTTGTCGCCGTCCTCCTGGGCGTTGTCGACGTAGCCCTCGAGCCCAGCGGCTCCGGCCCCCGTCTCGTTGGGATCCTGCAGGCAGCCGGACAGCGCGAACGCCACCATCGATGCGGTGGCGATCGCGGCGAGCCGGCGACTCCTGGAACGCGGTCTGTTCATGAACTTCCCCTCCCGAGGGCCTCTGCTGTGGCGCCCATCACATGCGGTAGGCACGTTCTTACTACTGCTTCAGGCGGGTGTCCATCGCCCCGGGGCGTTTTCCGCAAACGTTTGCGCTGATCGTGACCTCGGTGTGACCGCCGCCACAATCAGCAGGCTCCCAGGCCTTACGTCACCGGGTCCGGCGTGGCACGCTGCGGGGATGGACGGTGCGATACGTCCGAGATCGGTGCGTCCCCGTGGGGAGGGCGGAGGCGCTCTCGACCCGGCGAACATGGCCGACGTGGCCCGGCTGGCCGACGTCTCGATCGCCACGGTGTCACGGGCCCTGCGCGGCCGGCCCGGCGTGAGCGCGCCGACCCGCGACCGCATCCTCGCGGCCGCCGACCAGCTCGCCTACGTCATCTCCCCCGCGGCCTCCGGCCTGTCGCAACGGTCGACGCGACGGATCGCGGTCGTCGTGCCCCGGCTCGACGCGTGGTTCCAGGCCAGCATGGTCGCCGCCATCGAGGAGACCGTCCGCGACGTCGACGTCGACCTGATCGTCTACCAGGTCGACGGCGAGACCCAGCGGCGTCGGTTCTTCCAGCACCTGCCGTCGCGGCGCAAGGTCGACGCGGTCGTGCTGGTCGCTCTGCCGCTGCGCGCCGAGGAGGAGGAGCGGCTCGACCTGCTCGGCGTCGACGTGATCGTCGCCGGCGGGCGGCTGCGCGACTACCCCCACGTCGAGGTCGACGACCGGGCGCTGGCCCTGGCCGCCACCGGCCACCTGCTCGACCTCGGCCACGTCCGCGTCGGGCTGATCCGCACCCTCGACACCGAGGGCGCCGTGTGGTCCTCCGACGTACGACGACTGCAGGGCTACGCCGACGCCCACGACGCCGCGGGCGTGCCGCTCGACGAGGACCTGGTGGTCAGCGAGCCCTACGGCGTCACGTCCGGTGCGGCCGGGCTCGCCCGGCTGCTCGCGCTGCCGCGGCCCCCGACGGCCGTCTTCTGCTACTCCGACGAGATCGCGGTCGCGGCCTGGAGCGAGCTCGGCCGGCGCGGGCTGCGGGTCCCGGGGCAGATGTCGGTCGTCGGCGTCGACGGCCACCCGCTGTCGGGCCTGTTCGGGATCACCACGATCGACCAGGGGGTCCCCGACCAGGGCCGGATCGCGGCCCAGATGGCGCTGCGGCTGATGGACGGCGAGGTGCTCACCGAGTCCGTCGTCCGCGTGCCGTGGACGCTCGTCGACCGGGGGTCGACCGGCCCGCCCGCCTGAGGCCGCCTGAGGGCGGCTGAGTCCGGCTGCGGTCAGGCTGAGGTCAGGCTGCGGTCAGGCGGTGGGCGGTCCCACCGCGGTGCCGCCCGCGCAGGACGCGAACGCCTCCGGTGCGGTGACGCCGTCGTCGAACTCCTCGACGAAGAGCGGCAGCCGCGGGTCGTCGGCCCCGGTGAGCGCCAGCTGGCGTCCCCAGACGGTGACGACCACCGGGGCGGGCAGGCCGTCGTAGGGCGACATGATGCCGTTCTGCGGGAGCTGGGCCTCGAGCGCGGCCACGTCGTCGTCGGCCAGCGCGGGGTCGTAGGTGATCCACACGGCGCCGTGCTCGAGGTCGTGCACGGCGTTCTCGTCGAC
Source organism: Nocardioides sp. (assembly GCF_030655615.1). GTDB lineage: Bacteria > Actinomycetota > Actinomycetes > Propionibacteriales > Nocardioidaceae > Nocardioides. The sequence goes on from NZ_JAURVJ010000152.1 coordinate 30,481, forward strand.
CACGGGCTCGTCGTAGGCGCCGCACTCGAGCCACTCGCCGAAGTGCTCGCCGCCGACCGGCGGGGTCTGGGCATAGTCGACCGGGTCGGTGACGTGGGTCGTCGGCAGGTCTTCATAGCTCTGCACGTCGCTGAGGTCGGACGTGTCGGGCTCGGACGACGCCGTACCGGTGCCGGTGTCGGTGTCGGTGTCGGACCCGGTTGACGACGAGCTCTCGGTGCCCCGGTCGGCGCCGGCGTCGTCGGGCCCGTCGTCGTCCCCCAGCAGGACGAGCGGGACGACGACGGCGGCGGCCACCACCACGAGCGCCGCGACGACCGCCAGCACGAGCCGGGTCCGCCGCGGCTTCCCCGGCGGGGGGCCGGGCGTCCAGCCGCCGGGGCCGCCCGGGCCGCCGGGCGGTGGGTAGGACGGGCTCGACGGGTCGGACGGGGAGGACGAAGGCGCGTACGCCGGCGGCGGTTGGTACGACGGCGGCGGTTGGTACGACGGCGGCCCGCTCGGGGGCCCGCTCGGTGGGTTGCCCCAAGGGGGTCCGTCGGGGGCCGGGGGCTGGTTGCTCACGGGGTCAACGCTGCCACGTCGGCCGCAAGGTCAGCCGCAGGGTCAGCCGCGGGGTCAGCCGCGGGGTCAGCCGAAGGGTCAGTGGAGCCGGTGCGGCTTGCGTCCGTCGGGCAGGCCACCGCGGCCCTTGCGGTGCTTGCGCTCGACCGAGACGCCGCCCCAGACGGCGATGCCGCGGACCCGGAGGACGGGAGCGTCGTCGGCGAGCTCGGAGTCGACGAGCCCGGACGGCGCGGAGTAGCCGCCCATGATGCCGGTGCCCTCGACCACGACGTCGACGTCGGGCCCGACCACGATCGAGGCGCCGCCCATGAAGGCGTTGACGGTCAGCACGCACTCCCCCGTCGTCCACCGTGCCTCGCGCAGGTCGAGGTCGGCGCCGCCCATGATGCAGGTGATGGTCATCGCGGCGGGCACGGTCCAGACGCCCTTGCGCTCGAGGCCGCTCATGATCGCGAGGTGCCGGACGGGCCTGGCCTCCCCCTCGACCCCGCCGGTGGTCGCCGGGGCGGCCTCGGGCTGGGCCCGGGCCGGCGTCGGTGCGGACGGCAGGTCGCTCGTGAGGGGGACGAGGTCGGCGTAGGTACGGGCGGCGTAGGTCGCCTCCAGGCGCTCGTCGAGCTCCTCGAGGTCGATCCGGCCGGAGCCGGCAGCGTCGCGCAGGATCTCGGCGACCGCGTGGCGCTCGGCGTCCGAGATGCGGAGGTCGGGCGTCCGGTCGGGCTCGGTCACGGACCCAGCCTACGCAGCAACTACGCTCGACGGTCGTGAGCACCGCAGCCGCTTCCGGTCCCGAGTTCCGCTACTCCGACCTCCTGCCGACCGGACCGGACGAGACGCCCTACCGGCTGGTCACCACCGAGGGCGTGTCGACGGTCGAGGTCGACGGCCAGACGTTCCTCCGGGTCGCGCCCGAGGCGCTGCAGCGTCTGACGGCCGAGGCGATGCACGACATCAGCCACTACCTGCGGCCCGCCCACCTCGCCCAGCTGCGGCGGATCATCGACGACCCCGAGGCGTCGGGCAACGACCGGTTCGTCGCGCTCGACCTGCTCAAGAACGTCAACATCTCCGCCGGCGGCGTGCTGCCGATGTGCCAGGACACCGGCACCGCGATCGTGATGGGCAAGAAGTCCGAGGGGGTGCTGACCGGCATCGACGACGGCGAGGCGATCTCGCGTGGCGTCTACGACGCCTACACCAAGCTCAACCTGCGCTACTCCCAGCTGGCACCGCTGACGACGTACGAGGAGAAGAACACCGGCACCAACCTGCCGGCCCAGATCGAGCTCTACTCGACGCCGGTGGGCGCGAGCGGCAAGCCGGAGTACAAGTTCCT
>NZ_JAURVJ010000172.1 GCF_030655615.1 Nocardioides sp.
GCCGTCGTCGCCCATCGAGAACCGGGTCTTCTTGCGGGCTCGGGCTTCTTGGCGCTGCAACGCTGCGGCTTCGCGGGCATCGGCGCCTTCGGGGTCGAGGCGCTGGTAGATCTCGTGGCCCAGGTGGGCCAACGCGTCAGCGTCGTGGTCGGCGGCCTCGGCGAGCAGGAACGCTTCCGCCCTCTGCTTGTCGTGGGCGGTGACGTGCTCATCGAGCAGGGCGAGCTTGTCGGCGATCGCGTGGGCCTGCTCGGCGTGCAGGTCACCGCGAGCGGTCGCCGACCGCGTCGGTTCCCACGCGGATAGGGCAGCCGCGAGCTTGACCTTCGCCGACGCCGTACGGCCGGTGACGTTGGTCGTCAGCCGCAGCCACGACTTCAGGATGCGGCACCCGGCGGCGCCGGGGCGGTCCAGGACCCCGGCCTGACCGATGACGCGGGCCTCGACCTCGGCCACCCCAGCGGCGACCTTCGCGGCCAGGACCACGACCCGGTCGGTGGTCGCCTCGTCCATCGACCACACCGCGACGTCGGCGAGACCCTTCAACTCGTCGGCGACGGTGCACAGGAACGCCTCGATCGGGTGGTCCGATCCTGGTGTCGCGGTGTGCTGGGTCATGGGGCCGATTCGACCACCGCTCGCCGACCACGAACCGGCTCAACCGCGGGGGCTGTGGACAACCATCCTCTGACCAGTGCCTGTGGACGACTCGTGGTCGTTTCCACAGGTCGACCTGACCGATCAGGGCATCTGGTCGGCCGGACGCATCGCGCCGAGCATGGTACGCACGGCCCGGTCAAGGTCGACCCGCGTGTCGGCGTAGATCGTGACTCCCCACCGCCCGCCGGCGTAGAGGAGGGCAGCCTTCGGGCCGTTGTCGGTGACGTAGCGCCATCCTTGGACTCCGGCTGCGTCTCGGTAAGTCCCGCCTCCGGACCGGTTGAAGTTGTCGTTGTAGTAGTCGGAGGCAAGTCGCGGGCCGTCAAACTCGGAGAAGTTGAAGGCGTAGCCCTTCAGCGAGCGAGGGCAGTTGTAGATGTAGCGGAGCACGTCGTTGTCGCGGGTGCGTCCGATGAAACCGCCGCATTCGGCATCGAAGTTGAAGTCCTTGAACACCCACTTGAGCCCCGGCTTGCCCGACGGCTCGGGGCAGCGAGAGAACGAACGTGCCGGGACACCGCCCGAGCAACGGACCTGGGTGACCTTTGTTGGCGACGGGCTCAAGGCCGGACTCGAGGGCGGCTCCACCGACGAGGGGGACGTGCTCGTGGGGGGTGGAGCGGCGGCCGGTCCAACACCGCCTGTCGGGTCATCGTTGGCCACATCGGACGAGTCATCGCTGCCCATCAGCAGGGCAACTAAGGTACCGCCTGCGATCAGCAACACGGCGGCCAGAGCGGCGCCGACGCGCGCACGACGCCGGGAGGGTGAGGACGTACGAGCAGGCTCCGAACCGGGCAACGGCGACGAAGCCGGCGGCTGGCCAAGCCGAGCGAGGGTCTCGGCCGCGTTCCCGGTCACCGGTCGGCGCACGGGACGGGCGAGCGTCTCAGCAGCCTCTGGATCTAGCTCGTCGCTCGCCGGAGTCAGCCTCGGACCGAGCGTCCGGGCAGCGGGATCCGGGGGCGGCACGACTTTGGGGGCAGCCGTGTCTGCAACTTGAACCTGTACTTGTTCGACTGCGGTCAACGCCGCGAGAGCCGAGGGCGGACGCTCGGCGGGGCGCTTGGCCATCAGCGAGTCCAGGAGTCGGTTGATTCCGCGGACACCGACGCCGTCCCCACTCAACTGCGGTATCGCTGCCTGGGAGTGCGCCATCGCCATCTGTACGCCAGTCCCGGCGTACGGCGGATTGCCGGTGACACATACCCATAGGAGACAGCCCACGGAGTAGAGATCGGATGCGACGTCGCCCGACGCGCCCTCATGACGCTCTGGCGCCATGTAGGCGAGGCTCCCGATGACGGTTCCGGTGACGGTCAGGTCGGACTCCGCGACTGTCGCGATCCCGAAGTCGCACAGCACTGCCTGCAGGCGATCACCACGTCTGCGAAGCAACACATTGCTGGGCTTGATGTCGCGGTGGACGATCCCTGCCTGGTGGGCATCCCCCAGGCCTCGCAGCAGATCGCCCACCAGGCTCAGGGCGCTCGCGAACGAAGGCGGGTCTGGCTCGCGCGCAAGATAGCCCTGGAGGTCGCCCTCAGGGAAGAACGGGCTGACCAGATAGAGGCTGCGGTCGTGCTCACCGGAGTCGTAGATCGGGATGACCTCTGGCGAGTCGAGGCGGGCCAGCAGGGCGGCCTCGCGCTCGAACCTGGTCCGAAACCCCTCGTCGAAGGAGAGCCCGGGCGACAAGACCTTGAGGGCGACCCGGCGATTGAGCCGCTCGTCGTCGGCCTCGTATACCACGCCCATGCCACCGGCGCCTATACGTCGGATGATGCGGTAGCGCCCGAATTGCCGGCCCGAGCCGGGTGCCTGTTCCACGCTCTCCCCTGTCCTCCGCACGCCTGAGCGCCGTCAGGGTAAGTCAGGGGATCTCCGCCGCGCACGCGATTGCCGCTATCGGAGGTTTGGCTACGCCACAGGATGCACGGCACTAGGTTTCGCGATCATGGACGTCCCAGCACACCGAGCCCGGACCCAGGTACGCATTCTTCTGGCGACTGCCGCCGCCGTGGTCGTGCTGGGTGGATGTGGGACACCAGGCAGCCCTGACGCTCCCCTACCGGAGTCGGAGTCGTCGGTCCCAACGGTCGACGAGTCGACAACGACGAGCAGCCCCGTGCCCACCTCGGCGCCTCCAGCGACCAGCCACCCGGCGGAGCCGGCGACCCCTCGCGTGCTGGCTGTCTCGATCGACGGACTGACGCCGGAGGCACTGCGCGCTCTCGGTCGTCGGGGCGCGCCAGCCATCTGGGCGCTCATCGATGCTGGCGCGTCAACTCTCAACGCACGAACCGAGTTCGAGCAGACCGTGACTCTGCCGAACCACGTGGGAATGGTCACCGGGAGGCGGATCGACCCTCAGGTCGGCGGACACGGCGTCACCTGGAACGAGGAGTTGCCCGACCGGACGGTCCAGTCGGCAGCGGGTGGTGAGGTCCAGTCGATCTTCACTGCCGTGCACGACTCGGGTGGCACGACAGCAGTCTTTGCGGGCAAGACCAAGTTTCGCCTCTTCGAGGCGTCGTGGCCCGATGCCGTCGACACCACCGTGATCACGGCCTCGATGAGCCGACTCGGCCGCCAGGTCGCGCGTGATGTGCGCGCTCACGCCCACACGTTTACGTTCCTCCACCTCGCCGCCCCTGATCAGGTGGGACACAGCCTCGGATGGATGAGTGAGCCCTATCTCGACGCCGTCGTCCAGGCTGATGATGTGGTGGGACGACTTGTCGAGCTGGTCCGCGCCGACCCAGAGCTGTCCCGGGATCTCTCCGTCGTGCTCACGGCGGATCACGGCGGCGAGGGCCGTGTGCACGCTGATGCGACGGACGCCGATGACTACACGGTCCCATTCGTCGTCGTCGGCCCGACCGTCGAGCGCGGCGATCTGTACGCCCTGTCGCCTGATCTCGCCGATCCCCTGACCGGCCGGCCGACCTACGCAGGCCCGCAGCCGGTTCGCAACTGTGACCTGGCCAACGTCAGCACACAGCTGTTGGGGATCGACCCCGTTCCTGGGAGCACCTGCAACGGCTACCGGGGGATGCCGCTCGAGGCCGTTGAGCGACCCTAGGCAGGCGCCATCTGGCGCGAGACCGGCGCCGGCCCGCACGGTATAGGTTTCCGCGCATGGCCAACACCTGCGACTCGTGCGGCTCGATCAACGAGGGCAGCGGGACGTTCTGCTCCTCCTGCGGACAGCCCCTGAGCACCGGCGCACCCCACGCCCACCCCCCGGCCGAGCCGACCCGGTTCTCCTCGGCCGCCACGCAGCCACCGCCGCCCCAGGGGCCGCCGCTCGCGCCCCCGACGGCTTACCCCCAGCAGGGCTATCCCCAGCAGGGCTATCCCCAGCAGGCCTACCCGCAGCAGGCGGCGTACCCGCCCCAGCAGCCCCCGCCGGCGGCGTACCCGCCGCAGCAGCAGGGCTATCCGCAGCAGGGCTTCCCGCCGCAGGGCCCTCCCCAGGGACCGCCGATGGGCGCGCCCCAGGGCTGGGGCAAGCCGGCCGAGCCCAAGGTCAACCCGTTCCTGGGTCGCCCGGTCGGGGACTACGTCCGCGACGTCGGCGCCGTGCTGGCGCTGTTCGTGACGCTCGGCATGCCGTGGGAGATCAGCATCGACCCCAAGGCCGGCGAGCAGTGGTGGGTGGTCATCGCGATCCTGCTGTCGGTCCTCTCGGTGACCGTGCCCCTGATCGGGACCGCGCGCGTGGTCCCGGGGTGGGGCCCGCAGCACTACCGGCTGACCAAGCTCGCTCTTAACGTGCCGCTGCTCCTCAGCGTCGTGGCGGCCGTGATCTTCGAGCTCGTCCACGTCGGCGACGACTTCGAGGGCGGACTCGGCAGCGGCATCGCGATGGCCCTCACCGGCGTCGCGCTCGCGGTGCAGCCACGGGCGGCCGAGCAGACCGGCGGACCCGCCGACGACGGGCTGTGGAACAAGATCACGGCCGGCGTCCTCGCGGCGACGGTCGGCCTGACGGCACTGCTCTTCGTGGGCTGGTTCCTGCACGGGGTGGCCGGCGACGGACCCGACGTCCTCGACCCGGTGACGCAGTTCCTCACGTTCACGGTCGCGTTCCTGGTCGTGCCGCTGGCGCTCGTGGGCTACCCCGCCTACCAGCTCACCGTCGGCGCGAGGTCGGCCGCGTGGCGACGTGCGCTCGCGACCGTCGGCTTCACCGTCCCGGTCATCGCGCTCTTCGCGCTCGCCTCCGACCGGGCCGGCCTCTTCTTCTGGGCCGATGCCGAGAAGTGGGACGGCGCCGGCATCGTCCCCGGTGGCGGCGGCCTGCTCGTCGGCGCGGCCGCGGCTCTGGTGGTCACCTACGCCCAGCAGCGCGCCACCGCCACCCCCGACGCCGTCGGGTCCTGGACCGGCACCGTCGCCGCCGCGCTCCAGCTCTCCGCGGCCGGCTCGGCCCTGACCGCGCTGGCGATCCTGCTCTTCATGCTCGACGACCAGGTCGGCGCCGGGCCGATCATCACGATCGTGCTGCTGCTCGTGTCGGCCGGCGGTGCCGGCTTCGCCCTCACCCTGCTCGGCGACCTGCGCAAGAACCGGGTCGTCGTCCTGGGCGTCCTCGGCGGCATCGCCGTCATCGGGTGCGTGGCCCTCGGCATCCTCAACGGCGAGGACTTCACGTTCCTCAACAACGGCTGGGCCGTCGCCGCCTGGATCTCGCTCCCGGGCCTCGCTGCCTATGCGCTCACCGCGCCGGCCGAGGTCCGCACCGCGCTCGGGCCGCTGGTGTCCGGCGGGGGCCCCACCGGACCGGGCGGTACGCCGTACGGCCAGCAGCCCTATCCCCAGCAGGGCTATCCCCCGCAGAGCTACCCGCAGGGCTACCCCCCGCAGCCCGGCTACCCGCCCCAGCAGCCCGGCGGCTACCAGCAACCGCCGCCGCCCTCGGGGCCACCGCTCCCGCCGCCGGCGCCCGGCTCCTGGAGCCCGCCGTCGGCGGGCTGAACGAATTACAGGCTGGTAGTTCACCGTAACTCCTGTTACGCGTGTGACTACTGAGGTTAAGGTTCCGCAACCGACGGATCCGCCACCTCTTCCCCTGGAGCTCCGCCATGCGCACGGCCCTGCCCCGAACCCTTCTGCGAACGGCTCTGCTGAGCCTGGTCGCGGCCACCCTGGTCGCCACGACCGACCGGGCCGACACCGCGGCGGTGACGGTGGCGGGCGACGTGAGCTCCGTGGCCGGCCCGGTCGCGGCCAAGGCCACTCCCCTCCCACCCACGCCCGGCGACTTCGCCGGCTACGGCTTCGACCAGTGCCTCGCGCCGACCCAGTCGACGATGAACCGCTGGCTGAGCACCTCGCCCTACCTGGCCGTCGGCATCTACATCTCCGGCGACTCGCGCGCCTGCCGCAGCCAGCCCAACCTGACGCCGGCCTGGATCCGCACCCAGCTGCAGAACGGCTGGAAGCTGCTGCCGATCACGCTCGGCCCGCAGGCGTCGTGCCAGCCTCGTTTCCCGCGCTACCAGGACGACTTCAAGATCAGCCCCTTCCGCGGCAAGGGCCGCTACCCGCGCGCTCGCGAGATGGGTCGCGCCTCCGGCACGAGCACCGTCGCCGACGCCAAGAAGCTCGGTATCCCCGCCGGCAGCACGCTCTGGTACGACCTCGAGGGCTTCGACGCGACCAACACCGACTGCCGCGAGTCGGCCCTCGCCTTCCTGTCCGACTGGGTCACCACGGTGAAGCGCCTGGGCTACGTCACCGGCGTCTACTCCAGCGCCGGCTCGGGAATCAAGGTCCTCGACGACGTCCGGGTCAGCCGGGGGGCGGCGTACACCCTGCCCGACCGGATCTGGCTGGCCCGCTGGGACGGCGTGGCCAACACATCGACGTCCTACATCCGCAACGACGGCTGGCGTCCGGGCCACCGCGTCAAGCAGTACCGCGGCGGCCACGACGAGACGTGGGGCGGCGTCAAGATCAACATCGACACCAACTTCCTCGACATGGGGCGGGGCCTGTACGCCGCCCCGGAGACCCACTGCGGGACCACCCGGATCGACTTCGCCAGCTATGGCACCCTCGAGCCGCCGCGCGCCGACTACAAGGCGCCCGCCGACCGCGTCGCCGCGCTCAAGTGCCTGATGCTCGAGCGGGGCTACTACCAGGGCCCGGTCGACGGCACCTACGGGCCCGGCATCGTCGCGAGCGTCCGGGTCTGGAAGGCCGAGCGCAGCCAGCCCGCCGACGACCGCTGGTTCCGCAAGGACTGGACCGCGCTGCTCTCCGGCGGGGCCCGCCCGATCCTCAAGACCGGGTCCGCCGGCGCCTACGGACCCTGGGTCCGCCGCGTCCAGCGGGCCATCAACGCCGCCGACATCGGCGTGACGCTCAACCTGGACGGCACGTTCAGCAGCGACGTCACCGCCGCCGTCAAGCGCTACCAGGGCCGGGTGAAGCTCACCCAGTCCGGCGTCGTCGACATCCCCACCTGGACCAAGCTGCAGGCCGGGATCCGCTGATCGTCCCTACGCTGGCGGCATGAGCAACGACGACATGCGCCAGACCTGGACCGACACCGCCGTCGGCTGGGTGGAGAACGAAGCGGTCTTCGACGCGACGTTCGCGCCGGTCACCGAGGCACTGCTGGCCGCGGCGGCTGTGGACGCCGGCCAGCGGGTGCTCGACGTCGGCTGCGGCACCGGCACCCTGCTGGCCGCCACGGTCGCCCTGGGCGCCGAGGCCGTCGGCGCCGACCTCTCCCCCGTGATGGTCGAGGCGGCCCGGCGCCGGGTGCCCGGGGCCGAGGTCGTGGTCGCCGACGTCCAGACGACCGACCTCCTCGCCGCCGCACCGGGCCGGCCCTTCGACCGCGTGGTGTCGCGCTTCGGGGTGATGTTCTTCGAGGAGCCGGTGACGGCGTTCCGCCGGATGCACGACGCGGCCGCACCGGGTGCCACGCTGGTGTTCGTGTGCTGGCGCACCCACGAGGAGAACCCCCACTTCAGCCTCGGCCAGGACGTCCTCGTGGCGCAGCTGGACGAGGACACCGCCCCGGCCGGTCCCTACGCCCCGGGCCCGATGGCGTTCGCCGACCCGGGCCACGTCCGAGCCCTGCTCACCGAGGCCGGCTGGGAGGACACCGTGGTCGCGCCGCTGGACTTCACGCTCGACTTCGCCTTCGACGGCAGTGACGGCGTCGACAACCGGGTGGCCACGATCCTGGCCACCAGCACGGGTCGACGCGCCCGCGCGCAGCTCGAGCCGGCGCTCGGCGAGGCCGGCTGGACCGCGCTGGTCGACGACGTCCGCGTGCGGATCCGCGAGCACCTCGTCGACGGCGCCCTGCGGTTGCCGGCCGCGACCTGGCTGGTCACCGCCCGCACCTGACGCGAGTCGGCGCAGCGACTCAGCACCAGCGCCGACTCGCGCCGACCTGACTTGAACTCTGCGCCGACTCGCGCGTGGGTGGGGGGTCAGGCGCTGGAGGCGGGCGGGCCGACCAGCAGCGCGAGCCCGGTGAGCACGGCCACCGCGGCGAGCCCGACGACGAGGCCCAGGACGGGGTTGCGCAGCATCCACGCCACCGGCCGGTCGACCGCACGCGTGGGCGCGTCGACGGTCAGCCGCCACGGGCCGAAAGCCCCGCTGCGCTCGGCGAGCAGGTCGAACAGCACGGTGAAGAAGGGCGGGATCGAGGCGAGCAGGCCGAGCGCCGTACGCCGCAGCGTCCAGCGCTGGTCGACCGCGACCACCACAGTAGTCACGCAGTAGGCGACGAACACGACGCCATGGACCATGCCCCCGACGCGCACGCCGAGCTCGGTCGTGTCGGTGACGTACTTGAGGAACATGCCGGCCAGCAGCAGGGCCCAGGTGACCGCCTCGGCGACCGCGACACGGCGGAAGAGTGCTTGCGGCGTCATCGTCAGGCGAAGGTCGCGGCGGCGAGCGACGTGAAGAAGCCCAGGCCGTCGGTGCCGGCGCCGGTCAGGTCCTCGACGGCGTGCTCGGGGTGGGGCATCAGGCCGACCACGTTGCCGCGGTCGTTGGTGATGCCGGCGATGGCACGCAACGAGCCGTTGGGGTTGTCGCCGAGGTAGCGCGCGACGACCCGCCCCTCCCCCTCGAGCCGGTCGAGCGTCTCGACGTCGGCGACGAAGCCGCCCTCACCGTTCTTGAGCACGATCGTCACCTCCTGGCCCTCGGCGTAGGACGACGTCCACGGCGTCGACACGTTCTCGATGCGCAGCAGCTGGTCGCGGCAGGCGAACTTGCGGTGGTCGTTGCGGATCAGCGCACCCGGCAGCAGGTGGGACTCGCAGAGGATCTGGAACCCGTTGCAGATGCCGAGCACGGGCATCCCCTTGCCCGCGGCCTCGACGACCTCGGTCATCACCGGCGAGAAGCGCGAGATCGCCCCGCAGCGCAGGTAGTCGCCGTAGGAGAACCCGCCGGGCAGCACGACCGCGTCGACGCCCTGGAGGCCGTGGTCGCCGTGCCAGAGCGCGACGGCCTCGTGACCACCGATCCGCACCGCGCGCTGGGCGTCGACGTCGTCGAGCGAGCCGGGGAAGGTGACGACGCCGACCTTCACGAGACGACGTCCGGGGTGTCGGCCACGGCCTCGTCGACGTGGACGGTGAAGTTCTCGATGACGGGGTTGGACAGCAGCGTGCCGGCCATCTCGTGCACCCGGGCGAGCACCTCGTCGGTGACCTCGCCGTCGACCTCGAGCTCGAAGCGCTTGCCCTGGCGGACGTCGCTCACCCCGTCGAACCCCAGGCGGGGCAGGGCTCCCAGCACCGCCTTCCCCTGGGGGTCGAGGATCTCGGGCTTGGGCATCACGTCGACGACGACCTTGGGCACGACCCGATCCTATGTCTCGTCGGCGTCCGTGGGCGCGTCGGGCTCGGCCGCTGCCGAGACGCCGTACGACGGACCCGCCGGCTCCTCGTCCAGCCCGGCCTGCACGGCCATCGCCAGCACCGCGGCCGACGCGGTCAGGCCTGCGGTCACGAAGACCCGTCGTCTCCCGGGACGTGACTGCTCACTCATGCCCCGAGGATGCAGGCCACACCTGAGAGGACCCCGTGGACCGACCGGGCACACTGGAGGCATGTCCACGATCCCGCCCACCGGCCGAACCACCCGTCCCGGCCTCAACCCGATGCGCCTCGAGTTCCCGCAGTCCCTGGCGGTCTACGACGACTACGCCCAGGCCCAGAAGACCGTCGACTTCCTGTCCGACGAGGAGTTCCCGGTCGAGAACTGCATGATCGTCGGCACCGACCTCAAGCGCATCGAGCGCATCACCGGCCGCCTCACCACCGGTCGCGTGGCCGCCGGCGCTGCGCTCTCGGGCGCGTGGTTCGGCCTGTTCATCGGCGTCATCTTCACGCTGTTCACCGACGAGAACGTCTTCGCGACCATCGTGTCCACGGTGCTCTTCGGCGTTGCGTTCTTCGTCATCTGGGCGCTGCTCGGCTACGCGATGACCCGTGGCCAGCGCGACTTCCAGTCCGTGACCTCGGTGGTCGCCACCCGCTACGAGGTGCTCGTCGAGCACAAGGTCGCCGGCCAGGCCCGCGAGCTGCTCACCAAGCTCCCCGGCGCGCTGCCCAACCCGTTCGAGTAGTCAGGTCGCGTCGGGACCGTCGGGGCTCGCCGGCACCCGGACGGTCGCGAGGCCGAGCGCCGCGCCACCCAGCACGCACCCGGCGACCACGAGCGCGGCACCCACGCCGAACGTCTGTGCCGAGATGCTGCTGAGGAACACCACGAGGAGCAGCCCGGCGGCGGTCCCGACCAGCCAGAGCACCACCCGCGCCGCCATGGCACCACCGCCGCGCAGCGGCGCGATCCCCAGCAGGACCAGGGCGATCCCCGGGAGCAGGAGGACGGCGTAGCCCGCCACGGGTGGCACGCCGAGCACGCCGGCGCGCAGCAGCTCCGCGACCTCCAGCGGCGTCGTCGACGCGGTCACCCCGGCCCGGAACCACGGCACGAGCATCGCCGCGACCCACGCCGCGGCGGCCAGCGCCCACAGGCCCACGCCGACGAGCTCCCGCCGCCGCCGGGTGCTGCTGACGGGGGCTGCGGTCGCGGCCGCGACCGGGGCGCTCATCCGAGCTCCGGGAGCAGGGCGTCGGCGCTGGCCTCGAGGCTGACGTACCAGCGGCCGTCGCGCTCGACCGTGACCAGGAACGGCTGGACGAGCACGGCGCCGTCGCGTCGCCAGCCCTCGTCGAGCGGCACGCTGTAGGCGGCCTTCTCCATCCCCTCCACGGCGTCCGGCAGCCGGGCCGGGTCGAGGACGACGTCGAGCTCGCCGTCGACGATGAGGACCTGCGCGCGCGACGAGGCGCCCCCGGGGTCGGGCCGGGTCCGCAGCTCGAGCCCGTCGAGCTCGAGCTCGAGGGCGGCGACCGTGGCCACGGCGGTCAGGTCGGGCGATCCGCTGATCTGCCGCTCGGCCGCCACCAGGACGGCGGTGACGTCGGGCGGGGCGACCTCGCCGCGGCGGAAGAGCCGGGTGCTGAGGCGGTCGTAGGCCGCGTCGGCCCGGTCGGGGTCGCGCGTCTCCACGGGGTCGACGGCACCGATGATCGCGACCACGTCGGTGTCGGCGATCCCCTGCACGAGCTGGGCGACGGCGGCCTCGGGCGAGTCGGACCCTGTCTCGTCGACGGTCACCAGGGGCAGCAGCAGGACGAGGAGCAGCGCGACGGCCAGGCCCCAGCAGCCCACCTTGAGCCAGGTGCGCGGCCGACCGCCCCAGAGCCCGTCGGCCGGGGCGTCGTCCGCCCGCTCCCGGCGCCGCGACCGCGGGACCGCCGCCGGGACCGCGTAGTCGACGTCGTCCTGGCTCACGTCACCAGGCTACGAACGGTCCCTGGAGCGCTGCACCACCACGATGCCGAGCGCCAGCCCGAGCCCGGCGACGACCGGGCCGATGGTCGCCCAGGTGCGGCTGCCGGACATCTCGCTGCCGTCGATGTAGCCGAGGCCCTGGAAGGTCCACAGCGCGCCGACCGCGAGCAGCAGGAAGGCGAGCGTCAGGCCTGCTGTCTTGGCGATCACAGGTGCATCCTAGGGAACGGCCTAGGAGAGCTCGCGCTTGAGGATCTTGCCGGTGGCCGTCATCGGCAGCTCGTCGACGAACTCGACGACGCGGGGGTACTTGTAGCCGGCCATCTCCTCCTTGCCCCACGCGACGAGCTCCTCCTCGGTGAGGTCGGAGCCCTTCTCGCGGATGACGACGGCCTTGATCTCCTCACCGTGGCTCTCGTGGGGCACGCCGATCACCGCGGCGAGCGAGACGCCGGGGTGGGTGAGCAGGTGCTCCTCGATCTCGCGCGGATAGACGTTGAACCCGCCGCGGATGATCATGTCCTTGGACCGGTCGACGATGTAGTACCAGCCGTCCTCGTCCTTCTTGCCGAGGTCGCCGGAGCGGAACCAGCCGTCCTGGATGGCCTCGTCGGTCGCCTCCTGGCGGCCGTAGTAGCCCTTCATGACGTTGTGGCCCTTGATGGCGATCTCACCGACGTCGTCGCCCTCGTCGATCTCGTCCCAGCTGTCGGCCTTGAGCAGCTTCATCTCGACGCCGGGGATGGGGGTGCCGATCGAGCCGACCCGCACGTCCTCGCCGTACTTGGAGAAGCTGGCGACCGGCGAGGTCTCGGACAGCCCGTAGCCCTCGAGGATCGTGACGCCGAACTTCTTCTCGAACTCCTTGTGCACCTCGACCGGCAGGGCCGATCCGCCGGCAGCCGCGACGCGGAGGTTCTTGGCGATCGAGCTGATGTCGACGCCCTCCTCGAGCGCGCCGAGGAGCCCCCAGTACATCGTGGGGACGCCGGCGAAGTAGGAGACCTCGTTGGCCAGCATCAGGTCGAGCGCGGCCTTGGCCTCGAAGCGCGGCAGCATCACGACGGTGCCGCCGAAGGCGAAGGCGCCGTTCTGGATGCAGGTCTGCCCGAAGGAGTGGAAGAGCGGCAGCACGCACAGGTAGGTGTCGGGCTTCTCGGCGTCCGCTCCGAACAGGGCCTCGCCGGCGAGCGCGTTGTCGCGCATGTTGCGGTGGCGCAGCTCGGCGCCCTTGGGCTGGCCGGTGGTGCCCGAGGTGTAGAGGATGACGGCGGTGTCGTCCTCGTCGGTGGTGACGGTGTCGAACGTCGGGGACTGCTCGGCTAGCGCCTGGCCGAGGGTCTCGGTGCCCTCGACGGGGCTGTCGGCCTGGGGGTCGCCGGTGATGACGAAGAAGTGCTCGCAGGCGTCGGTCTTGTCGAACCCGGCGTGGCCCTCCTTGGCGATCGCGAGCTCGGGCGTGCCCTCGAAGCAGAAGTAGGCCTTGGCGTCGGAGTCGTCGAGGTGGTAGGCCACCTCGCGGCCCTTGAGCAGCACGTTGAGGGGTACGACGGTGCCGCCGGCCTTGAGGATGCCGAAGTAGACGATGGTGAAGTAGGGCAGGTTGGGGCAGCTCAGGGCGACCTTGTCCCCGTGCTCGATGCCGCGCGACGCGAGCAGGTTGGCCACCTGGTTCGCGGCGCCGTCGACCTGCGCATAGCTGAGCCGGGTGTCTCCGAACACGAGGGCCTCGCGGTCGGGGTGCGCGGCGGCGGTGTCCTCGAGGAGGCTGGCCAGGTTGAAGTCGGTCACGCGGGCCAACGTACTGGGGCGTGGGTGACGTGCGCCACGTTCGCCGAGGTGGCCGTCAGGCAGCAGGCCCCCTCACGCTGTCGCCGGAGCCGGGTCGGCCACCCGCACCGGACGGGACTCGATGGCGGTGGCGGTCGCGGCAGCGAGCAGCGACGCCGCGGCCACGACCCACCACGCGGCCCGGAACGACTCGATCGACGGCACCCCCGACCCGACGATGGCGACGAGCACGCTCACCCCGAGCACGAGCCCGACCTGCCGCGCCATCGTGACGACGCCGCCGCCCGTCGAGGCCTGCTCAGGCGGGAGCGCCGACGTCGCGGAGGCGACGAGGTTGGGCATCGCGAGGCCCACGGCGATGCCGGTGAGGGCCCAGCCGGGCACGACCGTCGTCCAGTACGACGGGGTCGTGGTGAGCGAGGTCGCCATGACGGCGGCGCCGCCTGCGGCGACCAGGCAGCCGGCCACCGACAGCGTCCCCGGTCGCACCCGGGGCAGCACCCGGTGCACGAGGATCGAGGTGACCGGCACCAGCAGCGGGCCGAGGGCGACGGCGAGCCCGGTCTTGAGCGCCGAGTAGCCCCACACCTGCTGCATCCAGAGGATCCCGCCGAGCAGGCCGGCGCCGAAACCGGCGTTGAAGACGAGCGTCGTGACGCTGGCCCACGAGAACGCCCGCACCCGCAGCAGCGACGGGTCGATCACCGGCGACGCGTGGTGGGTGGTGAGCCAGGCGAAGGCGCCGACGGCCACGACCGCGACCACGAACGACCCGACGACCCCGGCGCTCGACCAGCCCCACTCGCCGCCCTGCACCAGGCCGAGCACGAGGGCACCCACGGCGAGGGCGACGAGCGCGGCACCGGCGAGGTCGGGACGCGGCGCCCCGGCGTTGTGGCGCACGTCGGGCACGAACCGCACCGCGCCGACGACGAGGAGCACCCCGATCGGCAGGTTGATCCAGAAGGCCCAGTGCCACGAGAGCTGCACCAGTCCGCCACCGACGGCCGGGCCGAGCGCGGCGGCCAGCGCCCCCGTGAGGGCCCACAGCCGCGCGGCCGGCGCCTTGCGCTCCACGGGCAGGGCGGCCAGGAGGAGCCCGAGGCTGGCGGGCGTCATCGCCGCGGCCCCGACGGCCTGCAGCCCGCGGAACCCGACCAGCTGCCACACGTCGGTGCTGAACCCGCAGGCGGCGCTGGCGACCGTGAAGAGCACGAGACCGGCGACGAACCCGGCCTTGCGGCCGTAGCGGTCGGTCAGGCGACCCATCGGCACGAGCAGCGCGGCGAAGACGACGGCATAGGCGTTGAGGACCCAGCTGAGCTGCGAAAGCGAGGGCGCCTCCCCGCGCTGCGCGAAGTCGCGGCCGATGTCGTCGAACGCGACGTTGACGATGAACAGGTCGATGCCCGACAGGAACGCCGAGCCGACGAGGACGAGCGTCACGAGGCGTGTGCGCTGACTTTGGATTGCCATAGCCAGGCATCCTGCCCGCTGGCTGTGGTTCTGGCAAGCCAGGGTCGTAGGATCGGCCCATGCCCCCCGTCCAGCTCGCCGGAGCGCTCGCCGACCGCCGCGACGTACCCCTCGGCGACCACTGCCCGATCGACCGCACCCTGCAGGTCGTCGGCCACCGGACCTCGCTGCTCCTGCTGCGCGAGGTCTTCTACGGCGCCCGCCGCTTCGACGCGCTCGTCAAGCGCACCGGCATGACCGAGGCCGTCGCGTCGCAGCGGCTGCGCGGCCTGGTCGAGGCCGGGCTGCTCACCCGCGAGCCCTACCGCGAGGAGGGCCAGCGGACGCGCCACGAGTACGTGCTGACCGCGAGCGGCCACGCGTTCCTGCCGGTGCTCGTCGCGCTCATCGAGTGGGGGCAGGCCCACGTGCCCGGCGCCCGCGGCGAGCTCGCGATCAGCCACGCCGACTGCGGCGAGCGCGTCCGGCTCGAGGTGCGCTGCACGGCCGGGCACGTCGTCCCCGAGGACGAGCTGGTGGTCGAGGGCCGGAGGAAGCTCTAGGACCGCGGACTAACGGCGCGCGAGGATCTTGGCGGCGCGCCGCAGGTCGGAGCGCACCGTCGAGGGCGCGACCCGGTTGGCCGCGAAGCCGAGCGGTCGCGCCAGGCCCGCCGCGGCGACGTGCATCGAGACACCGACGTCGCAGAACGACCCGACCGGCGTGAAGGTGAGCGTCAGGGTGGCGCGGAAGCCGCGCCAGGTGCCGCGCTCGGACCAGCGGTGCGGGCGGTCGGCGTCGGTGAGCTCCATCAACGGGCGGATGCCGGCCATGGTCACGTCGACCCAGCTCTGACCGGCCACCCCGTCGATCCCGACGACGTCGTCGACGCCCCGCAGGCTCGACTGCCACTCCGACCGGTTGGCGGGGGCGACGAGGTAGTCGTAGGCGTCCTCGCAGGACACCTCGAAGCGCACGGGAGCGACCACGGCTACCAGCGCTCCCCGGTGAGGAGCTCGTAGGCCTCGACGTAGCGCGAGCGCGTGCGCTCGACGACCTCGGGCGGCAGCGGTGGCGGCGCCTCGCCGGACGCGCGGTCCCAGCCCGACTCGGGCGAGAGGGCCCAGCCGCGCACGATCTGCTTGTCGTAGGACGCCTGGGGACGGCCCGGCGTCCAGGCGTCGGCCGGCCAGAACCGGGAGGAGTCGGGGGTCAGCACCTCGTCGCCGAGCACGACGGTGCCGGCCGCGTCGAGGCGGCGGCCGAGCTCGAGCTTGGTGTCGGCCAGGATGATGCCGCGCTCGCGGGCGATGCCCTCGGCCCGGGCGTAGACCGCGAGGGTCAGCTCGCGCAGGGTCGCGGCCGTCTCGGCGCCGACCGTGGCCTCGACGGCGGCGTACGACACGTTCTCGTCGTGGTCGCCCAGGTCGGCCTTGCTCGCCGGCGTGAAGATCGGCTCCGGCAGCCGGCTGCCGTCGACCAGTCCGCCCGGCAGCGTGATGCCGCAGACCTCGCCGGTCGCGGCGTAGTCGAGGAGGCCGGAGCCGGTGAGGTAGCCGCGTGCCACGCACTCGATCGGGAACATCGCGAGCCGCTCGCAGACCACCGCGCGGCCCGCGACCGACGCGGGCACGTCGGTCGAGACCACGTGGCCGGGCACCAGGTCGGCCAGCTGGTCGAACCACCACAGCGACATCCGGGTGAGGATCTCGCCCTTGTCGGGGATGGTCGAGGCGAGCACGAAGTCAAAGATCGAGATGCGGTCGCTGGCCACCATCAGCAGGTGGCCGTCGTGCGGCCCGTCCTGCAGCTCGTAGAGGTCGCGCACCTTGCCGGAGTGGAGGTGCGTGGCGCCGGGGAGGAGCGGGGCCTCCGGGATGTTGAGCACAGGCCCACCCTAGGCCCGGGTCGTCGAAGGTCTCACCCGCACGAGCCATTGATCAGTAACTGGATTCAGTTAATCTGGTGCGATGCCGCGGACGCCCCAGCCGGACTTCCTCATCGTCGGGGCACCCAAGGCCGGCACGACCGCGCTGCACACGGCCCTGACCCAGCACCCCGACGCGTTCCTCACCCAGCCCAAGGAGCCGAAGTACTGGCTCTGCGACGACGCGCCGCCGCCCCACTGGAACGGCCCGGGCGACCGGCACTCCCAGCAGGAGTGGGTCTGGCGGGCCCGCGCCTACGCCGACCTGTTCCGCGGCGCCCGTGACGACCAGGTCCGCGGCGAGAGCACGCCGTTCTACCTCTGGAGCCGCGGCGCCCACCGCCGGATCGGCGAGGCACTCCCCGACGTCAAGCTCATCGCCGTCGTCCGCGACCCCGTCGACCGCGCCTACAGCAACTGGATGCACCTGTGGTCCGACGGCCTCGAGCGCGAGCCCGACTTCCGGCGGGCCTTCGAGATGCAGGACGCCCGCGTCGAGCACGGCTACGCGCCGTTCTGGCGCTACCGCGAGCTCGGCCTCTACGGCGAGCAGCTCCAGCACCTCCTCGACCACGTGCCGCGCGAGCAGGTGCTGGTGATGCGCTACCGCGCCCTCGTCGACGAGCCCGCCGTGGCCGTCGACACCGCCTGCCGCTTCCTCGGCATCCGCGAGGGCCAGGTCGCCTCGATCCCCCGCGACAACGCCCGGTCCTACGCCGAGCCCGGCTGGCGCACCCGCACCCTCGGTCCCGTGGTCCGCGCGGGCGCGACGCTGGCGCAGTTCGCCCCGCCGGAGGTGTGGCGACGCGCCGCCGTACCCCTCGTCACACAGCTGAGCGGCCGCGACACCCACCGCCCCCACCTCGACGAGGCGCAGCGCGCCGAGCTCATCCAGGTCTTCGCCGACGACATCGCCCTGCTGTCCGACCTCACCGGCGAGGACTTCAGCGACTGGCTCTCGCCGGTCTCCCGCGGGTCCTTCGACGAGCGAGCAGCGGCGGGCGAGGAACGAGCCCGGCGCGTGGCGAGCGAGTAGCGGCGGGCGAGGAACGAGCCCGGCGCGTGGCGAGCGAAGGTTGAGCGAGCGACGCGGGTGAGGAACGAACCCGCGTCAGGCGAGTCGAAACCACCGCAGGATCAGGTCAACGCGACGGACGACCCCACCCACTGGCGACCCAGCGACCCAGCGACCCAGGGAACTAGCCAACTAGCGGACGACGGTGACGAGGTCGTGGGCGCCGTCGGGGCGGGCGGCCTCGACGTAGAAGCGGGTGCGGCCGTCGGGCAGCGGGACGGCGGCGGCGTAGCGCCACGCACCGTCGGAGTCGGGCGAGGCGATCGGGTCGACGGTGTCGTCGGCGACGAGTCGCTCGCCGTCCCAGACGGCCAGGCCGGTGGTTTCGTGCCAGTTGGACGCGGCGTCGGCGCGCCCGTCGTAGAGGACGCGCAGCGGCTGGCCTGCGGCGGAGGGCAGGACGGCGGTGACGCGGGCACCGCGCTGGTCCCAGGTGCCGGGGCGGCCGGCGAGGACCTCTCCGCGGTCGGTCCACACGAGGCCGTCGGCCGAGGTGAGGTGGCGCGTGGTCATCCGGTCCTCGTGGCCGGGGTCGGTGAGGGGGTGGCAGCACAGCCACATGTCCCAGCCCTCGAGGCGCGAGGGGTCGTGGGTGATGACGGGGTCCTTGACCGCCACCCCGTCGGCACCGGCGTCGCCGGGGAGCACGACCTGGCGCTCGCCCTGGGGCAGGTCGGCGGGGGTCGCGGCGGTGAGGCTGTCGACCCACCAGTGCTTGGAGCCGTAGGTCGCGCACGAGAGGTAGAGGCGCCAGCCGACGCCGGGCACCGGCACCAGCACCGGCCGCTCGAACGACTCGCAGCCGAACGCGTCGCGGTGGACGACCGCGACCTCCTCGAAGCGCACCCCGTCGGTGGACGACGCCACGACCACGGTGACGCCGCGGCCCTCGGTGAGCGGCCGGCGTACGCGCCAGGTCAGCCAGAAGGTGCCGTCGACCAGGACCGCGCTCGCCGCCCCCGACCAGTTGCCGGGCCCCGAGCCGGGCGCGGGGATGACGACCTCGGCTCCCTCGGGAGTCGGCAGGGCCAGGGTGTCGAGCGTGCGCATGGCCCGATCTTAGTCGAGCCCCCCGGTCGAGTTTCAATCGTGAGGACGGCGCGCCGCGGCGGTTCTGCTCAGCAGCCGCAGGTGTAGAAGGTGACGTCCCAGTGGTTGCCCTCGTCGGCGTAGAGGTTGCCGGAGCCCGCCTTGTAGAGCGGAGCACCGTCGCCGCGCAGCCCCTGGTAGCTGTAGGTGTTGTGGATCCAGCTCGTCAGGCAGGTGCTGTGGGTGAAGTCGAGCTTGTAGCCGGTGCCGTGGCTGTAGGTGCCGCCGGCGTGGCCGACCTCGGTGCCACCGGTGATGTTGAGGGCGCAGCCGCTCGCACTCTTGAGGGTGCGCGCGCCGTCGACGGAGTCCTGCCGCAGGCCGGAGAACGACGTGCAGGTCGAGTTGCTCTGGGTCGTGCACCCACCCGACGACGACCAGGTGATGCCGGCGGCACTGAACGCCGACTCGGCGCTGGCCTGGGTGACGGCCGAGGCCGCGCCCGCGGTGAACAGCAGGCCCGCCAGGCCCAGGACGAGGGCGGCGAGCAGCGTGGTGGTCCGAGAGAGAAGGGTCATGTCCTCCACGCTCACACGGCGACACGCTCACGTCATCGGGGATGACCCTCGCGTCGGACCTACTCCTCCGGGTGGCAGGCTGTGGCCATGCCGGAGCCTGCAGAGGACGTCTACGCACGCATCGTCGCCGCCGTCGGACCCGACGGCCGACTGCCGATCTCGCCCACGTCGGCCTGGGAGATCTTCCCGTGGGAGGTCGTCGACGGCGCCCTCACGCCCAAGGTGGTCGCACCCCCGTCCGACGACCCGGCCCGCTACGGCGAGAGCGACGACAAGCCGTGCGGCGCCTGCGCCGGGTTCGACCCGGAGCGCGTCGTCTGGGAGGACGAGGTGTGGGTGCTCACCCACCAGGGCTCCCCGTCCGGTCTCCCCGTCGTCCTCACCCTGCACCCGCGCGAGCACCTCGACCTCGGCAACCTCGACGACGAGACCGCCTCCCAGCTCGGCCGGATCACCAACCGGCTCGCGCGGATCGTCGAGAACCTCCCCCACATCGGCCGCGTCCACGTCAACCGGTGGGGCGACGGCGGCTCCCACCTCCACGTCATGTTCTTCGGCCGGACCTCCCGTCTCACCGGCGTGCTCGGCTCGCCGGCCATGGAGTGGGACGACATGATCCCGCCCGGGCCCGAGGACGTCTGGCGCGCCGACCTCCACACCGTGGCGACCAAGCTGGCCAACTGGGGCGGCGACGCCCGCGCCTGAGGCGGCCTCCCTTCGGGGTGAGGCACCTCACACGAGGTCCTCCTACGTTCGGAGGGCCGCGGGGCGCACCGGGCGGCCCGCCCATCCGGAAGGACCTCAAATGTCCCGTCGTCTCGCCACCCTCGCCGCCACCGTCGCCGGCTCGCTGGCCCTGACCGCCGTCACCGCCGCCGGCCCCGCCGTGGCCGACACCTCGTCCCGGGCCCCGGGCAACAAGCCGCTCGTCAAGGTGCTCGGCGCCGACGGCGTCGCGTTCGACTCCACCTGGGGCGACTTCGACATCGTCGAGGCCGCCGTGCTCGCCGTCCTGGCCGAGAAGCCGGACAGCCCCCTCGGGCTCATCACCCAGGGCAAGCAGCGTCTCACCGTGTTCCTGCCGACCGACCGCGCCTTCCAGCGCCTGGTGACCGACCTGGTCGGCAAGACCCCGAAGCGCGAGAAGGCCGTGTTCAAGCGCGTCGCCGCGCTCACCGGCGACATCGACACGCTCGAGGCCGTCCTGCTCTACCACGTGGTCGTGGGCAAGACCCTGACGTCACCGAAGGTCCTGGCGGCCGCCGAGCAGTCGGCCGCGGTGCCCACCGCGCAGGGTGGGACGATCGGCGTACGGCAGGACCGGCTGACCGTCCGTCTCGCCGACGCCGACCGCGACGACCTCGACCCGCGGGCCGTGCTGCCGTTGCTCGACATCAACCGCGGCAACAAGCAGGTGGCGCACGGCATCAACCGGGTGCTCCGCCCGCTCGACCTCTAGGAGCAGAACGCCGGTGCCGCAGGACGAGACCGAGACCGAGCACGGCACCGGGAGTGGGCCCGACGAGGTCTACGTCCCCGATCCGCGGCGCTGGCGCATCCTCTGGGTCTCGCTCGTCGTCGGCTTCATGTCGCTGCTCGACGTCACGATCGTCAACGTCGCGGTGCCGTCGATGCGCACCGGCCTCGACACCTCGGCGTCGACGATCCAGTGGGTGGTCTCGGGCTACGCGCTGACCTTCGGCCTGACGCTGGTCGCGGGCGGTCGCCTCGGCGACGCCTACGGCCGGCGCCGGCTGATGGTCATCGGTCTCGGCCTGTTCGTCGCGTCCAGCGCCGCCGTCGGCCTCGCGCCCTCGGCTGAGCTGGTCGTGCTGGCGCGGCTCGCCCAGGGCGCGTCGGCCGGGCTGCTCACGCCGCAGAACTCCGGGCTGATCCAGGTCCTCTTCCGCGGCGCCGAGCGCGGTCGAGCGTTCGGCATGTTCGGACTGACCGTGTCGATCGCCTCGGCCACGGGACCCGTGCTCGGCGGCGCCATCATCGCGGTCGCCGGCGAGGACGACGGCTGGCGCTGGCTCTTCCTGGTCAACGTGCCGATCGGCCTGGTCGCCCTGGTCGGGATCCTGCGCCTCGTGCCGGGCCGTGACCTGGACTCGACCGGGCGCGAGCACATCGACGTCCCCGGCGCGCTGTTGCTCGGGGCCACCGTGCTGTGCCTCCTCTACCCGATCGTCAACCTCGAGGGCGGCCAGCGGCTCCCCCTGCTGCTGCTGCTCGGAGTGCCGGTCTTCGCGACCGCGTTCGTGCGGTGGGAGCACCGGCTGCGCCGCCAGCACCGGACACCGTTGCTCGACGTCGCGCTGCTGCGTCGCACGCCGGGGTACGCCGGTGGACTGGCGGTCGGCACGCTCTACTTCACCGGGTTCACCGGGGTCCTGCTGGTGCTGTCGGTCTGGCTTCAGGACGACCGCGGCTTCCCGCCGCTGCACGCCGGTCTCCTCATCACGCCCTTCGCCGTCGGCTCGGCCATCTCGTCGCCGCTGGCCGGCCGGGTGGTGACGACGGTCGGCCGTCCCCTCACGATCGGCGCCCTGGTCACCATGGGCGCCGGCGTGCTCCTGGTCGCCCTGCTCGTGCCCGGCCGGGCCGACGGGCAGCTGTGGTGGGCGCTCCTGCCCGCCCTGCTGCTCGCGGGACTCGGCGGCGGCGCGGTCGTCTCGCCCAACCTGACGCTGACGCTGGCCGACGTACCCCCGCGGATGGGTGGTGCGGCCGGGGGCGCGGTGCAGACCGGTCAGCGGCTGGGCTCGGCCCTCGGCGCGGCGATGCTCGTGACGGTGTTCCAGCTCGCCGGGCTGCGCGCGTCGCTGCTGACGGCGATCGCCGTCCTCTCGCTCGCACTGGTCGCGGCGCTGGTCACGCGCGCCACGGCGGCGGCTGCCCCTGCAGCCACCACTGCAGCCGACGCGTGATCCACGGCAGGAACAGGTAGGTCATCAGCGGCGTCATCACCAGCACCGTCGCCAGCACCCGCAGCGGCAGCACGACGTCGGCGAGGAGCTCGCGCGACAGGTAGTTGGCCGCCACGCTGAGCGGGAAGAACACGAGGAAGATCGTGCACGCCTGCTTCCACCGCGGCGGGGGCGTCGGCGCCGGGGCGCCGGACTCGAGGACGGTCGAGGCGGGCACGTCGAACCAGCCCTCGATGCCGGTGCGCTTCTCGACCCGCGCCTCGACCACGCCGAGCCCGGACGCCGCCGAGCGCCACCACTGGCGCTGCGGCGAGTGCTCCCACTGGTCCAGCGACTGCTGGTCGGCGAAGCGGTAGAGCATGTGCCACTCCTCCGAGTCCGCCTCGGTGCGCACCCAGCCCGCGCCCAGGAACCCGGGGAACTTCTCGGCCAGGGCGATGCCGGCGTTGAGCCAGCTCATCATCTCGGGCTCGTGGCCGTTCGGCAGGTGCCGCGTGATGGCGACGGTGACGGGGGCGGTCATGGTCTCCATCGTGACGGACGGCGACCGCGGAGCGGCAAGCGCGAGCCGAGCGTCACACGCGCCGCGCGCGGGCGACCACCTCGTTGAGCACACGGGTCGCGGCGGCCACGTCGGCCTCGTCGAGGCCCTCCCAGATGCTCCGGGTGTCGGTGCCGATCGCGGCCTGCACCTCGTCGGCCAGCCGCCGCCCCTCCGCGGTCAGCCGACCGCCGGCCAGGAGCCCGCGCGCGGTGAGGCCGGCCACAAGCGCCGGTGCCTGCTCGAAGTGGGCGCGGTCGGCGACGGTGGTGGCGAGGTGGTCGGCGCTGGTCGCGTCGACCTGGTCGGCCAGGCGCAGCGTCACCCACTCCGGCTCGCTCAGCCGTACGACGAGCAGGTGGCGGCGCAGCACCGCCCCCAGCGTCTTCTCCGTCTCTCCGACCAGCTGCGGTCCGAACGGTGTCGTCATGGCCCCTCCTCGAATCGTTGGTGTCACCAACAATAGAGACCGTTGGTCGCACCCACAAGTCCTACGATGGCGCGATGACGACGTTGCGGCGGGTCGCCGGGCAGCCCACCTGGCTGCTCTCCCGCGCCCACGCCCGGGCCCAGCGGCTGCTCGGCGAGGCCTTCGGGGCCGAGGGCCTCCGGGGCTACCACTTCCGGCTGCTGGCCGCGCTCGACGAGCACGGCCCCCAGAGCCAGGCCGACCTCGGGCGCCTCACCGCCATCGACCGCAGCGACGTCGTCGCCACCGTCAACGACCTGGTGGCCCTCGGCCTCGCCACCCGCGAGCCCGACCACCAGGACCGCCGCCGCAACGTCGTCACGGTGACGCCCGACGGCGCCGACCGGCTCGAGCGCCTCGACGCCCTGCTGCAGGGGGTGCAGGTCGAGGTGCTGGCCCCGCTCTCCGCGACCGAGCGAGCGACGCTGGTCGCGTTGCTGGCCAGGCTCGGGTAGCGCCAGGCCGGGGCTAGAGGATCGCGCCGGGCGAGTACGCCGCCGCGTCGGGCAGCCGTGCGGCCACCTCGGCCACGCGGCGACAGACCGCCTGGGTCTGGGCGACCGCGGCGCCGGTGAAGGTGATCGGGTCGGCGACCAGGCTCGCGAGCTGGTCGGAGGTGAGGCCGAGCCGCTCGTCGGCGGCGAGCTTGGCGAAGACGTCGTTGCCGGCCTGGCCCTGACGCATCGCGAGCGCCGTGCCGACGGCGGCCTCCTTGATCGCCTCGTGGGCGGCCTCCCGGCCGACGCCGTTGCGCACGGCGGCCATCAGCACCTTGGTCGTGGCGAGGAACGGCAGGTAGCGGTCGAGCTCGCGCTGGATCACCGCCGGGAACGCCCCGAACTCGTCGAGCACCGTGAGGAAGGTCTGGAACAGCCCGTCGGCGGCAAAGAACGCGTCCGGCAGGGCCACCCGGCGGACGACCGAGCAGGAGACGTCGCCCTCGTTCCACTGGTCGCCGGCGAGCTCGCCGACCATCGAGAGGTAGCCGCGGGTGACGACCGCGAGGCCGTTGACGCGCTCGCAGGAGCGGGTGTTCATCTTGTGGGGCATGGCCGACGAGCCGACCTGGCCCTCCTTGAAGCCCTCGGTGACGATCTCGTTGCCGGCCATCAGCCGGATCGTGGTCGCCAGGTTGGAGGGACCGGCGACGAGCTGGACCACCGCACTGAGCACGTCGAAGTCGAGGCTGCGGGGATAGACCTGGCCGACGCTGGTCAGCACGCGGTCGAAGCCCAGGTGACCGGCCACGCGCTGCTCGAGCTCGTCGAGCCGGGCCTCGTCGCCGTCGAGGAGGTCGAGCATGTCCTGGGCGGTGCCCATCGGGCCCTTGATGCCGCGCAGCGGGTAGCGGGCCAGCAGCTCCTCGACGCGCTCGACGCCGATCAGCATCTCGTCGGCGATCGTCGCGAAGCGCTTGCCGAGGGTCGTGGCCTGCGCGGCGACGTTGTGGGAGCGCCCGGCCATCACGGTGGTCTCGTGCTCGGCCGCGAGGCGGGCCAGCCGGGCGAGGGTGGCCACGGCCCGGTCGCGCAGCAGCGTGAGGGACTGCTTGACCTGGAGCTGCTCGACGTTCTCGGTCAGGTCGCGCGACGTCATGCCCTTGTGGACGTGCTCGTGGCCGGCGAGGGCGCTGAACTCCTCGATGCGGGCCTTGACGTCGTGGCGCGTGACCCGCTCGCGCTCGGCGATCGAGGCGAGGTCGACCTTGCCGACCACGTCCTCGTAGGCCTCGACGACACCATCGGGCACGTCGACGCCCAGGTCGCGCTGGGCCTTGAGCACCGCGATCCACAGCTGCCGCTCGAGCACGATCTTGTGCTCGGGCGACCAGATCTCGGCGAGGTCGGCGCCGGCGTAGCGGGTGGCCAGGACGTTGGGGACGGTCACGGGTCCCAGTCTCTCAGGCGCGGTAGTCCCTGACGTAAATCAAGGTTCTGAGCCCTCGAACCCTGATCTACGTCAGGGACTACCCCGACGGTGCTGGCGGGACCGACGGCGTCCAGTCGTCCCAGGGAGCCCACCAGCGGTCGTCGCGGTCGAGCCGGTCGGTGACCTCGGCGGCCGCCTCGAGCACGTGGGAGAGGTCGTCGAGGGCGAAGCGGCCCTCGGCCAGCCGGGCGTGCAGGTGCTCGACGTCCTTCCAGGTACGGCGACCGTCGGGCGTCACGACGAGGTCGAGCTCGAGGTCGTCGGTGTCGATGCCGTCGGCGGTGCGGACGACGGGGCGCTCGAAGTTGACGTACCAGCAGGCGAAGAGGCCGTCCTCGAAGAACTTCCAGACCGAGCACCAGTCGTCGGGCCGCCACAGCTGGAGCACGGTCGGTCCGGTCCACGGGTGCGGCCGGACCACGGGTGCACCGGCTCCTCGTCGTCGAAGGTGAACGCCGCCCCGTCCTCGAGCGTGACTGCGAGCACCGTGCCGTCGTCGGCGAGCACCGTGACCGGGAGGCTCAGCCAGACGCGGCCGTCCCAGACCTCGCGCTTGACGAGGCTGCTGCCGACCTCGAACCGGGTCACGTCACCGCCCGGCGGCGATGTCGGTGCGGTGCTGGGCGCCGTCGAACGAGATCGCGGCCACGCCGCCGTACGCCGCCGCGCGGGCCTCCGCGAGCGACCCGCCGGTCGCGACGACGGCGAGCACCCGGCCCCCAGCGGTGACGAGGTCGCCCGCCGACAGGGCTGTGCCGGCCTGGATGACGTGGACGTGGTCGAGCGACTCGGCGGCGGCCACGCCCGTGATCACGTCGCCCGCCGACGAGGTCGCGGGGTAGCCGGCCGAGGCCATCACGACGCCGACGGCGGCGCCGGGCTTCCACGCGGGCGGCGGCACGTCGGCGAGGGTGCCGGTCGCGGCGCCGAGGAGCAGCGGCAGCAGCGGTGCGTCGAGCAGGGCGAGCAGGGGCTGGGTCTCCGGGTCGCCGAAGCGGGCGTTGAACTCCACCACCTTGAGGCCGCGCGAGGTGAGGGCGAGCCCGGCGTAGAGCAGCCCCGCGAACGGGGTGCCACGACGGGCCATCTCGTCGACGGTGGGCTGCAGGACGTCGCGCAGCACCTCGACGACGAGGTCGGCCGGAGCCCAGGGCAGCGGGGTGTAGGCGCCCATGCCGCCGGTGTTGGGGCCCACGTCGCCGTCGCCGATGCGCTTGAAGTCCTGCGCCGGCTGCAGGGGATAGACCGTGCGCCCGTCGGTGATCGCGAAGAGCGACACCTCGGGACCGTCGAGGAACTCCTCGATCACCACCCGCTCGCAGCCGGCGGCGTGAGCCAGCGCCTCGTCGCGCGAGTCGGTGACCACCACGCCCTTGCCAGCCGCGAGCCCGTCGTCCTTGACGACGTAGGGCGCCCCGAGCTCGTCGAGCGCGGCGGCCGCCTCCTCGGGCGTGGTGCAGACGCGGGCCGCGGCGGTGGGTACGCCGGCCGCGGCCATCACCTCCTTGGCGAAAGCCTTCGACCCCTCGAGCCGGGCGGCGGCCCCGCTCGGCCCGAAAACCGGGATGCCGCGCACGGTGATCGCGTCGGCCACGCCGGCCACGAGCGGCGCCTCCGGACCGACCACCACGAGGTCGACCCCGAGCACGTCGGCGAGCGCGGCCACGGCCTCGCCGTCGAGCGGGTCGACGTCGTGCAGCGTGGCGACGGCGGCGATCCCGGGGTTGCCCGGAGCGCAGTGCACCTCGGTGACCGCCGGGTCCAGGGAGAGCGCCCGGGCCAGCGCGTGCTCGCGGCCGCCGGTGCCGATGACGAGGGTCTTCACGGGCCACGAGCGTAGTGCTCCCTCGTTCCCGGCCCCGCTCAGGCAGAATGTCGCGCGGTCGGCCCCGCCAGGAGGGTCGACCGCCGATGTTCGGGGTAAGGACGGTCCGTGGCACTCCCCCAGGTCGGTCAGGTCTTCGGCCGCTACCGCATCGACGACGTCATCGGCCGTGGCGGCATGGGCGTCGTGCTCGGCGCGACCGACACCGGCCTCGGGCGCCGGGTCGCCCTCAAGGTCGTCGCGATGGAGCTCGGCGGCGCCGAGGAGTTCCGGCTGCGGTTCGAGCGCGAGGCGGCCACGCTCGCTCGCCTCGCCTCGCCGCACGTGATCGCGATCTACGACTACGGCACCCAGGACGACTGCCCCTACATCGCCACCCAGTTCGTCGCCGGCGGCGACCTCGGCGCCTACCTCCACGAACGCGGTCCGATGGCCCCCGCCGACGCGCTGGCCGTCTGCGCCCAGGTCGCCGACGCCCTCGACGACGCCCACCGGGCCGGGATCGTGCACCGCGACGTCAAGCCGACCAACGTGCTCGTCCGCGACGCCGACGCCACCGAGCCCCACGTCTATCTCTGCGACTTCGGGATCGCCCGCTCCGGCAACGACGGCCTCACCCGGCCCGGGTCGGTCGCCGGCACGTGGAGCTATCTCGCCCCCGAGAACGGCCGCGGCGCGCCCGCGTCGGCCTCCTCCGACATCTACGCCGTCGGCTGCCTGCTCTGGGCGACGCTGACCGGCCACCCGCCCTACGAGGGCAGCGACGTCCAGATCGCGCTCGCCCACCAGGACAACCCGGTCCCCCGCCTGCCCGGCGACTCCGCGCTCGTCCGGGCGGTCAACGACGTCCTCGCGCGCAGCATGGCCAAGGACCCCGCCGGCCGGTACGCCGACGCCGACGCGCTCCGCACGGCCCTGCTCGCGGCCGCCGAGCTCCCCGGGGCCGACCGGCCCGTCCCGCTCGGCAACCTGCAGGACCCGACCGTCTTCCCGCACACGGGCGTGCGTCCCTCGCCCGGCGCAGCACCCGCTCCGCAGGCCCCCACGGCGCCGCCCTCCCAGCGACCGTCGACTCCCCCGCCGTCGGGCCCGCCGTCTTACCCGCCGACC
>NZ_JAURVJ010000183.1 GCF_030655615.1 Nocardioides sp.
GGCGCACGACGGCCGGGGGTGACGCGGGAGGCGCCACGACGTCGGGAGCGGCCGCCGCCGGTCGCGACGCGGCCGAGACCGCGACCAGCTCCGGGTCCCGGGTCGTGACGACCAGACCCGCGCCGGCCGACACCACGGCGAGCACCAGGCCCAGCACCAGGAGCGCGGGCCGCCCTCCGCGCGGTCGCTCGGAGCGGACGCGGCGAGGCCGCTCACGGCGTGGGCGGACAGCCTCGGTGGTGGCGCACGCGAACTCCGGCACCGACCGCACGGCGAGCGGGACCTCCGACGTCACCTCGGTCTCGGTGTCCACGGCGTCCCTCGCTCTGCGCGCCGCGCACCCCGATGCACGCGGACTGGCGCGACGATAAGCCGAGCCAGCCGGCCACGTCACCGGCCGCCAGGTAAAAACTGGCGGACGGTCAGGTCACGACCGCGGCTCGGGGGTCGGCACATCGGCCTCCCAGCGCGCCCGTCGCTCGGCGTCGCTCTGCTCCCACCACGGGGTGCCGCGCTCCCCCAGGGCGACCTTGGTCGCCTGCACGCCGTCGCGGGAGTGCCGCTCCCCGTCGGTGCCCTTGGTCCGGCGCACCTCGCGCCGCCACGCCATCAGCACGTGCTGCAGCTCGTCGCGCCGCTCGTCCGGGATGGCGGGATCGGTGGCGCGCCAGCGGCGACCCTTGACCACGATGTAGCGACCGTCGTCGGTGTGCTCGACCCCTGGCTTGCTGGGCTTGCTGGGCTTGCTGGGATTGCTGGGCGTGTCGGTCATGTAACCGCGGCCCCGGCCTCGAGCGCCGCCCGGTCGATGACCCTCCTGGCCCGGTGGCGGTAGCGGTAGATCTGCACGAGGCCGATCGCCCACAGCACGTACTGCGCGCTCATCGCCCACCGGAACGCCTCCGGCGTGTAGTCCGTCGAGGCGCCGGGGGTGCGCCAGTCGAGGATGAGCCCGACGGCGACGACCAGGACCAGGCTGGCCGCGAAGCCGGCCTGGTTGATGATCCCGGTCGCGCTGGCGAGCCGCTCCGCGGGGTTGGAGGTGCGGGCCAGGTCGAACCCGATCACCGACGCCGGGCCACCCAGCCCGACGACCTGGGTGAGCAGGACCAGGAGCCACAGCGGTGCCTGGCCGGGCCACGCCAGGACGGCCGTCCAGACGGCGACGATGGCCCAGACGATGACGAGCACCATCGACGACCGGTGCCAGGGGTGGCGGCCGACCAGGTAGCCGAGCAGCGGGCCGGCGTACATGATCGCCACGACGATGAGGGTGAGCAGCAGCCCGGCGGTGCCCTCGGAGAGCCCCTCGCCCTGCACCAGGAACGGGTAGCCCCAGAGCAGGCCGAGGGTCGTCGAGCTGAACTGGGCCGTGAAGTGCATCCAGAACCCGAGGCGGGTGCCCGGGTGGGCCCAGGACGCGGCGAGGCTGCGGCGTACGGCGGCCAGCGAGAGCCGCGGGCCGACCAGGCGGCGCTGGTCCGGGGCGTCGCGCACCACCACCACGAGTGCCACGGTCAGCACCACGCCGAGCGAGGCCGTCGTCAGGTAGGCACCGGTCCAGCCGAGCTCGCGCAGGGCGAACGTCATGGGGATCGCGGCCAGCACGGAGCCGAGCTGGCCGAGCGTCCCGGTGAGCTGCGTGACCAGCGGCACCCGGCGGACCGGGAACCACCGGCTCACCAGACGCAGCACGCAGATGAACGTCATCGCGTCGCCCATCCCGACGAACAGCCGGGCCACGAGCGCCGCCGGATAGGTCTCGGCCAGCGCGAAGCCGGCCTGGGCGGCCGTGAGCACGATCGTCCCGGTCAGCATCACCGTGCGCGGTCCGTAGCGGTCGACGAGCAGCCCGACCGGCACCTGCATCAGCGCATAGACGACGAGCTGCATCATCGTGAACGTCGCCAGCTGCGACGCCGAGATGTCGAACCGCTCGGTCGCCAGCAACCCGGCGACCGCGAGCGAGCTGCGGTGGAAGACCGCGACCAGGTAAGTCGCCAGCCCGACGCCCCAGATCGCGTAGGCGAGGCGGCCGCCCGGGGCCGCCTCGGGTGTCGTCACTCCCCGCAGACTACGACCCGCCCGGCCGGTGGGCGGGACCGGTCAGAACGCGCACCACACCACGGTGTCGGCCAGCACAGCTCGCGCCCCGGCGGCGTCGACGCCGCCGGCCTGCGAGGTCCACGCGAACCGGATCCGCTCCTTGGTGCCGATGCGGAGGTAGCGCGGCGCCGCCACGTCCCCGGCCGCGTGGACCTCCCGGAAGTAGTAGAGACCGTCGAGCAGGACGTCGGTCCGGGCGCTCGACCCGGCCGCGCTGTCGTCGGCCGCACCCATCGCGAAGCGAATGCCGCGGCAGCGCCGGGCGACCCGCCACTGCACGAAGCCGGTGGTCACGTCCGCCGCCCCGACGGAGGAGTGTGGATAGGTGGTGCCGTCGATCGTCGCCGAGCCCGCGGTCGTCGACTCCTGGACCTGCACCGGCAGGTCGGCCAGGAAGTGCGCGCGGTAGACGGTGACGGTGAGCGCTCGGGTCCGCAGTCGCTCGTGCCGCGCGGTCGCGGGGACCACGACGCGGTAGTGCCGCCTGCCGGGCGTGCTCGGCCGGTCGCGGTAGGCGTAGCGGCCGTCGGCGCGGGTGCGGACCTGCGCCTCGGTGACCCACCGGCCGCCGGTCCGGAGCTGCTTCTGGACCTTGACGAGGGTGCGAGCGACCGCGGGCGTGACCCGGCCGCGGACCACCAGGACCCGGCCGACCTCGACCTGGGTGCGGTCGACCGCGACGGTCACGCTCCGCCGGGCGTCTCGACGGTCGCCTGCACGGACGGCAGCGTCGGACGCGCTCCCGGGCGCCGGGGCGACGAGTGCCCCGACGACGAGCAGCACGAGCACCAGGAGCGCGACGCCGCCGCCGCGTCGGTGGGGCCTCGACGGCATCAGAAGCTGCAGCGCACGAGCGGCACCGCCATCACGGCCTCCGCGCCGGACTGGTTCTCCGGCGTGCCGGTCACGTTGCTCGACGTCCACTTGAACGCGACGCGGAACGCGTTGGTCACGTTGATGGTCTGGACGGTGGACTCGGTGAGGCCGAACGAGTCGGTGAAGACGGGGGTGCCGTCGACGACCAGCTGGATGTTGGCGGTGGCGGTGTCGGCCGACTCGTCACCGTTGCCGAACCGGGCGCGCAGCGAGGTGCAGCGCCGGGCGAAGTTCCAGTCGACGAAGCCCTCGTCGTAGGAGGTGTAGCCGGCGAGCCCGCGCGCATAGGTCGCCCCGTTGACGGCGATCGAGGTCGTGACCCGGGTCGCGCTGCCCGCGCGCGACTTGACCAGGGTGAGGTCCTGCCACCGGAACAGCGTGACGGCGACCGGCTTGCTCGTGCCCTTGGCCCGCCCCGGCGTCGCGGGTACGACGACCCGGTAGGTCCGCTTGCCGGCGGTGGTCGGGCGGTCGTTGTAGGAGTAGGCGCCGGACGCGGTGGTGCGCAGGGTCGCCTCGGCGACCCACGTGCGGCCCTCGAGCCGCTTCTGCAGCTTGACGACGGTGCCGCGCTTGGCCGGGGCGACCTTGCCGGAGAGGACGAGCCGCTCGCCGACGTCGAGCGAGACGCGGCTGGCCTTGATGGTCGCGGTGTACTTCCCGGCGCGCGCCGAGGCGACGGCACTGCGGTCGGGGGCGTCGGCGGCGGTGGCCGAGACGCCGGTGGTCAGGGAGGCGCCGGCCGCGACGGCGGCCAGGACGGTGGGGACGAGCAGGGCGCGGGTGAGCGAGCGCATGATGGGGCCTTCCGGGACGGATCCAGGGTCGGTGGTGGTACCGACTCCTGTGACAACGTCCCGGGGACCCCGTCTGTTGACAGGGCGCGCGAACTGGGCGCCCGGCGCCCCTATCCGAGCACGACCGGGCCACAGGGCGCGCAGAGCGGAGGGGCGGCCCCCGGTCCGGTCGGCCCCGCCCGCCCACGTCGCGGCAGCCCTCCGAGAGACCAGCGGGACCGCGGAGCGAGCCGCCCCGGAGCGACCAGACTCACTTGGTCGCCTCCATCATCTGGCGGAGCTCCTTCTTGAGGTCGTTGATCTCGTCGCGGAGGCGCGCTGCGAGCTCGAACTGCAGCTCCACGGCGGCCTGCTTCATCTGGTCGGTGAGGTCCTGGATGAGCAGGGCGAGCTCGGAGCTGGGCAGGCCCGCGAGGTCCTTGGCGTGGTGGCCGGAGGCCTTCTCGCCGAGCACCGGGACGGTCTGGCGCGCCTTCGCCCCTCCGGCCCGGCCCTTGGCGGCCGTGCCGGCCCAGGTCTGGAGCAGAGCCTGGGTGTCCTCGTTGTCGCGCTGCAGCATCTCGGTGATGTCGGCGATCTTCTTGCGCAGCGGCTGCGGGTCGACGCCGTGGGCGGTGTTGTAGGCGACCTGCTTCTCGCGACGCCGGTTGGTCTCGTCGATCGCCTTCTCCATGGAGGGCGTGATCTTGTCGGCGTACATGTGCACCTGGCCGGAGACGTTGCGGGCCGCGCGGCCGATGGTCTGGATGAGCGACTTGTCGGAGCGGAGGAAGCCCTCCTTGTCGGCGTCGAGGATCGAGACCAGCGACACCTCGGGCAGGTCGAGACCCTCGCGGAGCAGGTTGATGCCGACGAGGACGTCGTACTCACCCATCCGCAGCTCGCGCAGCAGCTCGATGCGGCGCAGGGTGTCGACCTCGGAGTGGAGGTAGCGGGTGCGGATGCCGGCGTCGAGGAGGTAGTCGGTGAGGTCCTCGGACATCTTCTTGGTCAGGGTGGTGACGAGGACCCGCTCGTTCTTGTCGGCGCGGGTGCGGATCTCGTGGATGAGGTCGTCGATCTGGCCCTTGGTGGGGCGGATGACCACCTCGGGGTCGATGAGGCCGGTCGGGCGGATGATCTGCTCGACCACGTCGCCCTCGACCTTGTCGAGCTCGTAGTTGCCGGGGGTGGCGGACAGGTAGATCGTCTGGCCGATCCGCTCGAGGAACTCCTCCCAGCGCAGCGGCCGGTTGTCCATCGCGCTCGGGAGCCGGAAGCCGTGGTCGACGAGGTTGCGCTTGCGGGACATGTCGCCCTCGTACATGCCGCCGATCTGCGGGACCGCGACGTGGGACTCGTCGACGACGACGATGTAGTCCTCGGGGAAGTAGTCGAGCAGGCAGTTGGGCGCGGAGCCGCGGGTGCGGCCGTCCATGTGCATCGAGTAGTTCTCGATGCCGGCGCAGGACCCCACCTGGCGCATCATCTCGATGTCGTAGGTCGTGCGCATGCGCAGCCGCTGGGCCTCGAGCATCTTGCCCTGGCGCTCGAACGTCGCGAGCTGCTCCTCGAGCTCGGCCTCGATGCCGCGGATCGCCCGCTCCATCCGCTCCGGACCTGCGACGTAGTGGGTGGCCGGGAAGACGTAGAGCTCCTTGTCCTCGGTGAGCACCTCGCCCGTCACGGCGTGGAGCGTCATCAGCCGCTCGATCTCGTCACCGAAGAACTCGATGCGCACGGCGTGCTCCTCGTAGACCGGGAAGATCTCGAGGGTGTCGCCGCGCACCCGGAAGGTGCCACGGGTGAAAGACATGTCGTTGCGTGTGTATTGGATCTCGACCAGCTGGCGCAGGATCGAGTCGCGGTCGCGCTCCTCGCCGACGCGCAGCCGCAGCATGCGGTCGACGTATTCCTGGGGGGTGCCGAGGCCGTAGATGCACGAGACCGTCGAGACCACGATCACGTCGCGCCGGGTCAGCAGCGAGTTGGTCGCCGAGTGGCGCAGCCGCTCGACCTCCTCGTTGACCGAGGAGTCCTTCTCGATGTAGGTGTCGGTCTGGGGGACGTAGGCCTCGGGCTGGTAGTAGTCGTAGTAGGAGACGAAGTACTCGACCGCGTTGTCGGGGAACAGCTGCCGCAGCTCGTTGGCGAACTGCGCCGCGAGCGTCTTGTTGGGCTGGAGCACCAGCATCGGGCGCTGCACCTGCTCGGCCACCCACGCGACCGTCGCGGTCTTGCCGGTGCCGGTCGCACCGAGGAGCACGACGTCCTGCACGCCCCCCTCGACCCGGTGGGTGATCTCCTTGATCGCCGCCGGCTGGTCGCCGGACGGTGAGTAGTCGGAGATGACCTTGAAGGGGGCGACACGGCGCTCGAGGTCGGTGACAGGACGCATGACTCGAGCGTAGACGCGACCACCGACAACCTGGGGGCGAGCCGGACGTGGACCCCTCCCCGGCACGGTGATCGGGTCGGCCTAGGTACGGCTGCGGAGGTCCCGACACGGACGGCGCCACTGTGTCCTCGCTCCACGGTGATCGAGCCGACGGGCCGGCTACGGCCCGGCGGGTCGAGATCCCCACAGCCGACCCACCCGACGCCACCACACGAGGCACGTCGACGACGGCGGCTCAGTCGAGCGAGTGCCGCACGTGGAGCAGCAGCCGCGTGGCGACCCGGCCGGCCGGGGTGGCGAGGAGGAGCTCGACGGGGGCGACGGGGACCGGCAGCCGCCGCTTGGCGGTCGTGGTGCGGGTGCGGGCGAAGGTGCGGAGGCCGTTCTCGCCCGCGAACGGGCCGTAGCCGCGAGAGCCGAGCGCGGCGCGGGGCAGCTCGCCGGCGGTGGCGGCGGGGACGTTGACGGTGATCTCGGCGGCGGTCAGCAGCTCGGCGAGGTGCCGGCCGTGGCGCGCGGAGTGGACCGCGACCTGGGCCGAGGGGTGGCCCTGGAGGCGCTCGACCAGCACCTCGAAGCCCGGAGCGCTCTGGACCCTGACCGCGCCGACGGGGGCGGCGAGCTCAGCCGGGCCCGTACGGCGACCCATCGCCCGGGCGAGGACCCCGCGCCGGGCCGTCGACCCGGCCCCGGCCAGGCGCAGCGCCTCGGTGAAGTCGTCGAGCACCGACGGCGCGACGAAGACCTCGGGGCCGGGCTCGTCGTCACCGCGGCCGGATCGCGCCAGCTCCGCCACGGCCGCGGCTGCGGCGTCGAGGTCGGCGTCGGGGGCGACGAGGGTCACCGGCGCGACGACGGGCACGACGGTGACGGGCACGAGGGCGCGGGCGGCGGCGGTGCTCACGCGCACCCCGGCGACCGGGGAGCCGAGGAAGCAGACCCGGTCGAGCGGCGTGCCGGCCAGGGTCACGGCCGTGGCGTCGTCGCCCGTCAGGACCTGCAGGATGCCGGCGGGAGCGTCGGGGTGGGCGACGGCGAACGCCTCGACGTAGGCCGCGAGGGTCGCGGTCAGCCGGCCGCTGGGCTGCACGACGACGGCGTTGCCGGCGGCGAGGGCGCAGGCGACGGCCGACGCGGCGGCGTAGAGCGAGGGGCGGCCGGAGGCGACGACCCCGACGACGCCCTCGGGCACCCACGTCGAGGTGGCGCCGAGCTCGGGGCTGAGCAGGCCGTGGGAGACCGAGGTCGACGCGAGAGCGCCGCTCGCGTGGCCCTCGACCCAACGGAGGTGCTCGACGGTCTGCAGCACCTCGAGCATCGCGTCGTCGAAGCCGAGCCCTGCCTCACGGTGGAGCAGCTCGGCCAGCCGCGCCGACGAGCGCCAGAGCTCGCCCCGCCAGGAGCGGAGCATGCGGCACCGCGCGCCCACCGACGCCGAAGCCCACGCGGGCGACGCCTCACGGGCGAGCAGCAGCGCGGCCCGCACCTCGGCGTCGCCGCACATCGGGAACGAGCCGAGGACGCTGCCGTCGCTGCGGTCGACGGCGTCGAAGGTGGAGACCGGCACGCGTCCACGGTGTCACAGCGGGACCGGAGGGCCGGGCAGGACGCGCGCGGGTCAGCGCCGCTCGTCCGGCTCGACGCGGAAGGTCCGGAGCGCCGTGGCGAGCATCCGGTAGTGCCCGGCGAGCAGGACCACCTCCAGGGCGCGCGGCTCGTCGAAGGCCGCGACGAGCTCGGCCCACGTCGCGTCGTCGAGGTCCTCGTCGGCGTGCAGCGCGTCGACCACCCGCAGCAGCAGCCGCTGGGTCGGCGTCCACCCCGCAGCGTCGGGGCCGTCGGCGACCCGGTCGACGTCGTCACGGGTCAGCCCCGCCGCCCGGGCGATC
Organism: Nocardioides sp.; assembly: GCF_030655615.1. Taxonomy (GTDB): domain Bacteria; phylum Actinomycetota; class Actinomycetes; order Propionibacteriales; family Nocardioidaceae; genus Nocardioides. Next base: position 8,046 of record NZ_JAURVJ010000183.1, read on the forward strand.
CGCCGGTGCTGCGACAGCTCGTAGTCGGAGCCGCACAGCGTGGCCACCCGCAGCACCACCAGCTCGGTGTCGGCGCGTGACAGCCGACCGCCCGAGAGCAGTGATCCGGCAAACGCGAGCCACGGCCAGAACACGCGCTGGTGACGGCCGAGGGTGAGGAAGACCGCGGGCGGCGCCGTACCGACCCGGCGGCCCGCGAGCGCCGCGAACGCCCTCACGGCGGGGCCGCGCCCCGGCGCGACCCGGGCGCTCACGGCCCCACCCGCCGGGCACGCTCGACGTCGGGCAGCGCCCGGTTGGCGGCGCGGTTCATCGCCCGCATCGCGAGCGTGTAGGCGAGGGGGACGTGCCGCTGCACCGCGTGGATCGCGCGCACGTCGGGCGAGGTGTAGACCCAGTAGCGGTTGCGTCGTACGCCGTCCCAGATGGCCGACGCCGCTTGCTCGGGCGTCACCGCGCGGCGCCGGAACCCGGCGTGGGCTCGGCGGAAGGCCGGGCTCTCCTTGTTGACGCCTGCGATCCGCACCGTGTTGGTCAGCGGCGTCGCGACCCCGCCCGGGACGACGAGGCTGACGCCGATGCCGTGCGGGCGCAGGTCGAAGCGGAGCACCTCGGAGACTCCGCGCAGCCCGAACTTCGAGGCGCTGTAGGCCGCGTGCCACGGCATCCCGATGACCCCGGCGGCCGACGAGACGTTGACGAGGTGGCCGCCGCGACCGGCGTCGACCATGGGTGGCACGAGCCGCTCGATGACGTGGATCGGGCCCATCAGGTTGACCTCGACGAGGCGGCGCCAGTCGTCGTGCTCGAGGCTCGACACCGTCCCCCACGTCGAGATGCCGGCGACGTTGAGGACGACGTCCATCGGACCGCGCCCGGCGGTGAGCCGGTCGGTCGCCGCCACGACGGCGTCGTGGTCGGTGAGGTCGACGGGTTCGGCGTACGCCGCCCCGAGCCGGCCGGCGACCTCGGCGAGCGGCCCGGCCTGCACGTCGGTGAGGTGCAGCACGGCCCCCTCGGCGGCCGCCTGCTCGGCCACCGCCCGGCCGATCCCGCTGGCGGCGCCGGTGACGAAGACCTTGACGCCGTCGAGGCTGCGGAACCGTCGGACGCCCACAGCGGTCCTAGAGCAGCGGGCGCAGCGGCGCCAGGAAGAACTCGGTGAACTTGCGGTGCAGGTCGCGGGTCTCCCACTCGGCGCTGGTGAGCGGCGCGCAGTTGGACTCGTCGGTGCGGAAGACCGCCTCGAGCTGAGCGGCGAGGCCGGCGTCGATGATCTCGACGTTGATCTCGTAGTTGCC
>NZ_JAURVJ010000204.1 GCF_030655615.1 Nocardioides sp.
GGGTCGGCACGGCCACCGGCTCGGGCGCGGCGGCGGGGATCGGCGCCGGGGCGGGCTGGGCGGCCGGCGGGGTCGGCGCCTGCACGGTGACGCCGTCGGACGGCAGCGTGATCGCGGCGCGCCGCTCGAGCCGGTCGAGGCGGGCCTGGACGCCGTGGGTGGAGTGGTCGGCGCCGGGGAGCAGGACGCGTGCACAGATGAGCTCGAGCAGCAGCCGGGGCGCGGTGGCCCCACGCATCTCGGTCAGTCCGACGGCCACGAGGTCGGCGGCGCGGCTGAGGTCGGCCCGGCCGAACCGGGACGCCTGGGCCACCAGCCGCTCGCCCTGGTCGACGGCGACGTCGATGAGGCCCGTCGCCGGGGCGTCGGGCACCGCGGCGATGATGACGAGGTCGCGCAGCCGGCGCAGGAGGTCCTCGGTGAAGCGGCGGGGGTCCTGGCCGGTCTCGATCACCTTGTCGACCACGCCGAAGACCGACGCGCCGTCGCCCGCGGCGAACGCGTCGACCACCTCGTCGAGCAGCGTGTCGGGGGTGTAGCCCAGGAGCCCGCTCGCCAGGTCGTAGGTGACGCCGTCGGCCCCGGCGCCGCCGAGGAGCTGGTCGAGCACCGACAGGGTGTCGCGGGCCGAGCCGGCGCCGGCCCGGACGACGAGCGGCAGCGCGGCCGCCTCGATGGCGACGCCCTCGCGCTCGCAGAGCTCGGTGAGGTAGGCCGACAGGGAGCGCGGCGGGATCAGCCGGAAGGGGTAGTGGTGGGTGCGCGACCGGATGGTCGGGATCACCTTGTCGGGCTCGGTGGTCGCGAAGATGAAGCGCAAGTGGGGCGGCGGCTCCTCGACGAGCTTGAGCAGGGCGTTGAAGCCCTGCGTCGTGACCATGTGGGCCTCGTCGATGATGTAGACCTTGTAGCGGTCGCGGACCGGGGCGAAGAACGCCTTCTCGCGCAGGTCACGGGCGTCGTCGACGCCGCCGTGGGAGGCCGCGTCGATCTCGATCACGTCGATCGACCCCGACCCGCCGCGGGCCAGCTCACGGCAGCTGTCGCACTCGCCGCACGGGTCGGCGACCGGTGCGACCGCGCAGTTGAGTGCCCGCGCGAGGATGCGCGCCGACGTCGTCTTGCCGCAGCCGCGGGGGCCGGAGAAGAGGTAGGCGTGGTTGACCCGGTTGTTGCTCAGCGCGGCGCGCAGGGGCTCGGTGACGTGCTCCTGGCCGATGACCTCGGCGAAGGTCTCGGGCCGGTAGCGGCGGTAGAGCGCGAGCGGTGAGTCCACGTGCCCGACCCTAACCACGGGCACCGACAGCCGGTAGCCGGGCCGAGGGGCCACGAAAAAGGAAGAGGCCCCCCGCGCACCCGACAGAGCTCACTTACCCTTGCTGCCTTCCGGCCCTGGGGGAGTTGGGCGAGGTGCCGCCACACGGGGGGTTGACCCCGAGCATAGGCGATTGGTCGCCGCCGTTCCCCGACGGGTACGCTCCTCCGCGGAGGATTCGCCTAGTGGCCTATGGCGCTCGCTTGGAAAGCGGGTTGGGTGTGAAAGCCCTCAGGGGTTCGAATCCCCTATCCTCCGCCAGCTCGTGCCAGGACGCCGGTTCCCGACTTCTCGTCGGGGCCGGCGTCCGACACTTCCCGCCGTCCGGGGCGACGACCCCGAGGTCGGTGTCGTAGGTTCGACGGGTGGACATCGTGCGCGTCGGTCCCGACGACTGGGTCCGGTTCCGCACCGTGCGGCTGGCGTCGCTCGCCGACGCGCCGTCGGCGTTCGGGTCGAGCCACGACGACTGGCGCGACGCCTCCGAGGAGCGCTGGCGACGCCGGCTGACCGACGTGCCCCTGACCCTGGTCGCCCGCGACGGGCACGACGGGCACGACGGGCACGACGGGCGTGTGGTGCGTGACGTGGGCGTGGTCAGCGGGCAGGTGCACGGGGAGTCGTGGGCCGAGCTGATCTCGATGTGGGTCGACCCGTCGGTGCGCGGCACCGGGGTGGCCCAGGCCCTGATCACCGCGGTGGTGGGGTGGGCCGAACGGCAGGGTCGGTCGACGTACCTGATGGTCCGCAGCGACAACGCCCGGGCCCGCGCGGCCTACGAGCGCCTGGGGTTCGTCGACCGGGGCGTGCCCGACGGGTGGTCGGCCGACGAGCCACCCGAGCACCGGATGGAGCTGCGCCCCGGCGCTGACGGACCGGTCGAGGCGGCCGGCCAGTAGGTTGCTGGTCGTGGTCGTCTCCCCGGCACGGCTCGTCCTGCTCGTCGTGGGGTGCGTCGTCCTCGGGACGGGCGTCGCGATGCTCCTGAGCGCCGACCTCGGGTCCGACGGCTACTCGACGCTCGTCAACGGGATCGCTGAGTCGCTCGGCATCTCGTTCTGGACGGCCAACGCCATGGTCGGCGTGCCGTTCCTGCTGGTCGCGGCCTCGCGCCGGGTCTACCCCGGCGTGGGCACCGTGGTGCAGGTGGCCGTGGTCGGGGTGACCGTCTCCGCGATGCTCGCGGTCCTCGAGACCCCTGGCACGCTGCTCGGCCAGGTGGCCCTGCTGGCGGCCGCGTTCCCGGTGCTGGCCGTCGGGATCGCCGCCTACCTCGGCAGCCAGACGGGTGCCGGACCGACCGAGGCGGCCGCGCTGGCGTGGGACCCGCCCGTGCCCTTCCGCTGGAGCTACAGCGTCGTGCAGGGCGGGGGCGCGCTGGGCGGCTGGCTCCTCGGCGCCACGGTGGGCGGCGGGACGGTCGCGGTCATCGTGCTCCTCGGCCCGGCGGCCGACCTCGCCGGCCGACTGCTGCGGCTCGACCTCGGCCAGCGCCGGGCCGACGTGCTCCCACCGCCCTGACACGGGACCACCGGGCGGGGACAGGGACCGGGGTCACGACGCCGGGCGGTCGCGCCCGACCCCGAGGGCGGCGAGCAGCCCCGCTGGCCGCACCAGCAGGCCGGTGACCGTCCCAGGCTGCGAGGCGTCGCCGGGGACCGTCACGAAGGGATCGTCCGTGAGGCGGACCGAGCCACAGCCGTGGTCGTCGACGACGACGCCGGTGAGGTCGCCCTCCCGGGCGAAGGACACCACGAAACGAGGGCCGAGGTCGGCGTCGCAGACGAGGTCACCGTCGTCGAGCGGCTCCAGGCTGCGCAGGTCGTCCGAGAACGAGGCGACCTCGTCGGGGCTGAGCTGACGCGGCTCTCCCTCCCTGGCCCACTCGAGCCACGCACCGTTCGATCCCGCCGGCGCGACGTCGCGGCTCTCGTAGGTGCAGAGCCACGCCTCGTCGATCGTCGGGAACGACGGGAGCTCGGTCGCACGCTCGCCCGTGCCGAACCCGTAGGTCTCCCTGGGCGCTCTCGGAAGGATCGACGGACAGAACTGGTCGCCGTGCAGCGACAGCTCGTCCCTCGCCTCGTGCGAGGGATCGACGACCTCGTCGTCGGTCGTGCCACTGCACGCTGCGAGCAGCACGGCCAACGTGGTCAGACCCGTGATCCGTCGGTGTGCCCCCACCGTCCACTTCCCGTCGCTCGGCCGTGCTCCGGTCCTCGCCCCGCCTCAGGACAGCACCGCACCGTCACCCAGACGTCCCATGATCACGGTCGCCGAGCCGATGCCGCGGCCGAGCACCCGCCACCCCTCGGAGTCGTAGAGACGCCTGGCCGGGTCTGCCGGGTCGGCGGTCGTCATGAGCAGCAGACGTTCGTGGGGCAGGTCGCGGCACAGCGACCGCACCAGCTCGCGGCCCACCCCGCATCCGCGGGCGGAGGAGGCCACGCCGACCGAGACCAGCTCGAAGTGCCCGCCCACCCACCGGTCGGCGACCTCCGGCGGCAGGACGCCGCGCGCCTGGTCGGTCCACCACTGACCGGGCTCGCCCGTATAGCCGTAGGCGAACCCGACGAGCTCGTCGTCGCGGTGGGCGCGGGCGAGCCGGAACCCGTCGCGGACCCGGTGCCGGTCCCAGACGCCCTCGCGCCACGACGCGAGGTCGGGGTGGTCGGCGAAGACGGCGTCGTACAGCGGCCACACCTCGACTCCGTCCGGGACCGAGGCCGAGTCGTCCACACGGAGTCGCGTCATGGTGCCGTTCTACCAACGAGCGGCGGTATGGGCCGGCACCGTCTCCGCCCGCCGGCGGTGGGCGAACACGAACCGGGCCTGCACGACATAGCTCGTGGTCACCAGCACCAGCTCGGTGACGAGCTTCGCCGCCAGCAGCGGCATACCCGCGGCGTAGAGCGTCGCCAGGAGCAGGTAGTTGGCGGCGAGCAGCCCCGCCGCCAGCCCGGCGTAGCGGCCCGCGGCCGACCACCGTCGCTCGCCGCCGGTCCCGCCGGTCCCGTCGGTCCCGTCGGTCCCGTCGCCGTCCGGGAAGACCAGTCGCCGGTTGAGCGTGAAGTTGAGCGACGCGCTGGCGACCCGCGCCAGGACGACCGCCGGGAGCAGCACGCCGAGCAGGGCGTGCAGCCCCATCAGCAGCACGGTGTCGACGACGAACCCCGCCAGCGACGTGCCGACGAAGGTCAGCAGCGGCGCATAGATGCGCACCGAGTCGGCGACCGGGCGGAAGTGCGACGAGGCGTTGTCGTCGAGGTAGATCGTCCGGATCGGCACGCTGCGCAGGTCGATGCGGTGACGGGCGGCCTGGAGGAGCATCACGAGCTCGTACTCGTAGCGGTCGCCGCGCAGGGTCGTCAGCCAGGGCAGCAAGGACGACGGGACCCCGCGCAGCCCGGTCTGGGTGTCGAGGAGGCGGCGGCCGGTCGCAGCCCGGAACATCATCCGGGTGACGCCGTTGCCGAACCGGCTCCGCAGGGGTACGTCGCCCTCGAGGTCACGCTGGCCGAGGACCAGGTGCCGGGCGGCGCCCGGGGTCTCGTCCACCGCGTCGGCGACGGCGAGCACGTCGGCGACCGCGTGCTGCCCGTCGGCGTCCGCGGTGACGACCGGCCCGGAGGCACGGACGTCGCGGAGGTGGGTGAACGCCGCCCGCAGGGCCGCGCCCTTGCCCCGGTTGACGGAGAGCCGCAGGACCCGGGCGCCGGCGGCCTCGCACGCGGCGAAGACCGGCGCGCACGCGGTGTCGCTGCCGTCGTCGACGACGAGGACCTCGATCGCGGGGCGGGCCTCGACGAGCGAGGTGACGAGCTCGGGCAGCAGCGGCGTCGGCTGGTAGGCCGGGATGACGACGTACATCTCAGCCGCCGACGTAGAGGACGTCGGAGACACCGCGCTCGCCGTCGTTGCTCGGCCGGTTGACCACCTCGCCCTGGAACCACATGGTCGAGGAGCCGCCACCGTCGAGGTTGTAGGCCGTCCGCGCCCCGAGGCCCCGCATGATCTCGGCGAGCTCCGGGAGGGTGACGCCGCGGCTGTAGCCGGTGTCGCGACCGTCGACGACGACGACGACCACGTGGTCGGCGTCGACGACCCCGATCGCGGTGCGCGGCTGCTCGCCCTGGATGGAGTGGTTGCCGAAGTTGGTGTCGATCTCGACCTGGTCGATGCCGTCCACGACCTCCCCGTCCCTCACCAGGGGCGGGCCGAAGGACAACGTGGTCCAGGCGCCGTCGGCGAGGAGCTGCTCGGCCGTCGTCGCCGTCTCGTCGTAGATCTCCGCACGCCCGTCGTCATAGAGGACGAGCCCCTCGCGGGCGCCGTCGGCGCGGTAGATCGTGCCGTTGCGGATCTCGATGCCGGTGTCGCGGAACCCGTAGTAGTCGCCGTTGACGGCGAAGACGGCCCCGCGGTCCTCCGCGATCGACGAGGTGTTCTCGACGATGTTGGCGCCGAACTGGTTGTTGGCGAACCCCGTGCGCAGCACGGTCGCGTCGGTGAGGGTGAGGTCGGCGACGAAGTAGGTGACCGTGTCGTCCCCGGACCCGGTCTCGACCTTGCGCACCCTGATGGTGGTGCCGTCGGCGCTCCAGCTGTCGTCCGTCGCCACGGCCTCAGCCGTGTCGAGGGTCGTGCCGGTACTCCCCGACGCCTGCTCGTACGCCGTCGCGTCCGCGACCTCGACGTGGTCGACGACGTACTCGTCGAGGGCCCAGGCCCCGGCGGTGCCGGCGGTGAGCAGCGTGGCGAGACCGCCGACCAGGACCGAGCGGCGGCCCAGCCGGCGCCGCGGCGTCGGCTGGGCCTCTTCCTGCGTGGTCTGTGCGTCCATGGACCCACGGTCGCCACCGGCTCTGTGCCCGCCCTGTGGCCCACCTCCGACCGCGGTGTCAGTCGTGGGATCAGTCGTGGGATCAGTCGCGGGATCAGTCGCAGGGTCAGTCGTCGAGCCTGCGCCGGCGCGACAGCACCGGCCGCAGCAGCAGCGCGACCGCGAGCGCCCCACCGCCGAACAGGCCCCACCACACGGCGTTGCGCCGGGTGCCCGAGAGGACGTCGGGCTCGGCGACCGGCAGGGTCGCCGGGACGGCCGGGTCCTCGCGCTCGGCGCTGGTGGCCGGGCTCGACGGGAGCGGGCGGGTCAGGGCGTCGAGCGGCTGCACGATGCCGCGGCCGACGTACTTGTCGGGGCTGCCCTCGGCCGCGGGCGCGCCGCCGGTCGCGGTGGTCTCGAGCCGCGCGACGAGCTCCTCGGAGGTGGCGTCGGGATAGGCCGAGGCCAGCAGGGCGAGGATGCCGGAGACCTCGGCGGCCGCGACCGAGGTCGACGACCCGAGCACCAGGCAGGGCTCGGCGTTGATGCCGTAGGACAGGGCGCCGTAGGTCGGCACCACGACGTCGATCGCCGAGCTCAGCAGCCCGGCGGGCGTGGTGTCGCCACCCTCGTCGGCACCCTCGTCGGCGGGGTCGGTCGTGGTGCCGACCGCCACCACGAGGGGGTCGTCCTTGGCGTAGCCGGCCGGGAACCAGGTGTCGCCCGCGTCCTCGCCCGGCGAGTAGGACGACCCGCCGTCGGCACCGTCGGCACCGTCGGCACCGTCGGCGAGGTCGCGGTTGCCGGCGGACGCCACGACGATCGCGCCCGTGGCGGTCACCTTGCGGACCGCCGCCTCGAGCTCCGGGCTGCCGTCGCGGACGACCAGCGAGACGTTGACGACCTGCACCTGGCCGGGACCGTCGCCGGCCACCTCGGCCACGGCCTCGAGACCCGCGACGAGGCCCCGCTCCGTGAGGAGCTTGAGGTCGTCGTCGGACCCGCCCGCGTCGGGGTCGTCGGTGTCGTAGACCCGGGCGTCGAAGACGGTCGCGCCGGGAGCGATGCCCACGAGTCGGCCGTCGGCGAGCTCGTCGCCGGCGATGACCCCGCCCATGGCCGTGCCGTGCCAGTAGGTCGGCGTCGAGGTGGCGCTCAGGTCGGGCGGCGCCTGGAAGCCGGCGCCGTCCTCGTCGATCGCGGCGCCGGTGACCCCGGAGTCGATGACGGCGACCCGTACGCCGGCGCCGGGCTCGCGACCGCCGGTGAGCCGGCGCACGAGGTCGTGGGCCTGGCTGACCTGGAGCGCCACGAGCGGTGCGCTCGGGTCGGTGGGCGGGCTGGTCGGGAGGGTGTCGGCGGCGTCGACCTGCGTGCAGTCGTCGACCTCGTCGGCGGCGGGGGCCGGCGCGGCGCCGACCACGACGAGCGTGCCCCACGACAGCGCGCAGGCCGCGGAGGTCGCGAGCAGCCGCCGGCTCACGAGCACGTGCTCTCCTGGTCGGAGGTCGGCGGGCACCGGGCCGCGTCGATCGTCAGCGGTACGCCGGCGGGGAGCAGCTCGATCCAGGCGTTGGGGACGACGACGTCGGGGACCACGTCGGGCCCGTAGCCGAGCTGGTCGCGCTCCTGGCCGGGACCGACCGGGTAGGCCAGGCCGCGGGGGTCGACCAGGAACCCGCTGGTGTCGCCGCCCTCCTCCCAGTCGCCGGAGTAGACGAAGGCGCCGCGCCCCGACTCGACCGCGATCTCGGTGTCGCCGAAGTCGACCTCGGCGGCCGACGCGGTGCTGAGGTCGTCGGCGGTCGCCAGCACGACGCCCGGCTTGTCGGCCTCGACGTCGAGGCGCGCACACAGCTGGCCGACGGGCCGGGTGTCGCGCACCTCGGTGGGCCACCGGGCGGCGTCGGGGAGGTCGCGCGTGGTCATGACGGAGGCCGGGGCCTGGTCGAGGGTGATCCGCTCGGACTCCTTCCGGGCGGGGTACTCGAGGCCGCGGAACACCGCGGTGGCGAAGGCGTCGAGCTCGACGACGCGGTCGGGGGTCACCAGGTAGACGTCGTCGTCGACGAGCAGCTGGTCGCCGACCCGGGCGCCCGGGGCACCGGGGTCGACGTCGGGGGCCGTGCCGAACCGGTCGTCGGGGATGCCGAACGACGACAGCGCGAGGTCGCCCCCGGCCGGGAACAGGGTCACCCAGGTGTCGGGGACGCGGGCCGGGCTGCCCTCACCGGTCAACGCCTGCAGCAGCCGGCCACGACCGGCCTTGCCGGGCACCGGGTAGGCGTAGGCCCGCTCGCCCCGCTCGTAGCCCCCGTTGGCGGACTGGGCGACGACGAAGACGCCGCTCGAGGTCTCCACGGCGGTGACGAGGCCGGGGTCGTCGGTCACGGCGGGCTCGGCCCGCAGCTCGACCTTGACCCCCGTGGGCTCCTCGGCGCCGGTCACCACGCCGAGACACGCGGTCCACCCGGTCTGCACGAGCTTGTCGGGGTCGGGAGGGGTCTGCGGGGCGCCCAGGATGCCGATCGGGGCTCCGGGGTCCTGGTCGGCGATCTCGTCGTGGGGCACCCGGTCGGCCCGGACCCCGGAGCCGAAGATGAGCATCGCGGAGGTGATGTTGGCCAGCGGACGCAGCTCGTTGTCGCCGGACCCGTCGGGCTTGAGCAGGTTGAGGTAGACCGCGCCCGACTCCTTCTCGCTGACGAGGCCCTCCTCGCCCCAGTCGATCGACGTGGGCGACTTGAGGATGCCGAGCACGGCGCCGGCGGCGACCAGCAGCACGGCGAGGGCGAGGCCGCCGACGACGGCACGACCGGGCCGGCTGGGCTCGACCTCGCGGCCGCCCGGGGCGCCGGAGACGAACGCCGTCACCAGCCGCCGGCGGCTGAAGGAGTAGGCCTCTACGAGGTCCTTCTTGGTGGCCACCCGGCTCAGACCTTGATCTTGTCGCTGAGCCCGATGGCCAGCACCAGCAGCGGCAGCAGGGCGACGAGCGAGAGCGTCTCGAGGACGTCCCCGAACCGCCCCCGGCGTACGGACGGGCCCGACGGCAGCAGGGTGAGGGCCAGCAGCGCCGCTCCCCCGCCCGCCAGGACGACGGCCAGGGTCGGCTGCCACGAGGGCCAGCGGTAGAGCACCGCGACCGCCACGGCGACCAGCCCGATGATGCCCGACCCGAGCCCGACGAGGACCTCGGAGCCGGTGCGGTACTGCCGGGTACGGAGCATGACGACCAGGCAGGCCACCACGGCCATCAGGGTGCCGTAGATGCCGAGGTCGACCGCGAGCCTGGCGGTGACGACCAGCAGGATGCCGACCGTCGCGGAGATGGCGATGAGGATCTCGTGCGCGACCCGTGCGTCGGCCGCCACCCGGCCCGGGTCGACGTCGTCGGGGTCGGCGGTGATGTCGGCGGCGGAGTAGAGCTGGTCGACCGTGGTGCTCGTGACACCGAGGGCGAGCCAGGGGAACACGCTGCCGACCAGCACGACGAAGGCGAGGACGCAGCTGAGCAGGACCTCGGGATCGGCGTCGGTGCCCTCGACGGCCAGGCCGCAGACGCCCAGCACCGCGCCGACCACGACGGCGGGGATGACCAGCGTGCGTCCGGCGCCGAGCCCGACGAGGCAGACCAGGCCGACGACCGCGAGCGCTGCTCCGGCCGCGGCCGCGCGGTTGCCGTAGAGGGCCTCTCCGTCGGTGAACATGACGGCCGCGGCGACGGCGTAGCCGCCCGCGATCCAGGCGACGGTGACCGCAGCCTCGGGCTCCTGCTGGGCGCGCGACAGCACGATGGCACCGGCGGTGAGCGCGAACGCGACCACCGCGGCGGCGTAGGCCGGGAGCGAGGAGCCGGGCGAGGACTGCACCAGCAGCGCGACGGCGCCGAGCGCCAGCAGCAGGGTCGCGGCGGTCAGCGCCGTGCGCCGACCTGACTCGGGCGCCCAGGGCTTGAGCTCGTGCTCCACGACGTCGGTCATCGCCTCGACGACGTCGTCGTAGACGGGCGGCACCGGGTCGTCGATGCCCGCGATCACCGTGATCACCGAGCCGTCGTCGACGCCCTGGAGGGTGAGCCCGGAGTCGCCGGCGAGCCGCCGACCCTCGGAGGTCACCAGCTTGTAGCCGCCGTAGACGGTGGCGGAGTCGAGCAGCCCGACACTGCGGGCGAGCTCGGGCACCAGCTCGGCGACGGGCACGGCTCCGGGCAGCACCAGGTCGACCCGGCGGGTGCCGGAGGCGACCGTGACGCGTACCAACCCGGAGGTGCCGACCGGCGCTTGGCTCATCGTTGCTCCCTCGTCGTGCTCGACCCCTGCGTCATCCGGTGATCATCCTGACACCGGCGAAGGGACCGACACCGGGTAGGTGTCGGCCCCTTCGAGGACCCGCGAACGGGCCACGAGACGTGGTCAGCCGCCGAACTGGGCGGCGCCCTTGGCGTCGGCCGCCTGGTAGTCGAGGTTGGACTGCGTCACCGAGGTGTGGGTCTCGTTGAGCAGGTCCTTCATCTCCTGGATGGCGGTGTCCCACTTGCCCTTGGCGACGGTGTAGGACTGCTGGGCGTTACCGGCCCAGTCGTTGCGCAGCGGCTGCAGCTCGGACTCGAGCCGGTTGAGCCGGTCGTCGATGTCCTTCACCGTCTGCTGCATGTCGGCGGCGGCGTGCTCGAGCGCGCTGTGGTTGACGCGGATTCCGTCGAGGTTCATCTGTCTGTCTCCTTCGGTCCGTGGGGTGGTCAGCCGAGGCGACCGGACAGGCGGCCGAAGGTCGCGCTCTGGTCGTCGTCGTTGGAGGTGTTGGTCTGCTCGGTCACCGTGAGGGACTGGGCGAACTCGTCGAGGGCCCCGACGATGGTGTTCTGCTTCTCGGTCCAGGCCTGGTGGAGGACGAAGAACGCGGAGGCGCCCTGTCCTCCCCACTTGCCCTGGACGGCCGAGATCTGGTCGGTGAGACGCGAGCTGATCGTGGTGAAGTCAGCACGGGCGTCCGAGACCAGGCCGGCGGCGCGGGTCAGAGTGCCTTCGCCTTGGCCGTACTCTGCAGCGGCGTTCGACATGTCGCCTTCTCCTTAGACTGGGCGGCTGCTCGCCGCTCCATGAGTGGGTGATGGGATCGGGTTCTCCTACTCCGCTCACGTCAGGAGCGGGACGTCGAGGTTGTTACCCGACCCAAAAAGCCGCAAACCTCAGCCTGTCAATTCCCACAGGAGACGGAAGATCCCGGCCGCCACGACGACCGAGCCCATGGCGAGAGCACCGCACACGCTCTCGGCGATCTCGGCACGGCGCGACCACCACGCCGAGCGCCACCCGCGGCCGAGGGCCACCGCGACCAGCACGAGCAGGGCGCCGAGGCCGATGGAGAGCGACGAGACGGCGGTCGCCCACCCGGTGTCGCCGGTGACGACCCAGCCGACGAGGAGGGTGAGCCAGCACGCGAGCCCGGCGGCGCGCAGGAGCGCCCGAGCGGCGGCGTGGCGATAGCTGCGGGCGGCCAGCAGCAGGGCGGCGCCGGCCAGGCCCACCTCGAGCCGGGCGCCGAGGACGTCGACCCACACCGAGGTCTCGCGCAGGAGCATCACGGCCGACACGGTGGCGACGACGAGGATGGCGACGCAGGCCGCGGTGACGGTGCGGCTGCCCCGGGCCGCGACGTCGGCGACGGCCCCGCGCGGCACCAGGATCCGGCCGCGACGACCCGTGGGACGGTCCCGCGCCGACCAGGCGGTCACGGCCAGTCGTTCGACGTCGAGGAGGTACTGGTCGGGCACGTCGACGGCCAGCACCGGCACGAACCGCGAGGCCAGCATCGCCACCACCAGCGCGACCGCCCAGACGACCTGGGCGTCGACGTCGGCGAGCGCGGCCAGGGTCGTGCCGACGAACACCGAGACCCCCGCGATCATCCAGACACGCAGGCCCTCCTCGCCGGGCTGGTCGAGGGCGCGGGCCACGGCCGCGGTCACGGCGGCGGCGAGGCACGCCACGCCGAGGATGGTCGGGAAGCGCTCGGGTGCGGGGTCCCACGCGACGACGTAGGCCGCCGCGCCGGCGTACGCCGGGACGGCCAGCACGCGGTGCCGCGCCAGCGGGCCGACCGGCAGGACCCCGACCACGGCCACCGCGACGAGCACCGCGACCGCCACGTCGCGCAGGTCGGACGACTCGGGCAGGCCCGACGCGAGCCAGCCGGCGAGCACCGCCGCGACGACCGCGACGAGGCACCACAGGGTCGAGAGCGCCCCGGGCTCGAGGCGGCGGGTGGGCCGCTCGGCGCGCCGGACCCGGCGAGGGGCGGCTGGGCCGTGACCGGCGCCAGGACCGGCCGGGCCACCCGGCACGGTCGCCACCAGCACCGTGCCCGTGACCACGCCCGAGTCGGCCAGCGAGGCCTCCATCGGCAGCGCCTGGCCCAGGCGTGTGTAGAGCGACGGCACCGAGGGGAGGTTGGCCTGACGTGAGTACTCCCTGGCCACGTCGGCACCCGAGGCCGCGGCCGGCACGTGCAGGTCGAGCACCCCGACCGGGCCGTGGACGCTCACGGACACCACGTCGCCGGCACGCGTCGTACCGCTCACCGGACCTCCCGTGGCCTGAGGGCTGCGGGGCGGGGCGGCCCCTGGGCGGGCACAGTACCCGCCTGACCGCGTCTCTATCATCGGTGAGCCGCGGCGACCGGCCGCGAGCAGATCAGCACGGCGACGGTGGGCGGACCCAGTGAGCATCATGTCGAGCGCGACGGGCGCGGCGGCGGCGAGCGGCGCGCAGCCGACGATCCGCGGCGGACGGGTCGAGCAGCCCGAGATGCCGAGCGGCCAGCTCGTGCTCCAGCCCCCGCCGCAGATCCAGCCCAGCGAGGGCGCCGCCGGGATCGCGATGAACGCGATCCCGATGCTGGGCAGCCTCGGGTCGATCGTGCTGGTCGCGACGATCAGCCGGGGCGGCGGCGCGGGCGGCGGGTCCGGCAGCAGCCGGAGCTTCCTCGCGGCCGGCATGTTCCTCTTCGCCACGCTCGGCTTCATCATCGTGCAGATCGACCGGCAGCGTAAGCAGCGCAGCCAGCAGGTCACCGGCTCGCGCACGGAGTACCTCCGCTACCTGTCCAGCGTGCGCAAGGTCGCCCGCGAGGCGGCCGCCCAGCAGCGCCGCGCCCTCACCTGGCACCACCCCGACCCGTCGGCGCTGCCCTCGCTCGCCGAGGAGCGGACGCGGGTCTGGGAGCACCACACGACCGACGCCCGGTTCCTCCAGGTGCGCTACGGGCTCTGCTCCCAGCCGCTCGCCCTCGAGCTGGTGCCTCCCGAGAGCGCGCCCATCGACGACGTCGACCCGGCGGCCGCCTCCGCGCTGCACCGGCTCCTCGTGGTGCACCGCACCCAGCCCGACCTGCCGGCGTCCATCGACCTGCGCGCCTTCGACCGGATCGAGGTCTGCGGCGAGGAGGAGCAGGCGCGGGCCCTGGCCCGGGCCATCATCTGCTCGGCCACGGCGTTCCAGTCTCCCGACAACCTGGTGCTCGCGGTGCTGTCGTCCGACGAGCACCTCGCCCACTGGGACTGGGTCAAGTGGCTGCCGCACGCCCTGAGCCAGGAGCAGACCGACGCGGTCGGGCCGATGCGGATGGTCACCACGTCCCTGAGCGACCTCGCGGCCCTGCTGCCGCCCGACCTCAGCGACCGGCCGCGCTTCGGCGCGGACGAGCGCCCGGCCTCGCCGCACATCCTGCTGGTCACCGACGGGGTCGAGCTGCCGCCGGGCAACCACGTCGTACCCCCGGACGGGCTGCACGGGGTCACCCTGCTCGACCTGCCGACGCGGTGGATGGAGCTCGAGGACGCCACCCGGCTCCGGCTCCAGCTGCACGGCGAGGCCGACGCCTCCGGGTTCGTCCCGGTCGAGGCGATCCGGCTGCGCGAGGACCCGATCCGGGCCAAGGCCGACCAGTGCGACGCCGCGACCGCCGAGGCGTTCGCGCGGCGGCTCACCCCGCTCTACAACGTGACCGTCGCCGGACCCGCCGACTCCGGCACCCCCGGCGAGATCACCGGCCCGTCCGACTTCATGGACCTGCTCGGCCTGGGCGAAGTCCGCACGTTCGACCCCCACACGGCCTGGCGCCCGCGCCCGGCGCGCGACCGGCTCCGGGTGCCGATCGGGCTGGGCGAGAGCGGCGGCATGGTCCACCTCGACATCAAGGAGTCCGCCCAGCAGGGCATGGGCCCGCACGGCCTGGTGATCGGCGCGACCGGCTCCGGCAAGTCGGAGTTCCTCCGGACCCTGGTGCTCGGCCTGGCGATGACCCACTCCCCCGAGCAGCTCAACATGGTGCTCGTCGACTTCAAGGGCGGCGCGACCTTCGCCGGGATGTCGGAGATGCCGCACGTCTCGGCCGTCATCACCAACCTCGCCAACGAGCTCACCCTCGTCGACCGCATGCAGGACGCCCTGTCGGGCGAGATGGTCCGCCGCCAGGAGCTGCTCCGCGAGGCCGGCAACTTCGCCTCGATCCGCGACTACGAGAAGGCCCGGGCCGCGGGCGAGGACCTCGCACCGCTCCCGTCGCTCTTCATCGTCGTCGACGAGTTCTCCGAGATGCTGTCGGCCAAGCCCGAGTTCATCGACCTGTTCGTCGCGATCGGCCGGCTCGGCCGCTCGCTGGGCCTGCACCTGCTGCTCGCCTCGCAGCGGCTCGAGGAGGGCCGGCTCCGCGGGCTGGAGTCCCACCTGTCCTACCGGATCGGGCTGCGGACCTTCAGCGCCCAGGAGTCGCGGGCCGTGCTCGGCGTGCCCGACGCCTACGAGCTCCCCGCCGTGCCCGGGCTCGGCTACCTCAAGCCCGACCCGACGACGATGACGCGCTTCAAGGCCGCCTACGTCTCGGGTCCGCCGGCCACCGGCCGCCGCCAGGTGCCCCGCGACGAGGGCGGCCACGTCCGCGGCATCCTGCCGTTCACCATCTCCGAGGTGCTCTCGCTGGAGACCGAGCCCGAGCCCGTCGAGGTGGCGGCCCCGACGCCGACCGAGTCGCAGGAGTCGCTGCTCGACGTCGCGGTCGACCACATGGAGGGCCAGGGCGCGACGGCGCACGCCGTGTGGCTGCCGCCGCTCGACCAGCCCGACACCATCGACCAGCTGATGGGCGACCTCACCGAGGACCCCACCCTCGGCCTCGTCTCCCCGCAGTGGCGGGCCCTCGGCGGCCTCGTGGTGCCGGTCGGCACCGTCGACCGGCCGCGCGAGCAGCGCCGCGACACCCTCACGCTCAACCTCAGCGGCGCGGCGGGCCACGTCGCGATCGTCGGCGGCCCGCGCAGCGGCAAGAGCACGATGCTGCGCTCGCTGGTCGTGAGCATGTCGCTCACCACGACCCCGCTGGAGTCGCAGTTCTTCGTGCTCGACTTCGGCGGCGGCACCTTCGCGCCCCTGGCGTCGCTGCCCCACGTCGCCGGCGTGGGGACGCGCAGCGAGCCCGACGTCGTACGCCGGATCGCGGCCGAGGTGCAGGGCGTCGTCGACCGGCGCGAGGCCTACTTCCGCGCCAACGGCATCGACTCGATCGAGACCTACCGCAGCCGCCGGGCCCAGGGCCGGGCCGACGACGGCTACGGCGACGTCTTCCTCGTCGTCGACGGCTGGAGCACGCTGCGCTCCGACTTCGACGACCTCGAGATGTCGCTGCAGGTGCTGGCCTCGCGCGGCCTGACCTTCGGCCTGCACATCCTCACCGGCGCGGCGCGGTGGAACGACTTCAGGGCCGCCATGCGCGACCTGCTCGGCACCCGGCTCGAGCTCAAGCTCGGTGACTCGATGGACTCCGAGATCGACCGCAAGGTCGCAGCACTGGTCCCCACCGGCCGCCCGGGACGCGGGCTGGTGCCCGGCAAGCTCCACTTCCTCGGCGCGCTGCCGCGCATCGACGGCGAGGCCAGCGCCGAGACCCTCGGCGACGGCGTCGAGGCCCTCATCGCCCGCGTCACCGCCGCGTGGACGGGCCCGACCGGACCCAAGCTGCGGCTCCTGCCCGACCACATCGAGCTCGACCGCATCCTCGAGATGGCCGGGGTCACCGACGACGCCGACAGCCCGGCCGCCCGGCGGCTCCACGTCGGCATCAACGAGAAGGAGCTCGCCCCCGTCTCCCTCGACCCCGACACCCAGCCGCACCTGCTGCTGCTGGGCGACGGCGGCTCGGGCAAGAGCGCGTTCCTGCGGGCGCACTGCCACGAGGTGATGCGTACCCGGACGCCCAAGGAGGCCCAGCTCGTCGTCGTCGACTACCGGCGCTCGCTGCTGGGCGAGGTCCCGGAGGACTACCTCCTCAACTACCTCACCTCCGCCACCCAGGCGCAGCCGGCGATCAAGGACCTCGCTGCCTACCTCGAGAGCCGCATCCCCGGCCCCGACGTCACCCCCGAGCAGCTGCGCAACCGGTCCTGGTGGACCGGGGCCGAGGTGTTCGTGGTCGTCGACGACTACGACCTGGTGGCCACCCAGCAGAACTCCCCCGTCGCCCTGCTCCAGCCGCTGCTCGCCCAGGCCCGCGACGTCGGCCTCCACGTGATGGTGGCGCGCCGCTCCGGCGGCGCGTCGCGCGCGCTCTACGAGCCGGTCATCCAGTCGATCCGCGACCTGGCCATGCCGCAGCTGATGCTCTCGGGCTCCCCCGACGAGGGCCCCCTCCTCGGCAACCTCCGCCCCACCCCGATGCCCCCCGGCCGCGGCCGCCTCATCACCCGCGAGCGCGGCGTCGAGGTCGTCCAGACCGCCTGGCAGGACCCCTCCCTCTAGGGGTCTCGAGACGGCCGCGGGCGGCCTAGAGGACCACCGTGGGGGCGGCGGCGCCCGGGCACAGGCGCCCCACCACACTCAGAGCCCGCGGCGCGCGGCGGTCGGTCCGCGACCAACGTGGTTAGTGCAGGTGTGCGCCGGGGCCGGTGACCTTGAGGTGCGGGAGGTCGGCGAGGTTGTAGTGGATCTCGTGGGTACGCCGGTAGCCGGTGTGGGTGACCCGCCAGCCGTCCGGCGTACGGACGTAGCGGTCCTCGTAGAACGACGCGCCCTCGAGCATGAACTGGAAGGCCTCGACGACCACGCGGTCCTGGAGGTACCAGTGGCCGACGGCGGTGTCGCCGTCGACGGTGATCTCGGGGTGGTGGACCTGGTGGAGGGTGAGCAGGCCCTCGCCGAGGTTCTGGCGCATGTAGTCGACCAGCGCGGCCCGGTCGGCGAAGACGAGGCCGTTGTAGTCGCCGGTGGCCTCGGGGACGAAGCAGTCGGCGAAGGAGTCCCAGTCCTTGGAGTCCAGCGAGCGCAGGTAGCGGTACTTGAGCTGGCTGATGTCGTGGACGGCGATCAGGTCATCGAGGGTGGTCACGGCAGCAACGTAAGGCAGATCACCTGCACATGAGACGTGGATGTAACCCGTGGTCAACCTTCGCGAGAAGTTGGAACCGCACTCTTGGCTCATGACTGAGAACGAGAAGCAGGAGGCCGCCACGCTCGATCAGCGTCGCGCCGCCCGCGTTGCCCTCAAGACCCGCCACTCCCAGAGCGTGGTCCGCCTCATGGACGAGCGGACCGACCTCCGCGGTGTCCATGCCCTTGCCGACTTCGTCGACGAGTCCGTCCGCTGGACCGCCTGACCCTCCCCCGACGACCAGACCCCGACCAGACCACCCTCCCCCCGCAGCGAGGCCACGCCGTCACGCACGGCGTGGCCTCGGTGTCTGCTGAGACCGTCGTGCTGACGCTCAGCGCCGTCCGGTCTTGAACATCCCGCGTACGACCTCACGGGTCGCGGTGCGCATGAAGTCCTTGAACGCGCTGGACCTCACCACCTGCTCGACCATGCCGTCCTTCTCCTTCGCCTTCTTGGCCGCCGGCTTCCTGGCCGGCGCCTGTCCGCCCGTCTTGGCCTCCGCCTTGGCCTCGGCCTTGGCGGCAGCCTCCGCCTCGGCCTTCTTCGTGCCGGCCTCGAGGCGCGCCGCGAGCTTCTCCCGCGCGCTCTCGCGGTCGACGGCCTCGGCGTACTTGGCGTGACGCGGGCTGGCGGCCACGGTCGCGGCCATGGCCGCGGGGTCGCTCGGGCCCATCAGCGACTCGGGGGCCCGGAGCCGGGTCCACGCGACCGGGGTGGGCGCACCGCGCTCGTTCATCACGGTGACGACGGCCTCGCCGATGCCGAGGCTGGTGATGACGGCGCCGAGGTCGTCGTAGTCGCTGCCGGGATAGGTGTTGACCGTGGCCTTGAGGGCCTTGGCGTCGTTGGGCGTGTGGGCGCGCAGCTGGTGCTGGATCCGCGAGCCGAGCTGGGCCAGGACGTCGTCGGGCACGTCGGTGGGGCTCTGGGTGACGAAGAAGACGCCGACGCCCTTGGAACGGATGAGCCGCACGGTCTGGGCGATCTGGTCGAGGAACGACTTCGAGGCGTCGTTGAACAGCAGGTGGGCCTCGTCGAAGAAGAAGACGAGCTTGGGGCGGTCGACGTCACCGACCTCGGGCAGGTCGTGGAACAGGTCGGCCAGCAGCCACATGAGGAACGTCGAGAAGATCGCCGGCCGGTCCTGCAGGTTGGGCAGCTCGACCAGCGAGATGAGGCCCTTGCCGTCGGCCGAGACCTGCAGCAGGTCGGCCGACTCGAACTCGGGCTCGCCGAAGAACGCGTCGGCCCCCTGGTCCTGGAACGTGATGAGCTCGCGCAGGATCACGCCCGCGGTCGCCGACGACAGGCCGCCGAGCGCCTTGAGCTCGGGCTTGCCCTCGTCGCTGGTGAGGTGGCCGACGACCGCGCGGAGGTCGGCGAGGTCGAGCAGCGGCAGGCCGGCCTGGTCGGCGTAGTGGAAGACGAGGCCGAGGCTCGACTCCTGGGTGTCGTTGAGGCCGAGCACCTTGCTGAGCAGCACCGGGCCGAACGCCGACATGGTCACGCGCAGCGGGATGCCGGTGCCCTCGCCACCGAGGGCGTAGTACTCGACCGGGAAGCCGGTCGCGGTCCAGGCCTGGCCGACGGACGCGGCCCGGGCGGTGATCTTGTCACCGCCGGCGCCCGGCGTCGCGAGGCCGGACAGGTCGCCCTTGATGTCGGCGGCGAACACGGGGACGCCGGCCGCGCTGAGCTGCTCGGCGAGCAGCTGGAGGGTCTTGGTCTTGCCGGTGCCGGTCGCGCCCGCGACCAGGCCGTGCCGGTTGAGCATCGCGAGCGGGATGCGGACGTGGACCGGCGAGAGCGTGGTGGTGTCGACCATCAGCCCGCCGAGCTCGAGCGCCTGGCCCTCGAACGCGTAGCCCGCGGCGACGGCCGCCTCGAGGGGGGTCTGGGTGGGAGCGGGGGCCGCGTCCGGGACGGCGGGCGCCGGCTCCGGAGCGGGTGCGGCGGCGGGTACGGCGGCCGGGCCCGTCGGCGGGGCGGCGGGGGTGGACGGCTCGGGGGTCGTGGCCTCACCGGGGGTGCTCGTCATGCCAGGAGGATAGGGGGCGCCGCTGCGGCGTTTACACTCCCGAGGTGATCTTCAAGCGCGTCGGCGAGGGGCGTCCCTACCCCGCCCACGGCCTCACCTCCGCCGCCTGGGCGGCGCTGCCGCCGCGGCAGGTGCGCCTCGACGAGCTGGTGACCACCAAGGACACCCTGCAGCTGGCGGCGCTGCTCGACGAGGACTCCACGTTCTACGGCGACCTCTTCGCCCACGTCGTCGTCTGGCGCGACGAGCTCTACCTCGAGGACGGCCTCCACCGGGCCCTGCGCGCCGCGCTCCACCAGCGCAACGTGCTGCACGCCCGGGTCCACCGGCTGACCGAGGCGGGAGCGTCGTGAACGAGCGCGTGCTGGGCTACGTCCGGACGGCGGTGACGCTCGGCGTCCTCGCCCTGCTGCTGGCCTTCGCGGTGACGCGGGGGCTCGACGCCGTGTCGGAGCCGTTCCCCGAGAACGAGGACCCGCCGGTGTGCGTCGACTCCGCCGTGAGCAAGGGCGACGTGCTGCGCGTCGGCGGGATCACGGTGAGCGTGATCAACGCCGGCACCAAGAACGGCCTGGCCCGCCAGACCCTCGACGACCTCGAGGAGCAGGGCTTCGCCGGCGGCGAGCTCGCCAACCAGGCCGACCCCGACATCCTGTCGGCGCAGATCTGGTCGCCCGGGGGCCGCACGGCCGCCGTACGCCTGGTGGCGACCTACCTCGGCGGCCGCGTCAAGGTCGTCGACCGCCAGAGCAGCACGGCCGGCATCACCGTCGTCGTGGGCGACCGGTTCCCCGGTGTCCGCAAGGGCCGCTTCCAGGTCAAGGTGACCAAGGACGGCACCGTCTGCGGCCCCGCGTCCCTGGGTTGACCCTTCCGGGCACAGGCGCCCCGACCACAGCCGGAGGCGACCACCGGGCGCACGCCACGGCCGACTGTCCGCCGTGCCGGTCAGGGACACGTTCGATCAGTCGGGCAACCACTGGGCGAGGCGGCCCTTGGCGCTCACCTGGCGGAGCCGGTCCTCGGTCTTCTCCCGCAGCTTGCGGGGGGTGACGACGAGCAGGTCGTCGCCGTGGCGCAGGACCGTACGCCGTTCGGGGACGAGGGTCTCGCCGTCGCGGATGACCAGGGAGACCGAGGCACCCTTGGGGAGCCGCAGCTCGCCGACCTCGACGCCGTGGAGGCGGGAGACGGGGCTGATGGTGATCTGGAGCAGGTCGGCCTGGACGCGCTCGAGGGGCGCGGCCTCGAGGTCGAGGTCGCGCGGCTCCGAGCGCCGCGTCACCCGGAGGATCCGGGCCACGAGGGGCAGCGAGGGCGCGGTGATGAGCGTGTAGACGACGACCACGACGAAGACGATGTCGAAGAGCCGTTCGGCGTCGTCGACCCCCTCGCTGAGCGGGATCGTGGTCAGGACGATGGGGACGGCCCCGCGCAGCCCGGCCCAGGACAGGAACGACAGCTCACGCCAGGGCATGGGTTGGACGACGCTGCTGACGACGACCGAGATGGGGCGTGCGACGAAGGTCAGCAGCAGCCCGGCGAGCAGTGCGGTCCCGATGATCTCGAGGGAGATCCGCCCGGGTGAGAGCAGCAGCCCGAGCATGACGAACAGGCCGATCTGGGCCAGCCAGGCAATGCCCTCGGCGAACGACTTGGTGGTCTGGCGGTGCGGCAGCTCGGCGTTGCCGAGGACGAGGGCGGCGACGTAGATCGCGGCGAACCCGCTGCCGTGCAGGGCGACGGTGGCGCCGTAGGCGAGGAACGCGAGGCTGATGACGGCGAGCGGGTAGAGACCGGACGACGGCAGCGCCACCCGCCGCATCACCCAGGCCCCGCCGAAGCCGATGGCGAGGCCCATCACGACGCCGAGCACGAGCTCGAACACGATCGTGCCGAGCATCCCGAGGACGCCGCTCTCGGCGACCGCGCCGGTGGAGATGAGCGAGACCAGGACGACCGTGGGGGCGTCGTTGAGGCCCGACTCGGCCTCGAGCGAGCCGACCAGGCGCTGCGGCAGGGGGACGACGCGCAGCACCGAGAACACCGCCGCCGCGTCGGTCGGCGAGCAGACCGCGCCGAGCAGCACCGCGAGCTCCCACGGCAGGCCGAGCACGTAGTGGGCGCCGACCGCGACCACACCCACCGAGATGCCGACGCCGAGGGTGGCGAGCGACAGCCCGAGCCGCATCGACGGCTTGGCCTCGCGCCAGCTGGTGGTGAGTCCACCCTCGGTCAGGATGACCGCGAGGGCGGCGAACCCGAGGGCGTGCGCGACCTCGGCGTTCTCGAACTCGATGCCGACACCGGCCTCGCCGAGGGCGACGCCCATGAGCAGGTAGATCAGCAGGCTGGGGAGCCCGGCGCGGCTCGAGAGCCGCACGGCGAGGATCGCCGCCAGGGTGACCGCAGACCCCACCAGCACGAACAGGTCGAGCTGGTGGACGTCGAAGGACACTGTCACCTCTCGGATGGGGTGGCGGATCGAGAGTCTATCGGTCCGGACGGGTCGGCATCGACCTGCGGCGGTGGGCTGAGACGACGTCCGCGCCGCCGGGGTGAGACGTGACCACCGTCACCGCGCCTACGTTCGATCGATGAGGCTTCCCGTCCCGGACCCGCGCGAGCTCGCCGGCCTGCTGCCTCGCGCCGTGCGCCTCGTGAGCGAGGCCGAGCGTCTCCTCACCACGGTGCGAGGCCTGGTCGAGCGGATCGAGGGCACCCGGTCGGCGGCCGCCGACGTCGTCGCGCGCGCCGACGCGACCGCCGCGCGGGCCGACGCGCTCGTCGTCCTGGTGGAGCCGTCGGTCGTGCGGCTGCTGCCGGCGCTGGAGCGCCTGGCCGACACCGTGTCCCCCGTCGAGGTCGACGCCCTGCTGCGCCTCGTCCGCGCGGCGCCGGGCCTGGTCGAGCGCGTGCAGGACGACGTGCTGCCGGTGCTCGACACCCTCGCCTCGGTGTCGCCGGACCTGGGTGACCTGCTCGCGGCCTCCCGCGAGCTCAACGAGCTGCTCGGTGGGCTGCCGGGCATGGGTCGGGTCAAGAAGCGGGTCGAGGAGGCCCAGCAGGAGGCCCAGCAGGAGACTCGTCAGGTCGGCTGACGTCGCTCAGTGCGCCTGCCGCTGCCGGTGGGCGGCGACCGCGATCCGCACGACCTCGGTGGTCTCGCCGGGCTCGTCGTCGAGCGTGTCGATCGGCACCCACGCGGCACGGTCGGTGGACCCGCCGACCTCCAGGGTGCCGAGCTCGCCGCCGACGACCGTGGCGTCGTAGAGCACCCGGACCGCCTTGAAGGGCAGCGGCCGGTCGGGGCGGCCGTGCGGGTTGCTCCAGGTGTGCACGGTGATCGGGGCGCCGACGGCGACGTCGTAGCCGGTCTCCTCCTTGACCTCGCGGACGAGACCCTCGTCGGGTTGCTCCTCGAACTCGACGCCGCCGCCCGGGAGGCTCCAGCCGGGGGTGCCGACCCCCTCGCCGTTCCACCAGGCGAGGAGGATCCGGTCGCCGTCGGGGTGGTCGGTGTCGACGATGACGGCGTAGGACGCCAGGCGCATCTGGTACTCGGAGAAGTGCACGCCTGCACGTTAGGACGTGCCGGACTAGAACGTGTTCTAGAATCGCCGTCGTGAGCACCGACCCCGCCCGTGGTACCGCGATCCCCGAGACCGTCCCCGCCTCGTCCGTCCCGGCCGACGCACCGTCGTACGACGTGGTGGTGGTGGGGTTCGGCATCGCCGGCGGCTGCGCGGCGCTCGAGGCGGCGCGGGCCGGGGCGCGGGTGCTGCTGCTGGAGAAGGCCGCCGTCCACGGCGGCACGTCGGCGATGTCGGGCGGGCACTTCTACCTCGGCGCGGGCACCGCGGTCCAGCAGGCGACGGGCCACGACGACTCGGTCGAGGCGATGTACGACTACCTGGTCGCGGCGTCCAAGGAGCCCGAGCCCGACAAGATCCGGGCCTACTGCGAGGGCTCGGTGGCGCACTTCGACTGGCTCGAGGCGCTGGGCTTCGAGTTCGAGCGGTCCTACTACCCCGAGAAGGCGGTGATCCAGCCCGGCACCCAGGGGCTGATGTTCACCGGCAACGAGAAGGTGTGGCCGTTCAAGACCCTCGCCCAGCCGGCCCCGCGCGGGCACAAGGTCCCGGTCGCCGGCGACACCGAGGGCACCAGGATGGTGATGGACCTGCTCCGCCAGCGCGTCGAGGAGGCCGGGGTCGAGGTCCGCTACGAGACCGGTGCCACGCACCTCGTCGTCGGCGACGGGATAGCCGACGACGGCGACGTGCTCGGGCTGGCCTGGCGCTGCTTCGACGAGACCGGCTACGTCCTGGCGCCGGCGGTGGTGATCGCGGCCGGCGGGTTCGTGATGAACCCCGACATGGTCGCCGAGCACACCCAGGCGTTGGCCGAGAAGCCGTTCACGCTCGGGTCGACCTACGACGACGGGCTGGGCATCCGGCTGGGGGCCTCGGTGGGCGGCGAGCTCAAGCACATGGAGGAGCCGTTCATCACCGCGCCGTTCTACCCGCCGTCGAAGCTGATGTTCGGGTTCATCGTCAACAAGGCCGGCGAGCGGTTCTGCGGCGAGGACGGCTACCACTCGCGGACCTCGCAGTTCGTGATGGAGCAGGAGGACCACGCGGCCTACCTGGTCGTGGACAGCGAGCACGTGGAGTACCCCAAGTTCCCCCTCGTCCCACTCATCGACGGCTACGAGACGATCGAGGAGCTCGAGACCGCGCTGAAGCTGCCGGCCGGGTCGGTGCAGAAGTCGCTCGAGCGCTACAACGAGCTCGCCGAGGCCCAGGACGACGTCGACTTCCACAAGTCCGCTGACTGGCTCGCGCCGCAGGCCGTCGGGCCGTGGGCGGTCTTCGACCTCACCCTCGGCAAGGCGATCTACGCCGGGTTCACCCTCGGCGGGCTGCGGGTCAGTGTGGACGGCGAGGTCCAGCGCGCCGACGGGTCCGTCGTACCCGGCCTCTACGCCGCCGGCGCCTGCGCCTCCAACCTCGCCCAGGACGGCAAGGGCTACTGCTCCGGCACCCAGCTCGGCGAGGGGTCGTTCTTCGGGCGGCGGGCCGGGTTGCACGCTGCCGGGGTGCGCTGACGGTCGCGGTCCCGGCACGGTCCGGGTGACTGAGCAACAATCGCCACGTGAACCGCCTGCAGGCCGCCCAGCGTGCCAACGTGCCGCCGTTCCACGTGATGGACCTGCTGGCGGCGGGGGCGGAGCGGCAGCGGACGCACGGCGACCTGGTCAACCTGCTGGCCGGCCAGCCGAGCACCGGGGCGCCGAGGGCCGTCAACGACGAGGCGATCCGGCTGCTGCAGAGCGGCGACCCGCTCGGCTACACGCCCGCGACCGGCATCCGCGAGCTGCGGGAGGCGATCGCCGGGCACCACCGGCGGGCCTACGGCGTGGAGGTCGACCCCGACGAGGTGGTGGTGACGACGGGCAGCAGCGGTGGCTTCCTGCTGGCGTTCCTGGCGGCGTTCGAGGTCGGTGACCGGGTGGCGATCGCGCGGCCGGGCTACCCCTGCTACCGCAACGTGCTCGCCGCGCTCGGCTGCGAGGTCGTCGAGATCCCGACCGGCTCCGAGACGCGGTTCCAGCCGACCGTCGACCAGGTCGCCGCGATCCCCGACCTCCAGGGTCTGGTCGTGGCCTCGCCCGCCAACCCGACCGGCACCATGCTGCTGCCGAGCGAGCTCGCCGCCCTCGCCACCCACTGCGACGAGGCCGGGGTCCAGCTGATCAGCGACGAGATCTACCACGGGGTCGAGTACGCCGGGCCCGACGAGCGCCTCGCGCGCAGCGCCTGGGAGACGAGCCGCGAGGCGGTCGTGTTCTGCTCGTTCTCGAAGTACTTCTCGATGACGGGCTGGCGGATCGGCTGGATGCTCGTGCCCGACCGGCTGCGTCGCGCGGTCGACGTCCTGGCCGGCAACTTCACGATCTGCCCGCCGGTGCTGGCGCAGCGGGCCTGCCTGGCGGCGTTCTCGCCGTCGGCGTACGCCGAGCTCGACGGCCACGTCCGGCGCTACGCCGACAACCGGCGGCTGCTGCTCGACGGCCTCGCGCGTCTCGGCGTCTCCGGGCTCGCACCGGCCGACGGTGCGTTCTACGCCTACGCCGACGTCGGCCACCTCACCTCCGACTCGATGGCGTTCACCCGCGACGTGATGGCCCGGACCGGGGTCGGGATTGCCCCCGGCGTCGACTTCGACACCGTCGACGGCGGGCGGTTCGTGCGGTTCTCCTTCGCCGGCCCGGGCGCCGACATCGAGACGGCCCTGGAGCGCCTGGCCCCGGTCCTGGCCGGGTGAGGCTGGCAGGCTGGGGTTTCGCGCCGTCCCGATCGGGGCAGGCGGGCCATGACCTGAGGTGGGAGGACTGACATGTACGGCGACACCGAGGTCCTGCGGCGCCGCGTCGACCAGCTCCGCGAGCAGGCCGTCGACGTCCGGGGCCTCGCCGACCAGCTCGTCGCGCGGACCGAGTCGACCGGGTGGGCCGGTCGCGCGGCCGACTCGATGCGGGTGCGGGTGACCGAGCGCGCCACCCACCTGCGCGGCGCCGCCGCCCAGCACGAGACCGCGGCCGACGCGCTGGAGAAGCACGTCCACGAGGTCGAGTCGCTCCAGGAGTCGATCGCCGACGCCGAGCGCCAGGCCACCGACCTGGTCGCCGAGGCCCGGACCCGGATGGCCGACGTCGACCGCCGCAACGCCGACGCGGGCGCCGGTGTGCGCGTCGAGCCCGACCCCGACGACGTCACGCTCTGCGCGTTCGAGCCGCCCCCGAGCGGGCACCGCGACTGGCTGACCGTCGAGCTGCCCGGACTGTGAGGACCACCCCGTGACCACGATCGACCTGAGCCGACCGACGCCGAAGCCGACCTCGCTGCTCGACGCCCTCCCCCGGCGCGTGGCGCTGACCCTGCCCGAGCTCGAGCTCGTCGCCGCTCGCGCCGGCGGGGCACCGCTGCCCTTCGACGTGACCGCGCCGGGCGAGGCACCCGCGCTCGAGAGCCGTCTCGGGACGAGCCGCGGCACCACCGAGGACCAGGCCTACCTCGCGGCCGTCGCCTCCCTCCACGACCCCGCCGAGACCCTCGCGCGCCGTGGGCTGCTCGTGGGCGACAGCATCGACGACGGCCTGGCCGGGGCGGTCGGCCTGCTGGCCACCCCGACGTACGCCGTCGAGGTCGACGTCGTCGTCGAGGGCGTCCAGGTCAAGGCGTGGCACCGCGCCAGCGGCGACGCGGTCGCGACCCTGGCCACCAGCGACGGGATCGTCTTCGAGCTCGCGTGGTTCCCCACGTCGGCCTGGCCGGCCGAGCTGGCGCGGATCGGCGTGCTGCCCGAGGAGCTGGCCCCGCGCGAGTCGATGGTGCCCGACTTCCTCGACCTCCCCTACGAGCTCGCCGACGCCGCCGTCGAGGCCGCGGAGGGCGGGCGCTCCGACCTGCTCGCGGTGCTGACCGCGCAGCACGACGGCGCCGTGCGCGACCGCGACGGGCGACCGGTCCCGGCCGCCGAGGTCCCCGGGCTGCTGCAGGCGCTCGGCGCCGAGGCCCAGGGACGGCTGCGGGTGCTCGTCGCCGACGTGTCCCGCGCACAGACCACGGTCGTCGGCGTCCGGTCGTGGGTGCTGCTGGCCGACGGCTGGCGCACCCTGCGCCCCCACCACCTCGACGACGGCACCACCCGCGTCGAGCTGCGCGCCATCGAGGCGGGCGACCTCGCCGCCGACTTGGCGCCGGTGCTCGCGGAGGTGGCCTCGTGACCACCGGCCCGACCAGCCCCGCCGACCCCACCGACCCGACGAGCCAGGAGTCGGTCGTCGCCGCCGCGGCGGCCGAGGAGCGGCGTACGCCCCTCAGCGACTCGGAGGCCGCCGACCTGGCCGACCGCTACGACCGGATGATGCGGCTCGCAGCGCTCTTCGACGACTCGGGCGCGCAGATGCGCGAGCGGGCCGCGCTGGGGGCCGACGTCGTCTCCGACCCGGCGTTCACCGAGTCGGAGCCGCTGTCGCCGGCGACCTGGGCCCAGGCCGAGGAGGACGTCCGCGCGGCGACCACGGGCAAGAACGGCCTGCTCACGCGGTCGATCGAGCTCGACGCCGACGCGCTCGTGCTCCGCGCCACGGTGCTCACCTACCGCTGGATCGACGAGCTGCAGTCGGCGGCCTACAAGACCCTCGGCTCCATCGCGGGCCGCGCGATCGGCTACCTCGCGCCCGAGGTGGCGCTCGGCGGCGCGATCGTGTCGGCCGGGCTGATCGAGACCGACGCGCTCGACCGCGACGGCGTCGCGGCCTACCTCGACGAGCTGGCCGGCTCCAACCCCGAGCTCATGGACCACGTCACCAGCGGGGGCGGCGGGCTCCTCGACGGCCTCCGGATGCGCTCGCTGCTGACCGCGGGCGTGCTGTCCGGCGACCACGGCCGGCTCGCCGGCCAGGGCGGACTGCGGGCCATCGGCGTCGCGCCGTTCAGCACCCGCTACGACGCCGCTCTGCGTGACGTCGCCGGCGGCCTCGTCGAGGCCGCGCAGGCCCACGCCGAGGTGATCTCCGACGGCGCCGACCCGACCCGGCCGCGCAACCTCACCGACCTGCTGACCGCACTCGCCGCGACCGAGTCGAGCGTCGTCGTACGCCGCGTCGGCGAGAGCCGCTACGTCGCCTACCTGCCCGGTCCCGACGGCGGCTCCGGTCGCCGGCTGCGGCTCGTCGGCGGCGACCAGTCCTCCTACGCCGCCCATGTCGTGCGCAGCATCGAGCGCGCCGTCGCGGGCGACGAGGCCGCCCGGGTCATGCTCGTCGGCTCCGCCCAGGGCGGGGTCGCGGCGGCCGAGGTGGCCGCCGGCGCGACGTCGTCGAGGTTCGTCGTCGACCAGGTCGTGACCGCGGGCGCCCCGTCGGCGCACGTGCCGCGCATCCCCGACCCCACGCGGGTCCTCTCGCTCGAGGACCGTGCCGACCCGATCGCCCTCCTCGGCTCCCTCATCGGCTCCGGCGGCGCCGGCAACCGGGTCACGGTCGTCTACGACGGCGGTCGCGACGGCTACGTCGAGGGCGGCCGCGCCGCCGACGGCGCCACGCACCCCGCGCTGGTGCAGGAGATCGACCGGCTCGTCGAGCTGGGCTACCTCGCGGGCTGACCCCGGCGCAGTGCGGCTGCGCGACCGGGCGAGCCGTCGGGCGGTGAGCCAGCCACCGTTCCCGCCCCTCGAACCACGACATTCGGTGGCTCACGCACCGCCACCCGACAGGCTGCGACCGACTCAGCGCGCGAGGTCGTGCACGAACTCCCCGAGCTGGGTCAGGTTGCGGCACTCGACCATCGGCACGATGTCGCCGTACGTCGCCGCGGCGGAGTCGCCGGTGCCCCAGTGGCGTCGGTGCTCGGGGTTGAGCCACCAGGCGTGACGGGCGGTCCCGGCCAGCTCCTGGAGGATCTGCTCGTTGAGGTCGCTGTAGTTGGACCGCGCGTCGCCGAGGATCAGCAGCGACGTCTTGGGGCCGACGGCGTCGGGGTGCTCCTCGACGAACTTCGCGAGCGCGCGCCCGTAGTTGGTGCGCCCCCAGAGCGCGGCGTGCGCGGTCGACGCGGCGAGGTCGGCCATCACGTCGACGACGTCGGCGCCGGGCGTGAAGTGGTGGGTGACCTCGTGGACGTGGTCGATGAAGGTGAACGCGCGGACCTTCTGGAACTGGTCGCGCAGGGCGAAGACGAGCAGCAGCGTGAACTGCGCGAAGTTGGCGACCGAGCCGCTCACGTCGCAGAGGACGACCAGCTCGGTGCGGTGCGGGCGCTTCGGCCGGTGGTAGGTCGCGAGGGGCACGCCTCCGGTGGACATCGACGCCCGGACCGTGCGGCGGAAGTCGAGCGGGCCACGCCGCTTGGCGTGGTGCTCCTTGGTCAGCCGGGTCGCGAGGCGCCGGGCGAGCGGATAGATCTCGCGGCGCATCTGCTCCAGGTCGGAGCGACGCGCGGCGGTGAAGTCGAGCCGGTCGATGCTCGGGCGGAGCGCGACGTTGGCGACGTGGTCGGCGCCCTTCTCCTCGGCGATCCGGCGGCGCGCGTCGGCCTCGACCCGCGCCGTGAACGACCCGATGCGGCGGCCGGCGCCGCGCTCGGCCTCCTCCTGCGTGAGCCCGCCGCCCAGCAGGGCAGCGACGATCCGGTCGACGAGGTCGCCGGGCGCCACCCGCTGCATCGCGGTGTACGCCGACCACGACGACAGCCCGGGCCCGCGTCCGGGCATGGCGCCGAAGCGGCCGACCATCTCGGCTGCGAGGTCCTGCAGTCGTTGCTGGCTGCCGGGCTCGTCGCCGGCCTCCAGCGCCTCGGCCAGCTCCTGGCGGAACGCCTCGAGCGCGGCCGCGTTGTCCCGGACGGGTGACGCGTCGGGATCGGCGGCCTCGGCCTCCGCCCGCTCCAGCCCCGCCACGCCGCCACCCACGAGCCGCGGGAAGTAGAGGTCGAAGAGGGCCTCGAACGTCGCCCGCTGCGACTGGCGCTTGACCAGCGTGGCGGCGTACCCCTCCTTGACGTGGGCGCGGTCGGTCCAGTCGAGGGCGGTGAGCGCGGCGACGGCGTCGAGGTCCTCGGCGAGCGACACGGGCAGGCCGGCCCCGCGCAGCGCCTCGAGGAAGGCGATGTGCCGGTCCACCAGCCCGCTGCGGCCGGGGACGTCGACGGCGTCGCTCTCGGTCATCGGGAGAGCTTCAGCTCCTTGACCGCGCGGTCGTGGTCGGAGCGGTGCTTGAGGATGACACCGAGGGTGTCGGCGATCGCCTTGTCGTCGAGGTCGCCGATCTCGAGGGCGATCAGCGTGCGCGCCCAGTCAACCGACTCGGCGATCGAGGGCGCCTTCTTGAGCTCGAGCTCACGCAGCCGCGAGATGGTGTCGACGAGCTGGCGGGTCACCTTGTCGTCGAGGCCCGGGACCTGGGAGGCGACGATCTCGCGCTCGCGCTCGGCGTCGGGGTAGTCGAGGTGGAGGTAGAGGCAGCGCCGCTTGACGGCCTCGGACAGCTCGCGGCTGGCGTTGCTGGTCAGCACGACGAAGGGGCGGCGGGTCGAGGTGATGGTGCCGAGCTCGGGGATCGTCACCTGGAAGTCGGAGAGCACCTCGAGCAGCAGGCCCTCGACCTCGATGTCGGTCTTGTCGACCTCGTCGATGAGCAGGACCGTCGGCGTCTCGCGGCGGATCGCGGTCAGCAGCGGGCGGGTGAGGAGGAACTCCTCGGTGAAGATGTCGTCGTGGGTCTCGTCCCACGTCTCGTCGCTGTCGTGCGAGGCCTGGATGCGCAGCAGCTGCTTCTTGTAGTTCCACTCGTAGAGCGCGCGCGCCTCGTCGAGCCCCTCGTAGCACTGCAGTCGCACCAGGTCGGCGCCCGTGGCCCGCGCGACGGCCTTGGCGAGCTCGGTCTTGCCGACACCGGCCGGGCCCTCGACGAGGAGCGGCTTCTCGAGGGCGCCGGCGAGGTAGGACGTCGTGCTGGTCGCCGGGTCGGCCAGGTAGCCCACCTCGTGGAGCCGGTTGGATGCGTCGGCGGGCGAGGCGAACCAGGTCATGCCCGCCATCCTCGCACCGCGCTGGTCCAGCCCAGCCGGTGTCCTGCGTCACGTGCCGTGACCTCGGCCGCGCGGCCTCGTTGAGCAGGCATCTCGGTGCACCACCCGCTCACCCCCCCACGATCCACGGAGCCACCGTCATGCCCCCCACCCCGAGTCCCGCGCTGCGCCGCGCCGTCGGCGCGACCAAGCTGGCCGTCGCCACCGCGGTCGCGCTCGTCGCCGTCGGTCCGCTGCTGACCCCGTCTCCCGTCGTCGCCGACCGGGCCCAGGGGCCGACCGGGTCGCCGCTGAGCGCGCCGACCGAGCTCGACTCCCTCATGACCCGGCTCGACTGCTCCTCGACCGGCTTCGGTCCCGGCGTGCTCCCGGGCTCCGCCCTCGTCGAGCGTGACGCCCGTGTCCAGCACGTCAGCTTCGACGACGGCTGGGCCGTCCACACCGGTACGGCGGAGGGCGAGCTGCTCGCCGTCTGCCGGACCGACCTCTAGCCACCCGCAGAGCGGCCGGCGCATGGGGTGTCGGCCGCTCCGGTTCCCGGGTCCGACGAGGGCCGGCCGACGCATGGGGTGCCGGCCGGCCCTCGACCCGTGTCGGGCTGGTCGGACGACCGGACCGACCTGGGGCGTGTCCTAGCCGGCCGGGCGCTCCCAGGCCGTCGCCGCCGACGTACGCCGGGGTGCGGACGAGGGGTGGAAGCCGATGCCGGCGAGGAAGTCCTTGCGGACGAACCCGTTGCGGATGCGCTGCGGGTGGTCGCCGACGCGGACCGTCGATCGGATCCGGGCGGTCCGGTAGGAGATCCGCGAGACCGTGTCGGACCCGGACCACGAGATGTAGCAGAAGCGGCCGTCGGCGCTCGGGGTCACCCAGTAGGGCTTGAGCCCGCCGCGGATCAGCCGGGTGTGCTTCCAGGTACGGGTGTCGACCAGCGTCGCGTAGTCGCTCATCGTGCCGGCGACGCAGATGCGCGACCCGGTCGGGTTGGCGGCGATGCCGTGGTGGGCTGAGTCGAGGAGGTAGGCCGGGCGGGGCGTGTCGGGGACCAGGTTGGGCAGCCGTACGACGCGCGTGATCTTGCCCGAGCGGCGGTCGAGCTCGACGAAGCCGTGGAAGAACGAGAGCTGGAAGTAGAACTTCTTCTCGTCCGGCGACAGCGTCATCGGCCGGACCGAGATGCTGACGTCCTTCAGGCCGCGCGCGTCCAGGGCCTTGCGCAGGTTGTAGCGGCGCTCGATCTCGAGGGTCCTGGCGTTGACGATCTGCAGCACCCGGTCGCCCTCGAGCGGGTCGGGGATGGCGGGCTCGTCGAGCGGGCTGTAGACGGTGCCGATGCTCGCGTGCAGGATCCGCCTGCCGCCGTCGATGAAGGTCGACTCGTGCGGCGAGCCGCCGGAGGCGAACCGGCCGACCTCCTTGCCGTCGGCGATCCGCAGCACGTGGACGACGTTGCCGGTCGAGGCGCTGACGACGACCCGCTTGCCGTCGGGCGAGACGGCCATGTGGTCGGAGCGGACGCCGGCGACCTGGAAGCGCCAGACGATCTTCTTGGAGCGCAGGCTGATCGCGACCACGTCGGCGAACGACGGCCGCGAGATGACGACGAGCCGGACGTCGTTGGAGGAGTACATGTCGTCGACGAACTGGTCGTTGCCCTCGCCGATCAGCGCGCGGATCGCCAGGAAGTAGGCCAGCCGGTAGGGGTTGGTGGCGATCTCCTGCATCCGCTCGGCGTAGTCGGGGACCACGTCGATGACGCCGAGCTTCTTGAAGCTCCGGGGCCCGACCAGGGTGGCGGTCCCCTCCCAGTTGTTGCCGACGAAGACCACGGGCCGGGTGGCCCGCGACGCCCCGACCGGCTTGCGCTTCTGCTGCGCCCGCTCGGCCGGAGGGTCCACGGCGGCGGCCGGAGCCCGCTCGCTGTCGGCCTCCGCGACCGGGGACGTCAGCGCCCCCGAGGCGGCGAGTGCTCCCGCGACGATCGCGCCGACGACGCGCATCCTGGACCCCATGGACACCACTCCTCCGTGACGGAGGTCATCTTAGGGCGCTTCGCCGGAAGGGCGGGGCTTACTCGGGAGGTGACGCGGCGCCGGCACACCGGGCCTGGGCCTCGCTCAGCGCAGTGACCGCGGGGGTGTCGAACCGCCCGGTGAGGGTGTCGACGAGGGCCTGGTCGACCTCGTCGTCGGTGAGCGCCTCGCGCAGGCAGTCGGCATAGACGTCGGCCGCGACCTTGCCCTTGCTCTGTGCGACCAGGGCGCGGCTGGACACCTCGACGAAGTCGGTGCAGTCACCCTGGGCCGCGACCCACGCCTCGGCGGTCGCGACGTCCAGCGCCGGCACCGCGGGCGCCACGGCGCCGTCGTCCTGGACGATGCCGGCGGCCGCGAGCGCGTCACCGTCGAGGCGCTGCAGGAGCGCGTCCGCGAAGCACTCGCCCTCCGCCACCTGCTCCGGCGTCGGGTGGTCGCCGACGTAGAGCGCGGCCACGCCCCGGCGTACGGCGTCGGCCACCGGAGCGGCCTGCTCGTCGTCCTGGGTCGTCGCCGTCGACGTCGGGGTCGCCGCGGGCTCCGGCGATTCGCCGGCGTCGCACGCCGTCAGGGCGAGCGTCAGCAGGAGGGCCGGGGCGGTACGGCGGAGCACGGGCTCACCCTGCCACGGAGGCGGACGCAGGAACGGCCCCCGCCCTGGCGATGTCGCAGGTCGGGGGCCGTTCGCATGGCGGTGGCGGTGGGATTTGAACCCACGGTGGGTTGCCCCACACATCATTTCGAGTGATGCACCTTCGGCCGCTCGGACACGCCACCGCGGGAGAGATTACCGGAGCGTCCCGGGCTGGCCGAATCGGGTTGTCCGGCCCCCGCAACGGGTCAGTCGGCGGCCGGCCAGTCCGGCCGGCGTCCGGCGGCGGCGACGAGACGGTCGACCTCGGAGGCGTCCGGTGCCGGCGCGACCGGCGGGCCGAAGAGCCCCGGACCGTCGTCGCCCGCGGGCCCGTCGGCGGGCGGCTCGAACGACGCCACGAACGACTGGCAGACGGCCACCGCGGCCGGGTCTCCGTCGTAGGGACGACCGAGCGACACGGCCAGGTCCCAGGCGTGCACGACGACCTCGTTGAGGGCGACCATCGCCGCGACCTCGGCCGGCAGCTCCACGGGACCGGCCTGCGTCATGCCGTCGTACGCCGCGGGGTCGGCCCAGGCCTCGGCCAGCCCGGCGAGCCCGGTGGCGATCCGGTCGCGGAACTCCGGCTCGAGCCGCGAGCCGTCGCCGCTCGGGTCGCCGCCGTCGCCGAGCGGGGTCTTGGTGGCCGCGGCCGTGAAGGCGAGGGTGAGGCCGCCGACGTGGTCGACGAGGTCGGCGACGGTGTAGGCCGGGCAGGGTGTCGCGCGGGTCAGGTCGTCGTCGCCGACGGACCGCACCAGCTCGGCCAGGGCACGCGTGGACGGGGTGAAGTCGAGGGTCGTCATGCGAGGTGCCGACCGGGCCTGCCGGCCGGAGTCATCGGTGGTCGCGGAAGAAGTCTCCGAGCAGGGCCCGGGACTCGGCCGCCATCACGCCGGAGACCACCTCGGGCCGGTGGTTGAGCCGCCGGTCGCGCACGACGTCCCACAGCGACCCGACGGCGCCCGCCTTCTCGTCGTGGGCGCCGAAGACGACCCGGTCGACCCGGGCGAGCACGGCAGCACCGGCGCACATGGTGCAGGGCTCGAGCGTCACGACGAGCGTGCAGCCGTCGAGGCGCCACTCGCCCCGGGTGCGGGCCGCCTCGCGGAGCGCGACGACCTCGGCGTGCCCGGTCGGGTCGTGCTCGGCCTCGCGGACGTTGCGGCCCCAGCCGAGCACGCCACCTGCGGCGTCGACGACGACCGCGCCGATCGGCACGTCGTCGGTGGCGAGGGCGGCCCGGGCCTCGGCGAGGGCGGCGAGCATCGGCTCGTGCCAGCGGCGGTCGGGGGCGGCCCGGAAGTCACGCAGTGGTCAGACCCACGGCGTCGTCGAACAGCTCGCCGAAGCCGACCAGCCGGGCGATGTCGGAGAGCAGCTCCTCGGGGTAGAGGTCGGGGTCGTCGAGGAGCAGCCCCATCTCGATCGCCGGCAGCCCGAGGTCGCCGAGGAGGTCGAGGTCGCCCGCGGGCACCTGGTCGTCGTCGTCCTCCGGGTAGGGCAGGCGCAGGAAGTCGACCGCCGACCCGGCGAGCTCCCACTCGTCGACGGCGCCGATGTCGGAGAGCAGGACCCGGGTGTGACCACCGGCCACCCGCACGATGAGGAAGTAGTCGTCGTCGAGACCGACGAGGGCGAGCGCTCCCGCGTCGCCGGAGAAGCGGCGCAGCGCGTGCGCGAGCGAGTCGACGTCGGCCTCGAGGTCGTGCGCGAGCTCCTGCACCACCCAGGACCCGTCGTCACGGTAGGCGGCCACAGCGAAGTCGACGGCGTCGAGCGTCTCGGCCATGCAGCCAGAGTGGCACGCTCACCCCAAGCACGGTCAACCCCTGGGGCGCGCGACTACTAGGGTTCGCCCATGCGCACCCACGTCGTCGACCACCCGCTGGTGGCCCACAAGCTCACCGTGCTCCGCGACCAGCGCACCGACTCCCCCACGTTCCGCCAGCTGGCCGACGAGCTGGTGACGCTGCTCGCCTACGAGGCGACCCGCGAGGTGCGGGTCGAGCCCGACGACATCGTCACCCCGGTGGCCCCGATGACGGGCACCAAGCTGGCCAGCCCCAAGCCGCTCGTCGTCCCGATCCTGCGTGCCGGACTCGGCATGCTCGACGGCATGATGCGGCTGCTGCCGACGGCCGAGGTGGGCTTCCTGGGCATGGTCCGCAACGAGGAGACGCTCGAGGCGTCGACGTACGCCGAGCGGCTGCCCGACGACCTCTCCGGCCGCCAGTGCTACGTCCTCGACCCGATGCTCGCGACCGGCGGCACCCTCGCCGCCGCGATCCGCTTCCTCACCGACCGCGGCGCCGACCACATCACGTGCGTCTGCCTGCTCGCGGCCCCCGAGGGCTGCGCCAACCTCGAGCGCGAGCTCGAGGGCCTCGACGTCCCGGTCACGGTCGTCACGGCCGCCATGGACGAGCGCCTCAACGAGAAGGGCTACATCGTGCCCGGGCTCGGCGACGCCGGCGACCGGCTCTACGGCGTGGCCAACTGACACCCGACTGACGTGCGCCTGCTGCCCGACCGCACCTGGGCCCGGCCCGGGCCGACCGCCGAGCAACGCCGTCACGACGTCGTGCTCGGCCTCGTCGCGGCCGTCGTGTTCGTCGCCTCGGCCGAGCTGCTCCACAGCGCCTACGGCTTCGACCGGGGGATCGCCGACGTCGAGGCCTTCGTGCTCCTGGGCGTCGCCGGCCTGGTCCTGGCCGGGCGCCGCCGGTTCCCGCTGACGACGATGCTCGTCCAGTCGGGCCTGTTCATCCTGGTCGGCGAGCGCCTGGCCGAGTACGGCGCCGCCTTCACCGTCCAGATGGCGATGTTCGCCGTCGTCTACGCCGCGTGGGCCTGGTCGGACCGGCCGCGCGCGCTGCTCGCGAGCACCCTCGTCGTGCTCGTCGCGATGTTCGGTTGGCTCGTGGTCGCCCTGCTCGAGGACGGCGTGCTGCCGCCGGGCCGCGTCGGGCTGGTCGACGCCGGCGTCGCGGCGTTCGCCTACTCCCTGGCCATCAACATCGTCTACTTCGGCGGCGCCATCGCGTGGGGGCAGGCCGCGTGGAGCAGCGCCCGTCGGCGGGTCCTGCTCGAGGCGCAGCAGGAGCGCGAGCGCGCGGCGCGGAGCCTCGAGCAGGAGCGCGCCGTCCACGACGAGCGGGTCCGGATCGCGCGCGACCTCCACGACGTCGTCGCCCACCACATCAGCGGGATCGGCGTCCAGGCCGCCGGCGCCGGCCGCGTCCTCGAGCGCGACCCCGGCGCCGCCCGCGAGGCCCTGTCCACCATCGAGTCCTCGTCGCGACGCGCGGTCGCCCAGATGCACCAGCTCGTCGGACTGCTCCGCGCCTCGGGCGAGGACCTCGGGCGCACTCCGCAGCCCGGCCTGGCCGACGTCGCCACCCTGGCCGGCGGCGTACGTCCGGAGGTCGAGCACCGCGTGGTCGGCGAGCCGTTCGCGGTGCCCGAGACGGTGGGCCTCTCGCTGTTCCGGGTCGCCCAGGAGGCGGTCACCAACGCCCGCAGGCACGCCCACGCGCGGCACGCCTCGGTGGTCGTGCGCTACGTCGACGAGCCCCACGCCGTCGAGGTCGAGGTCCTGGACGACGGGCGCTCCGAGTCGGCGCACCAGGGCAGCGGTGGCTACGGGCTGCGCGGCATCCGCGAGCGCGCCGCCCTCCACGACGGCGAGGCCGAGATCGGGCCGCGCCCGCAGGGTGGCGGCTGGCGCGTGCGGGTCAGGGTCCCGGTGGACGCGTGACCGCTCCTCCGACGGACCCCGCCCGCGTCCGCGTCGTCATCGCCGACGACCAGGAGCTGATCCGCGCCGGCTTCCGGATGATCCTGTCCGTCGAGCCCGACCTCGAGGTCGTGGGCGAGGCCGCCGACGGCGCCGAGGCCGTCCGGGTCGTCGCCGACCTGCGACCCGACGTGGTCCTGATGGACGTGCAGATGCCGGGCACCGACGGCATCGCGGCCACCGAGGCGATCGCGGCCGCCCACGACGACGTCGCGGTCCTGATCCTCACGACGTTCGACGACGACGACTACCTGTTCTCGGCGCTGCGGGCCGGTGCCGCCGGGTTCCTGCTCAAGAACTGCCCGCCAGACGACCTGGTCGCCGCCATCCGGCAGGCCGCCCAGGGCCACGCCCTCCTGGCCCCCGAGGTCACCCGCCGCGTCATCGCGCGCTCCACCGCCGGCCGAACCCCTCCCACCCCCGACCCACGCATCGCCGACCTCACCGACCGCGAGCGCGACGTCCTCGTCGCGATGGCCCGCGGTCTCAGCAACGCCGAGATCGCCGACGAGCTCGTCGTCGGCGCGGCGACGGTCAAGTCCCACGTCTCGCACGTCCTCACCAAGCTCGGCGTCCGCGACCGCGTGCAGGCCGTGATCACGGCGTACGAGTCGGGGCTGATGGACACCTCCGGCTGACGGTCGGGCCGTCGGTGGGGACGGTCCGGCGGCGGGTGGCGGATTCCCCGGCCGGCCGGGGATTCCGACCGTTGTCAGGGGTTGCAACCCCTGACAAGGGTCGGAGTCCCCGGCTGTCAGGGAGAACTGCCCGCACCCCCCTCCCCCACGCGGCGGAGGGGAGGTTCATCCCTGCGGCCGGTGCGTCCCCCGGCCGGCCTCCGTAGCGTCACGACCATGCTGGAAGCACACTCCCTGACCAGGGTCTTCGGCTCCACCACGGTCCTCGACGACGTGTCCTTCACGGTCACGCCCGGCCGGTTCACCGGCTTCGTCGGGGCCAACGGAGCGGGCAAGACCACCTCGATGCGCATCCTCATGGGCGTCCTCGCCGCGACGTCCGGCAGCGTCACGTGGGACGGCGCGCCGATCACCGCGGAGGTACGCCGGACGTTCGGCTACATGCCCGAGGAGCGCGGCCTCTACCCGCGGATGAAGCTGCGCGACCAGCTGGTCTTCTTCGCCCGCCTGCACGGCCTGTCGACCAGCGACGCCGGCGAGCGGGCCGACGGCCTGCTCGGCCACTTCGGTCTCACCGACCGCGCCGACGACCTCCTCGACGAGCTGTCGTTGGGCAACCAGCAGCGCGTCCAGATCGCGGCGGCGCTGGTCCACCGCCCGTCGGCGCTGGTGCTTGACGAGCCGTTCAGCGGACTCGACCCGATCGCCGTCGAGTCGATGACCGACCTGCTGCGCACCGAGGCCGCCGACCTGCCGCTGCTGTTCTCCAGCCACCAGCTCGACCTGGTGGAGCGGCTCTGCGACGACCTCGTCGTCCTCTCCGGCGGCCGGGTCGTCGCGGCCGGCAGCGTGACCGAGCTCCGCAGCCGCGGCGCCGAGCGCTACCGCGTGGTGCTCGACGGCCAGGACGCCGCCTGGCTGCGCGACGTGCGCGGCCTCACCGTCGACGACGTCGACGGCCCCACCGCCCTGGTCACCCTCGACACCATGCCGCCGGCCGAGCTCGTCGCCGCGGCGGTCGCCCGCGGGCCCGTCCTCGAGGTGGCCCGCGTCCAGCAACCCCTGTCCGAGATCTTCCGGGAGGTCAGCCGATGAGCGACACCAAGGACCACACCAAGGAAAAGACCCAGGACCACACCGGGGACCAGCGCAGCGACCTGTGGAAGGTCGTCGCCCAGCGCGAGATCTCCACGCAGCTGCGCAGCAAGTCGTTCCTGGTCTCGGGGGCGGTCCTCGTCCTCGGCCTCGTCGCGATGGTCGTCGTGCTGACCCTCACTCAGGGCCACGAGACGACGTACGACGTCGCGGTCCTCGACGAGACCGGCACCTCCGCCGTCGAGCTCGGCGACGACCTGGCCGACGAGATCGACGACGGGACCAAGCTCGAGGCCGAGCAGTACGACGACGCCGAGGCCGCCGAGGCCGCCGTGCGCGACGGCGACGTCGACGCCGCCCTGCTGCCGGTGGCCGGCGACGTCGGCGACGACAGCGACGACAGCTGGGAGGTGCTCGGAGACGACGAGGTCGACACGACCGTCTCGGGCGCACTGAGCAGCGCCCTGTCGACTGTCGTCACCACCGCCAACGCCGACGCGCAGGGCGTCGACCTCGCCGCGCTCAGCCAAGGCGCACAGGTGCAGGAGCGCCTGCTCGACCCGGACGCCGAGGACCGCGGGCTGCGCCAGGTCGCGTCGTTCGTGTTCGTGCTGCTCTTCTACATCACGGCGCTCGGGTTCGGGATGCAGATCGCGGCGACCGTCACCCAGGAGAAGGAGAGCCGGGTCGTCGAGATCCTGGCCGCGGCGCTGCCGATCCGCGCACTGCTGTGGGGCAAGGTCATCGGCACGAGCGTGCTGGCGATCGGTCAGACGGTGGTGCTGGCCCTCGTCGGGGTCGGAGCGCTCCTCGTGACCGGCAACGGGGACGCGCTGACCATCCTCGGCCCGGCGATCCTCTGGTACGTGCTGTTCTTCGTGATCGGGTTCGTCGCCCTGGCCAGCTTCTGGTCGGTCGCCGGCTCGCTCGCGGGCCGGCAGCAGGACCTGCAGGCCACGACGGCACCGCTCCAGCTGATCCTGTTCGCGCCCTACATCGTGGCCGTCACGGCCGGCGAGGGCGTCAAGACGATCGTCTCGATGCTGCCGATCGTCTCGACGATGATGATGCCGTCACGGCTGGCCGAGGGCGACGTACCGCTGTGGCAGCTGGGCGTCGCCATCCTCACCACCCTCGTCGCGGCGGTGCTGCTGGTGCGGCTGGCCGCCCGCGTCTACGAGCGGACGCTGCTGCAGACGGGACGGCGGATCAGCTTCGGCGAGGCCTTTCGGTCCCGCAGCGACGCCTGAGCAGTCGTCCGCCCCCGCGGGTGCCCGGCTCCCCCGGGGGCGGGCGCCCAGGTGCGGCGAGGCGGGTCAGGCGCCCTTGCCGGTCACCGTCACGGGCACGTTGCCGCGGGTGGCCTTGGAGTAGGGGCAGACCTGGTGGGCGGCCTCGACCAGGTCCTGGGCCTGGGCGTCGTCGACGCCCGGGATGGTGGCGGTGATGTCAGCGGTGATGGCGAACGAGTCACCCTCGGGCCCGAAGCCCACGGCGACGTCGACCACGGACCCCGAGGCGTCGACCCCGGCCTTCTTGGCCACCATGGTCAGCGCGCCCTGGAAGCAGGCGCCGTAGCCGACGGCGAAGAGCTGCTCCGGGCTGGTGCCGGTGCCGGGCCCGCCGGTCTCCTTGGGAGCCGTGAGGTCGAGGTCGAGGACACCGTCCTCCGACGTCGCGTGCCCGGCGCGGCCGCCGGTGACGGAGGCGCGGGCGGTGTAGACGATCTTGGTCGGTGTGTTGGTCATGCCTGCCCCAACTCGCCCCGGCCGCTCCCTGTTCCGCTCGGGGCGGAGCACAGGTCAGGCGTGGGCGGCGTCGTAGTCGTCGCGGTGCTGGAGGACGAGGTCCATGTGCTGCTCGGCCCAGCCCTTGACCTGCAGCACCAGCAGCGCGAGCGAGGTGCCGAGGTCGGTGAGCCGGTAGTCGACCGTGACGGGCACCGTCGGCGTGACCGTGCGCACGACGAGGCCGTCGCGCTCCAGGTTGCGGAGGGTCTGGGTGAGCATCTTCTGGCTGACGCCGGCGATCCGCCGACTCAGGGCGGAGAAGCGCATCGTGCCCTCGTCGCGCAGGGCCGCGAGCACCAGCGTGACCCACTTGTCGGTCAGCCGGTCGAGCAGCGCCCGGCTCTTGCAGCCGTCGAGGAACGCGTCGTAGTCGCGCTTCTCGGCCGCCCGGCGCTGCGCCGCGGTCATCGTCGGCATGGTGCCTCCCGGTCTCCTGGTCGTGGGTTAGGCACCTCCAGGTGCCTACTTCCCCCGGGAGACTGCCTCGTCGCAGTCTGGACCCATGACCACACACCACGCAACCACCGCCAGCACCACCGCCAGCACCACCGCCAGCTCCACCACGACCGCCGCCGTCGTCCGCACCGCGGGCGGCCCGGAGGCCATCGACCTCGTCACGCTCCCGGCGCCCGTCGCCGGACCGGGCGAGGTCGTCGTCGAGGTCGAGCTCGCCGGGGTCAACCCGGTCGACCTCGCCACCCGCTCCGGCTTCTTCCACGACATCGGCGTGGTTCCCGCCGGCACGCCCGTCGGCCTCGGCTGGGAGGTCGTCGGCACCGTCTCGGGCACC
Organism: Nocardioides sp.; assembly: GCF_030655615.1. Taxonomy (GTDB): domain Bacteria; phylum Actinomycetota; class Actinomycetes; order Propionibacteriales; family Nocardioidaceae; genus Nocardioides. The sequence continues at coordinate 41,982 of NZ_JAURVJ010000204.1, forward strand.
GGCACCCGGGTCGCCGCGCTGCTGCCGGGCCTCGACCGTCCCGTCGGCGGGTACGCCGACCGGGTCGTCGTGCCGGGGTCCGACCTGGCCGTCGTCCCGGACGCCCTCTCGTCGGAGGAGGCGGCCACCCTGCCGCTCAACGGCCTGACCGCGGCCCAGCTCGTCGACCTCGCGGGCGACGGGGCCGGCCGGAGCCTGCTCGTCACTGGCGCCGCCGGCGCGGTCGGCTACTACGTGCTGCTGCTGGCCCGGGCGTCCGGGTTCGCGATCACCGGCCTGGCCCGCCAGGGCGACGAGGAGCTGGTCGCCAGGACCGGCGCCCGCCTCGTGACCACGCTCGAGGGTCAGCAGCGTCGGTACGACGTCGTGATCGACACCGCCGCGCTCGTCGACCCGGCGCTCGACGCCGTCGCGGACGGCGGCACCTATCTCGGCGTCCTGCCCGCCGTGAAGCCTGGCGGTCGTCCGGGCATCACCGTCGACGCGGTGAGCGTCGTCCCCGACGGCGCCCGGCTCGCCGACCTCCTGCGCCGCACGGTCGCCGGCGAGCTGCCGGCCCGGGTGGCCGGGGTGCTCCCGCTGGCCGACGCCGCCGAGGCGCACCGCGCGCTCGAGCAGGGCGGCGTACGCGGTCGCTACCTGCTGCGTCCCTAGTCACGGCCCGAGACGGCGAGGGTCACGCCCAGGCCGATCATCGACGTACCGCCGATGACACCGATGGCCTCGCCGCGCCCGGGGGTCGCCGTGAACCAGTCGCGCACGCGGGCGGCGACCACCGCCCACGTCGAGTCGGAGACCAGCCCGATCGCCACGGCGACGAGGCCGAGCAGGAGCAGCTGGAGCGGCACCCGGCCGGCGTCGGGGACGACGAACTGGGGCAGCAGCGCCCCGATGATCATGAACCCCTTGGGGTTGGAGACGCCGACGACGTAGCCCTGGCGCATCGCCGTCATCGACGGCATCGGGCCGACCTCGCTCGCGCGGCGGAAGCCCGTGCGGTGACGGATGGCCTGCACGCCGAGGAACACCAGGTAGGCCGCACCGACCAGCTTGAGGACGGTGAAGACGACGACCGACTCCTGCACGAGGACGCCGAGCCCCGCGGAGACCAGGACCACGATCGTCAGCAGGCCGAGGGTGTTGCCGACGACCGAGGCGAGCGCGACGCCGCGGCCGTAGGACAGGGCCCGACCGACGACGAAGACCACGCTGGGTCCGGGGATCGCGATGAGGATGCCCGCGGCGATGCCGAAGGTGACGACCTGGTCGAGGGTGAGCACGGACCCCAGTGGATCAGAGTCCCTTGACCGCCGCCAGCAGCTTGCCCAAGGAGTCCTTGGCGTCGCCGAAGAGCAGCGTGGTCTGGGGCTCGAAGAGCAGCTCGTTCTCGATGCCGGCGAAGCCGGGGCGCATCGACCGCTTGAGGAAGACCACCTGGCGCGCCTCGTCGACGTCGAGGATCGGCATCCCGTAGATCGGGGCGCTCGGCGTCGTGCGGGCGGCGGGGTTGACGACGTCGTTGGCCCCGACGACCAGGACCACGTCGGTCTGGCGGAACTCGCCGTTGATCTCGTCCATCTCCTTGAGCTGCTCGTAGGGCACCTGGGCCTCGGCGAGCAGGACGTTCATGTGACCGGGCATCCGCCCGGCGACCGGGTGGATGGCGTAGTCGACCTCGGTGCCGCGCTCGCCGAGCACCTCGACCAGCTCGCGCAGCGTGTGCTGCGCCTGGGCGACGGCGAGTCCGTAGCCGGGGACCACGATCACCTTCTCGGCGTAGGCCAGCAGGATCGCGACGTCCTCGGGCGAGGCGCTGCGCACCGGGCGGTCGGAGGCCTCGCCGGAGCCGAGGGTCGAGCCGCCCTTGAGCGCGCCGAACAGGATGTTGCTCACCGAACGCCCCATCGCGCCGGCCATCAGCAGGGTGAGGAAGGTGCCGGACGCACCGACGAGGGTGCCGGCGACGAGCAGCACGGTGTTCTGCAGGACGTAGCCGCCGGCGGCGACCGTCAGCCCCGTGAAGGCGTTGAGCAGCGAGATGACGATCGGTACGTCGGCGCCGCCGACCGGCAGCACCAGCAGCACGCCGAGCGCGAGGCCGAGCAGGGCGAGGACGACGCCCGCCCACACCACGGGCTCGCTCACGATGAGACCGGCCAGGACCAGCGCGGCCAGGAACCCGCCGCCGAACGCGACCGGCAGCCCGGGGAACACCACCGGGCGCGAGGTCATCAGCTCCTGCAGCTTGGCGAAGGTGACGACCGAGCCCGAGAACGAGACCGCGCCGACGAGGATCGTGAAGCCGGTCGCGACCAGGTAGGCGGCGTCGACGTCGCTCACCAGGTCGGCGACGGCCGCGAAGTCCTTCAGCTCTAGCAGCGCGACCAGGGCGGCCGCACCGCCGCCGACGCCGTTGAACAGCGCGACCATCTGCGGCATCTGGGTCATCTGCACGCGCTGGGCGCCGACGGCACCGATCGCCGTACCGACGGCGACCGCGAGCAGGATGGGCACGACGTGGTCGAGGTCGGCGTAGAAGAACGGCACCACGCACGCGACCACCGCCGCTCCCGCCCCGACCAGGTTGCCGACGCGCGCCGTCCTCGGGCCGGACAGGCCCTTGAGCGCGAGGATGAACCCGACGGCGCAGAGCAGGAAGACGAGCTCGGCCCAGGTGGGCATGGCCTCCATCAGGGCTTCACCTTCCCGCGCGGCTTGCGGGTGAACATCTGCAGCATCCGGTCGGTGACGACGAAGCCGCCGACCATGTTGACGGTGGCGAGCACGACCGCCAGGAGGGCGATGGCGAGCGCGAAGCCGTCGGCGTGCCCGGCGACGAGGATCGCGCCGAGCAGGATGATCCCGTGGATGGCGTTGGCGCCGGACATGAGCGGCGTGTGCAGGGTCGAGGAGACCTTGGAGATGACCTCGATGCCGACGAAGACGCTGAGGACGAAGTAGGTCAGCCAGGTGACGTCGTTGTTCACTGGTCTGCTCCCTCGAGGGCGGTGCGGGTGGGTTCGTGGCGGACGGCGCCGTCGTGGGTGACGCAGGCGCCGACGACGATCTCGTCGTCGAAGTCGGGGGCCAGCGCGCCGTCGTGGGTGAGGAGCGCGACGAGGTTGAGGACGTTCTGGGCATAGAGCCGCGAGGCGGGGCCGGGCATCTGGGCCGGGACGTTGCGCCCGCCCCACACCTGGGCGTTGCCGATGCGGACGACCTCTCCGGCGACGACGCCCTCGACGTTGCCGCCGCTGTCGGCGGCCAGGTCGACGACGACCGAGCCGGGCTTCATCTGCTCGACCATCGCGGCCGTGACGAGGATCGGCGCCTGGCGTCCGGGCACGGCCGCGGTCGTGATGAGCGCGTCGGCGCCGGCCACCCAGGGCGTCAGCAGCTCCTGCTGGAGAGCGGCCCGCTCGTCGGTCATCTCGCGGGCGTAGCCACCGGCACCCTCGAGCGCCGGCAGGTCGAGCTCGATGGCCTTGGCGCCCATGGAGCGGATCTCCTCGGCGGCGACCGTGCGGACGTCGTAGGCGCGGACGACGGCGCCGAGGCGCTTGCTCGTCGCGATCGCCTGGAGGCCCGCGACGCCGGCGCCGAGCACCACGACCTCGGCCGGCTGGACGGTGCCCGCGGCGGTCATGTTGAGCGGGAAGAACCGGCGCAGCAGACCCGCCGCGACGATCGCGCAGCGGTAGCCGCTGACCAGGCTCTGCGAGCTGAGCGCGTCCATCGACTGCGCGCGCGAGATGCGCGGCACGAGCTCCATCGCCAGGCTGGTCACGCCGCAGTCGCGCAGGTCGGCGACCAGGCCGAGCTCCTGGCCGGTCGGGAGGAACGACACGGTGACCGTGCCGCGACGCAGTCGGCGTACGGCGGCGGGGGTGAGGGGCTGGACCGCCACGACCAGGTCGGCCTCGTCGAGGGCGCGCTCGTCGACGACGGCCCCCGCGGCGGCGTAGTCGTCGTCGGTGACCAGCGCGCCGCGCCCGGCGCCGGGCTCGACGACCACCTCGTAGCCGAGCGCGATCAGCTTGCCGACGAGCTCGGGCACCATCGCCACCCGGGTCTCGCCCTCTCGGGTCTCCTTCGCCACCGCCAGTCTCACGGTCGCGAACCTAGCCCAGGGTGACGACGGTCACGTGTCCCGCGCCGACGTGGTGGCGCCCAGCTCGAGCTCGGCGACGGGCTCGTGGCGGGGCCGCCGCCGTGGGCCCTCGCCGAGGTGGGACTCGACCAGGACGACCCGGTCGACGGTCCACGCCGGTCCGGCGTAGCCGTCGAGGAGGCGGACCCAGCGGGTCACCTCCTGCCCGCGACCGAGCCGGGCGAGGGTGACGTGGGGGCGGAAGCGCTGGCCGTCGACGACGAGGCCGGCGTGGGAGGCGGCCGCCCGCGCGCCGGCGGCCAGCCGGTCGAGCTCGGCGCGGGCGTCGACAGCGAGGTCGAGCCCGGCCCAGAGGACCTTGGCGTGTGCCGGGTCGGGGAAGGCACCGCCACCGGCGACCCGCGCCTCGAACGGCTGCCGCCGGGCCGCCCCGCGCTGCAGGCCCTCGACCAGGGCGTCGAGCGAGCGCTCGGGGACCTGCTCGAGGAAGGCGAGGGTCACGTGGAGCTGCTCGGCCGACGTCCAGCGGAAGCGGCCGTGCTCGCGGCGGGGCTCGAGGAAGGCGTCGAGGTGGTCGACGACCTCCTCGGGCGGGACGACGGCTACGAACAGGCGCACGGGGCGCGAGGCTAGTCGAGGCGGACCGACCGACGCGCGGGGTTTGCGGCGGGGTCGTGGCGGGGTCGTGGCAGGTCAGGACAGGTGGGTGCCCAGTGCCGCGCCGACGGCGTACGTCGCCCCCATGGCGAACAGCCCGCCCGCGACGTTGCGTGCGACGGCCCGGCCCGCGGGCGCGAAGCCCAGGCGGGCACTGGCGAAGCCCGTCAGCGCGAGGGCGACCGCGACGGCGGCCACGGTGACCGCGACGCGGGCGGCGTCGGCGACCAGCGTGATCGTCAGCAGCGGCAGGACGGCGCCCAGCGTGAAGGACAGCATCGACGCGAGAGCCGCGCGCCAGGGGCTGGTGAGGTCGTCGGGGTCGATGCCGAGCTCGACCTCCGCGTGCGCCCCGAGGGCGTCCTTGGCGGTGAGCTGCCGGGCGACCTCGAGGGCCAGCTCGTCGTCGAGGCCGCGGTCGACGTAGAGCCCGGCCAGCTCGGCAAGCTCGTCCTCGGGGTCGTCGCGCAGCTCCTGCTCCTCCTTGCGCAGCAGGGCCCGCTCGGAGTCGCGCTGGGTGGAGACGGAGACGTACTCGCCCGCCGCCATGCTCATCGCGCCCGCCACCAGGCCCGCGACGCCGGCGACCAGGATCGCGCTGCGCTCGCTCGTCGCGCCGGCGACGCCGACGACGATGCCCGCGGTCGACACGATGCCGTCGTTGGCGCCGAGGACAGCGGCGCGCAGCCAGTTGAGCCGCCGGCCGATCCCGTCGCGGTGCTCGACGGGCTCGCTCGCGTGCGGTCCGGGCTCGATCACCCGGTCAACCTAGGGGGCGGTCTCGAAGAAGGCCGTCGTGCGCACGTGGCCCGCCTCGACGAGCAGCAGCTCGCGCATCAGGTCGTCGGCCCGCTGGCTGACCACCGACACCGTCGCGCCGCGCTCGGCGGCCTCGTCCTCGAGGGCCGCGAGGGCGGTCCCGGTCTCGACGTCGGTCACCAGCAGCACCGGTCCACCCGGGGCATAGACCGGCGGGGCCGGCACCAGGCGACCTCGTGCGCCGGCCGTGCTCAGCTCGACGCGGTCGCTCTCGCCGCGCACCTGCACCAGCGGCAGGTCGCGGTGCCACCAGGACTCCGCGACGCGCAGGCCGAGCGCCTCGGCCGCCTCGCGGCGCCGGGGCTCGGCCACCGGCACCACGAACCGGACCGTCGTCGTGGCGTCGACCACCGCGCGCAGCAGGGCCACACCCTCGTCGGCCCAGGCCTCGTCGGTCACGGCCATGTCGTCGACGACGCGGCGGGTCGCGTCACCCAGGGCCATCAGGTAGCCGTGGTCGGTGCGCAGCGTCAGGGCCGCCGGGTCGTCGACGAGCCGCGTCAGGAAGGCCCGGTGTCGCGCGGTGGCGTCGGCGGCCGGCCGCCAGAACCGCGGCGCGTGCGGCGCCAGCACCTCGCGCCGCGCTGCCGACGTCGCGACCACCCAGTCGAGGTCGCTCGCGGTCAACGGGCGCACGTCGGAGGTCATCGACCGATCGTCGCAGGTGTGCCCGGCGCCGGCCCGACCACCACGGTGGTCGAGCCGTGGGGACGGGGTCACCGCGTGTCGAGACCCCCGCAGCACCGTGCTGGGTCGACCGCCACGGCCGGGCTCAGAGACCGAGATCCCTACCGATGAGCTCCTTCATGATCTCGTTGGAGCCGGCCCAGATCTTGGAGACGCGGGCGTCGCGCCAGGCGCGCGCGACGCGGTACTCGTTCATGAAGCCGTAGCCGCCGTGGAGCTGGACGCAGTGGTCGAGGACGTCGTTCTGGATCTGGGAGGTCCACCACTTGGCCTTGGCGGCGTCGATCGGTGTGAGCTCGCCCTGGTCGTGGGCCACCACGCACTGGTCGAGGTAGGCCTGGCTGACCTCGATCTGGGTGTAGAGCTCGGCGAGCAGGAACTTGTTGTGCTGCAGCGAGCCGATGGACGTGCCGAAGGCCTGGCGGTCCTTGGTGTACTGCAGCGTCTCGTCGAGGATCTGCTTGGCGTGCGCGATGTTGGAGATCCCGCAGCCGAGCCGCTCCTGCGGGAGCTTCTGCATCATGTGGATGAAGCCGCCGTCGAGCTCGCCCACGACGTGGTCGTCGCCGAGGCGGACGTTCTCGAAGAACAGCTCGGCGGTGTCGGACTCGTCCTGGCCGACCTTGTCGAGCTTGCGGCCGCGGCTGAAGCCGGGGGTGTCGGTCGGGATCGCGAACAGCGTGATGCCGCGGGCCTTCTTCTCCGGGCTGGTGCGGACCGCGGTCAGCACGAGGTCGGCGGAGTAGCCGTTGGTGATGAAGGTCTTGGAGCCGTTGATGACCCAGTCGTCGCCGTCGCGCACGGCGGTGGTCTTGAGGGCGGCGAGGTCGGAGCCGCCGGAGGGCTCGGTCATGCCGATGGCGAGCAGGATCTCGCCGGCCGCGACCCCGGGGAGCCAGCGCTGCTTCTGCTCCTCGGTGCCGAGCTGGACGAGGTAGGGCGCGGTGATGTCGGCGTGGATGCCCCAGCAGGAGCCGAGGGCGGCGTTGACCTTGTTGAGCTCCTCGGCCGCCACGGCGTTGAACCGGTAGTCGCCGGCCGCCGAGCCGCCGTACTCCTCGGGGATCTCGAGCCCGAGGAACCCCTGCTTGCCGGCCTCGAGCCAGAACTCGCGCGGCAGGGCCTTGGCCGCCGCGTGCTCCTCGACGTGAGGGATGACCGACCGCACCAGGAACTCGCGGACGGACCCGCGGAACGCCTCGTGGTCCTCGTCGTAGATGTCGCGCTTCATGGCAGCCATGCTACCGACGGGTAGCCGCCCGGACGGTCGAAGGTCAGCTGTCCGGGATCTCGATGACCTTGTCGGCGGGCGGCGCCTCGACGGTGAACTCCTCGTCGAAGCGGGAGAACGAGTAGGACGCCTCGTCGCCGGGCACGTCGAGCTTGCGGAGGTAGTGCGGCTCCTTGACGTCGATGTAGGCCGTGAGGTCGCCGTCGGCGCTGGACTGGTCGATCGCCAGGACGCTGGCGCCCTCGAGGTCGACCACGTCGCCCTTCTCGAACGTGTAGTCCTGGCTGGTGTCGCCCTCGAGCAGCTCGTCGATGTCGCAGAGCTCGGCGAAGTCGTCGGAGTCGGAGCTCGCCGGCGTCGCGAACCAGCTGTCGCCGAGCTGGGACAGGATCGCCTGCACCTCCTCGGCCGTGCCGGCCTCGCTGGCCACGAGGAACGCCGCGTCGGGCTTGACGTAGCTCCGACCGTCGACGCGTCGCAGCTGGGCACGGCCGTCCTCGAGCCCGATCTCGCCGGCGCAGTCGCCCCGCGAGGTGATGGTGAGGTCGACGGTGCCGGGGGTGCCGTCGTCGCTGTTGCCCGTCCCGGAGATGCGGACCGAGTTGAGCGTGGCCATCTCCTTCTCGGCGTCGTCGACGATCGCGGCGGCGTCGCCGGCGACGAACTCCTGCTCGGTGGCTGTCAGGTCGCTGTTGCCGCCCGTGCCCCCGTTGCCGCCGTTGGCCCCGTTGCCCCCGTTGTCGCCCCCACCGCCGTCGTTGCCGGCGACGACCGCGGCGACGACGCCGCCGCTGACCGCGAGCAGCACCGCGGCCGTGGCCAGACCGATCCAGAGGCCGCGCTTCGACCTCGGCGGCGTGCTGCCGGTGGGGCCGGTGAAGGCCGCGGGCTGTTGGTAGGCCGGCTGGTAGGGCGCCCGGTAGGGCTGGCCGGCCGTCCCGGACGGGGTGGGGGCCGGCGTCGGGGTCGGCGTGCGGTGCGGGGGCGGGCCGGGCGTGGGACCGGGAGTCGGGGTCGGGGTGGGGGTCGGCGTACGGGACCCCGGGGCGCGGGTGGGCGCTCCGAGCGAGGTGGTGCCGATGGTGGAGAAGGCCGGGTCGCCGGTCATCCGCCCGACCTCGCGCAGGTCGTCGCGCAGCTCGACGGCCGAGCGGTAGCGGTGGCCGGGCTCCTTGGCCATCGAGATGCGGATGATCCGGTTGAGCGAGTCGACCAGCGGGGTGTCGCCGGCGAGCTGCGGCACCGGCTTGGAGACGTGGCCGCCGACGATCTCGAACTCCGTCGCGCCAGCGTAGGGCGGCTGCCCGGTGAGCGTCACCCAGAGCAGGCAGCCGAGGGAGTAGATGTCGGTGGTCACGCCGGCGGTCGCGCCGCCGTGGAGCTCGGGCGCCATGTAGGAGGGCGTGCCGATCACCGCGGACCCGACGCGCGTGGCCTCGGCGTCGACGCGGCGGGCGATGCCGAAGTCGCCGAGGTAGGCCTGGACGGTGGCGCTGCCACGCCGGCGGACCAGGACGTTGGCGGGCTTGATGTCGCGGTGCACCAGACCGGCGGCGTGGGCGTCGGCGAGCCCGCTGGCGACCTGCTCGATGAGCTCGGCGGCCTTGCCGTGCGGGGCCGGGCCCCACCGGGTGATCGTCTGGCCGAGGTCGCCGTCGGGCACCAGCTGGGTGGCGATGTAGAGGTAGCCGTCCTCCTCGCCGTGGGCATAGACCTGGACGACGTTGGGCGAGTCGAGCGACGCCAGCGCGCGGGCCTCGCTGATGAAGCGCGAGCGGAAGTCCGGGTCGTCGGCGAACATCGGCGAGATGACCTTGAGCGCGACCCGGCGGTCGAGGTTGACCTCGAGCGCGTCGTAGACGACCCCCATGCCGCCGGCGCCCAGCTGAGCGAGCACCCGGAAGCGTCCGATCATGTCGCCGGGCGAGGGGAACGGTGCGGTCACAGGCATGTTCTACCTGACGTGCTCCCCCCCAAGAAGGATCCGGGCGTAACGATTGGTGTGCTTGGATCGATCCAATATGACCCGCTGGACGTACGCCGAGCCCCTGGAGGCACCGTGACCGAGACCTCCCCCACCCCTGACGCTCCCGCCGTGTGGCCGGGACAGGCCTATCCGCTGGGGGCGACGTTCGACGGCACCGGCACCAACTTCGCGCTCTTCAGCGAGGTCGCCGAGCGCGTCGAGCTCTGCCTGTTCACCCCCGACGACGCCGACGGGTTCACCGAGACCCGCGTCGAGGTCACCGAGGTCGACGCCTACATCTGGCACTGCTACCTCCCCCAGGCCCAGCCGGGACAGCGCTACGGCTACCGGGTCCACGGGCCCTACGACCCGGCCCAGGGGCTGCGCTGCAACCCCAACAAGCTGCTGCTCGACCCCTACGCCAAGGCCACCGCCGGCGAGATCGACTGGGACCAGAGCCTGTTCGGCTACACCTTCGGCGACGAGGACTCGCGCAACGACGAGGACTCCGCCGCCCACATGACCCACGGTGTCGTGATCAACCCGTTCTTCGACTGGGAGGGCGACCGCCGCCTCAACTACCCCTACAACGAGTCGATCATCTACGAGGCCCACGTCAAGGGGATGACCCAGCAGCACCCCGAGGTGCCCGAGGAGATGCGCGGCACGTACGCCGGCCTCGCCCACCCGGCCGTGACCGACCACCTGACCCAGCTCGGCATCACCGCGATCGAGCTGATGCCGGTCCACCAGTTCATCCAGGACTCCACGCTGCTCGACAAGGGCCTGCGCAACTACTGGGGCTACAACACCCTGGGCTTCTTCGCCCCGCACGCCGACTACGCCTCGACCGGCCAGCCCGGCCACCCGGGCCAGCTCGGCCAGCAGGTGCAGGAGTTCAAGGGCATGGTCAAGGCCATGCACGCCGCCGGCATCGAGGTCATCCTCGACGTGGTCTACAACCACACCGCCGAGGGCAACCACATGGGCCCGACGATCAGCATGCGCGGCATCGACAACCACGCCTACTACCGGACGGTCGAGGACGACCAGAAGTTCTACATGGACTACACCGGCACCGGGAACTCCCTCAACGTCGGCAACCCCCACGCGCTGCAGCTGATCATGGACTCGCTGCGCTACTGGGTCACCGAGATGCACGTCGACGGGTTCCGTTTCGACCTCGCCTCCACCCTGGCGCGCGAGTTCTACGAGGTCGACCGCCTCGCGGCGTTCTTCGAGCTCGTGCAGCAGGACCCGGTGGTCTCGCAGGTCAAGCTGATCGCCGAGCCCTGGGACATCGGCCCCGGCGGCTACCAGGTGGGCGGCTTCCCGCCCCAGTGGACCGAGTGGAACGGCGCCTACCGCGACGTCGTGCGCGACTTCTGGCGCGGCGAGCCCGCCCTCGGCGAGTTCGCCTCACGCGTCGCCGGCTCCTCCGACCTCTACGAGCACTCCGGGCGCCGCCCGGTCGCGAGCATCAACTTCATCACCGCCCACGACGGCTTCACCATGCGCGACCTCGTGTCCTACAACGAGAAGCACAACGAGGCCAACGGCGAGGACAGCCGCGACGGCGAGGACCACAACCGGTCCAACAACCACGGCGCCGAGGGCCCCACCGACGACCCCGAGATCCTCGCGCTGCGCTCGCGAGCCCAGCGCAACCTGCTGGCCACGCTCCTGCTCAGCCAGGGCGTGCCGATGATCCTGCACGGCGACGAGTGGGGACGCACCCAGGACGGCAACAACAACACCTACGCCCAGGACTCCGAGATCGCCTGGATGGACTGGGTCGACGTCGACAAGCCGCTCATGGACTTCACCTCGGCCCTGGTCCGGCTGCGCCGATCGCACCCGACCTTCCGCCGCAAGCGCTTCTTCACCGGCGGCGAGGTGCGCATCGGTGAGCCCGGCGAGGAGCGACTCAACGACATCGTCTGGCTCCACCTCGACGGCCACCCGATGGAGGACGCCGACTGGGAAGGCGGGTCGCAGGCCATCGGCATGTACCTCAACGGCAACGGGATCGCCGGCAAGGACGCCCGCGGCGGCACCATCACCGACGACCACTTCCTCCTCTACTTCAACGCCGACGGCCCGGCCGAGATCACCCTGCCCTCCGAGGAGTACGCCGCCGCGTGGGACGTCGTCATCAACACCGGTGGGTCCGCCGACGCCTCGGAGACCTGCGCGCCCGGGTCGAGCTTCCACATGGAGAGCACCAGCCTGCTCGTGCTGCGTGAGTACCACGAGCCCGAGGCCGAGCCCGACCACTCCGTCGCAGCGTCAGTCGCCGCCCAGACCAGGAACGGCTGACCGTGCCCGACCCCACCGGTCCCATGAGCCCGCAGGACCCGCCGAGCCCGCAGAGCCCGAAGAGCCCGCGCAACACCTACCGCCTGCAGGTGCGGGAGTCCTTCGACCTCCACGAGGCCGCCGGACGCCTGACCTACCTGCGCGACCTCGGCGTCGACTGGGTCTACCTGTCGCCGCTGCTCGAGGCCGAGCCCGGCTCCGACCACGGCTACGACGTGGTCCGCCACGACCGCATCGACCCCGCCCGCGGGGGCCGCGAGGGCTTCGACGTCTTCGTCACCGAGGCGCGCCGACTCGGTCTCGGGGTCCTGGTCGACATCGTCCCCAACCACGTCGGGATCGCGACGCCGTCGACCAACGCCTGGTGGTGGGACCTCCTCGACCGCGGTCAGGAGTCGCGCTACGCCGAGGCGTTCGACGTCGACTGGGCGTTCGGCGAGGGCAGGGTGCGGGTGCCCGTCGTGGGCGACGGCGACGAGGGGTCGATCGAGCGCTCCGGCGACGAGGTCCGCTACCACGACCACCGCTTCCCGGCCGGCGACGGCTACGAGCTCGTCTCGTGGCGCGCGGCCGACGACCGGCTCAACTGGCGCCGGTTCTTCGCGGTCAACACGCTCGCCGGCATCCGCGTCGAGGAGCCGTGGGTCTTCGACGAGAGCCACGTCGAGATCGCCCGCTGGTTCGCCGAGGGTCTCGTCGACGGGCTCCGGGTCGACCACCCCGACGGCCTGCGGGCACCCGAGGCCTACCTCCGCGACCTCGCCGGCCTGACCGGCGGCGCCTACGTGCTCGTCGAGAAGATCCTCGAGCCCGGCGAGGACCTTCCCACGTCGTGGGCGACGGCCGGCACCACCGGCTACGACGTCCTCGGCCTGGTCGACCGGCTGCTGACGGACCCGGCCGCCGAGCACGCGCTGCCGGGCTCCGACGTCGACTACGTCGAGATGGTGCACGACACCAAGCGCGCCGCGGCCGACGGCATCCTCTCCTCCGAGGTCCGCCGGGTGGTGCGCGAGCTCCCGACGCTCGAGGTGACCGACGACGTGCTCGTCGACGCCGTCGCCGAGCTCGTGGCCTGCTTCCCGGTCTATCGGAGCTATGCCCCCGACGGGCTCGCCTTCCTCGACACCGCGCTGGCCGACGCCCAGCGCCGACGGCCCGACCTGGCGGCGGCGTTCGACGCCGTCGTACCGGCGCTGCGCGACCCGGGCCAGCCGGCCGCGGCGCGGTTCGAGCAGACCAGCGGCGCCGTGATGGCCAAGGGCGTCGAGGACTGCGCCTTCTACCGCTACAACCGGCTGACCTCGCTCAACGAGGTCGGCGGGGACCCGGGTCACTTCTCCGTGGACGTGGACGAGTTCCACGGTGCCATGGCCCGCCGACAGTCCGACTGGCCGACGTCGATGACCACGCTCTCCACCCACGACACCAAGCGTGGCGAGGACGTCAGGGCGCGCATCACCGTGCTCTCCGAGGTCCCGCAGCAGTGGACCGAGGCGCTCACGCGCCTGCAGGCGGTCGCCCCGGTGCCCTCCGAGGCCTTCGCGTCCCTGCTGTGGCAGGCCGTGCTCGGCGCCTGGGAGCCCGGCGACGCCGACCTGCGGCCACGGCTGCACGCCTACGCCGAGAAGGCGATGCGCGAGGCCGGCGACCACACCACGTGGACCGCACCCGACGAGGGCTTCGAGTCAGCGGTGCACGCGGCCGTCGACGCGGCGTTCGACGACGCCGGCGCCCGCGCCGTGCTCGACGGGCTGCTCGACACCGTGGTCGCGCCTGGCTGGTCCAACGCGCTCGCGGCCAAGCTGCTCGCGCTGACGATGCCGGGCGTGCCCGACGTCTACCAGGGCTCCGAGCTGTGGGAGCAGTCACTCGTCGACCCCGACAACCGGCGCACCGTCGACTTCGACCTGCGTGCCGCGTTGCTCGCCGACGCCTCGCTCGACCACCCCGCCCGGGCCAAGCTGCTCGTGACGGCGACCGGCCTGCGCCTGCGCCGCGACCGGCCCGAGCTGTTCACGACCTACGCCGGGGTCGGCGCCGACGGCGACTCGGCCGCCCACGTGGTGGCCTTCGACCGCGGCGGCGCCATCGCCGTGGCCACCCGGCTCCCGCTCGGCCTCGCCGCCCGCGGCGGGTGGGGCGACACCACGCTCCGGCTGCCGCCCGGCGCGTGGCGCGACGTGCTGACCGACTGGCCGACCGACGGCGCGCTGGCCGGCCTGCTCACGACCTATCCCGTGGCCCTGCTCGTCAAGGAGGACTGACATGCCCCGTGGACCCTTCGACGTGTGGGCCCCCCGGGCCGAGCGTCTCCGACTGTCGGTGGTCGATGAGACCGTCGACATGCACCAGACGGACGGCGGGTGGTGGACCCCGTCCGAGCCCACCCCCGACCCGGAGAAGGGAGACGTCGACTACGGCTACCTGATCGACGACGCGGACGCGCCCCGACCCGACCCGCGGTCGCGGCGCCAGCCGGCGGGCGTCCACCAGCGCTCGCGAACCCACCGCCCCGAGACGTTCTCGTGGAGCGACGACACCTGGACAGGTCGTCAGCTGGCCGGCGCGGTGATCTACGAGCTGCACCTCGGCACCTTCACGCCCGAGGGCACCCTCGACGCCGCGCTCGGCCGGCTCGACCACCTCCGCTCGATCGGGGTCGACCTCGTCGAGCTGATGCCGGTCAACTCCTTCAACGGCACCCACAACTGGGGCTACGACGGGGTCGCCTGGTTCGCGGTCGACGAGACCTACGGCGGGCCCGAGGCCTACCAACGGTTCGTCGACGGCTGCCACGCCGCCGGCCTCGGCGTGATCCAGGACGTCGTCTACAACCACTTCGGACCCTCGGGCAACTACCTGCCCGACTTCGGCCCCTACCTCAAGGACGGTCGCAGCACCTGGGGCGACCTGGTCAACCTCGACGGGCCCGACTCGGCCGAGGTACGCCGCTACGTCCTCGACAACGCGCTCATGTGGTTCGCCGACTTCCACGTCGACGGGCTGCGGCTCGACGCCGTGCACGCGCTCCACGACGAGTCGCCGACCCACCTGCTCGAGGAGATGGCGATCGAGGTCGCGGCGCTCTCGGCCCACGTCGGCCGGCCGCTCACGCTGATCGCGGAGTCCGACCTCAACGACCCGCGGCTCGTCACCCCGCGCGAGGCCGGCGGCTACGGCCTCGACGCCCAGTGGAGCGACGACTTCCACCACGCCGTCCACGTGGCGCTGACCCGCGAGACGACCGGCTACTACGCCGACTTCGAGCCGCTCGGCGCGTTGGCCAAGGTCGTCACCAAGGGCTTCTTCCACGACGGCACGTTCAGCTCGTTCCGCGAGCACGACCACGGTGTCCCGATCGACACCAGGGCGATGCCGACCTGGCGGCTGGTCGTCTGCACCCAGAACCACGACCAGATCGGCAACCGGGCCGTCGGCGACCGGATCACCGAGGTGCTCGACGACGACCAGCTCGCCTGCGCCGCCCTGCTGACCCTGGCCGGGCCGTTCACCCCGATGCTGTTCCAGGGCGAGGAGTGGGCGGCGCGGACGCCGTTCCAGTTCTTCACCTCCCACCCCGAGCCCGAGCTGGGCAAGGCGACGGCCGAGGGCCGGATCGCGGAGTTCGAGAAGATGGGCTGGGACCCCGCCGTCGTGCCCGACCCCCAGGACCCCGCGACCTTCGAGCGGTCCAAGCTCGACTGGTCCGAGCTCGACGAGCCGCGCGGCGCCCGGATGCTGGGGATCTACCGCGACCTGGCCCGGCTGCGCCGCGAGCTGCCCGAGCTGACCGACCCGGCGTTCGACCGCACGTCGTGCGAGGTCGACGAGGACACGCGCTTCCTCACGATGCGTCGCGGCGACCTCGAGGTGCTGGTCAACTTCGGCGACGCCGAGATCACCACCCCGGTCGGCCCGGCGGAGCTGCTCTTCGAGACCGAGACCGGGGTGGCGCTCGCCGACGAGTCGCTGCGGCTCCCCCCGCACGCGGGAGCGCTGGTCCGCCGGCGCTGAGCGGGTGGCGGGGCGGGGCGGGTCCTGAGCGGGACGAGGTGCGGGCGGGGCCGCTGATGCCGCCGACGCCCCGACCGTTCCGTATCCTGAGGTCTCCTTCGAAGACGATCGGGATGTGGGGACGCCGTGCGCGCCAAGCTGTTGTGTGTTGCCGTGCTCGCGGCCCTGCTGGCCACGGTCGGCTGCCACGCACAGGACGACGACGGTCCCGCGTCGCCGCCGTCCGAGGCCGCCGTCCTGCCGCTGCCGAAGGTGCCGCTCAACGTCATGGTGGTCGTCATCGACGACGGCTCCGACGTCAGCTGCGCCCAGATGAACCGCTACTTCCCCAAGATCAGCCGGGTGCTGCGTGACCGGGGCACCTGCTTCGAGAACGCCACCGTCACCAGCCCGGCGTGCTGCCCGTCGCGAGCCGTGCTGCAGACCGGGCAGTTCGGTCACAACAACACCGTCAAGCGCCAGATCGACGCCGGCAAGCTCCGCGTCGAGGACACGGTCCAGGACCAGCTCAGCGAGGCCGGCTACGACACCTACGGCACCGGCAAGTTCTTCAACGGGATCAGCCCCTGGCTCTTCGAGTCCGGCGAGCGGTCGAGCGGGTTCCTGAGCTCCGACTTCTGGGCGTCGTCGAAGTACTACGACTACGTGCTGTGGGACGACGAGGCCCAGAAGCCCCGCAAGCCCGCCGACCGCGTGCACGCCACGACGCGCGCCGGGACGTTCGTGCGCGACTTCATCGCCGACCGCGACGACCAGACGCGGCCGTTCTACACCTACGTCGCCTTCAAGGCCCCCCACACCGACAACTCCGCGCCCAACAAGGCGCTGCGGTTCCCGCGCCCGACCCCGGCCAACGCCAACCGCGCCGTCCCGCCGTTCCGGTGGAACCCCGAGACCCAGAAGCGCGACAAGCTGCCGATCTTCCAGCACCGGATCGCCAGCCGGAAGTACTACGCAAAGCTCTACGCCGCCCGGACCCGCGCGCAGTACGACGTCGACGACGAGATGGGCAAGACGTTCGACCTGCTCGAGGCCAAGGGCCTGCTCGACACCACCGCGATCTTCTTCACCAGCGACAACGGCTACCACCTGGGCGAGAACGGCTGGGAGACCAAGGGCGATCCCTACCAGGCCTCGATGGACGTCCCGCTCCTCGCCTACCTGCCCGGCACGTTCGGCGCCGGCAAGGTCGACTCGCGTCCGGTCGGGCTCATCGACATCGCGCCGACCGTCTACGACCTGCTCGGCCTCGAGCCACAGAACCTCCTGGACGGCCACTCGCTGCTCTCGTCGAAGCGCCGCAAGGGCACCTTCTTCGAGCTGCAGAACGAGAAGTCCCGCGTGCTCTACAAGGAGGCCGGCTATGCCCCCGGCCTCGTCCCGACGTGGTCGATGTACCGAGAGGGCAAGCGCTCCTACATCGAGTTCTACGACAAGGACGACCGGGTCATCAGGTCGGAGTACTACGTCGACAAGGAGAACAAGCGCAACCTCCTGTGGCGCGGCAGCACCCTCCAGCGCCCGTCACCGCGGGTCCTCGCCCACTTCCGCGAGCGGCTGCGCCGCGGTCGCACCTGCGCCGGCACCGCCAGCCAGGGCTCGGCCAACCCCTGCCCCTGACCGGGGCAGGAGGTTCGGGCGACCGGGCCGGCCCGCCGGGCGGTGAGTGAGCCACCGAACCGGCCCCTCGGATCCGCCCGAATGGTGGCTCACCCACCGCCCACCCGCGTCGACCCAAACCGGCGGTGCGTCAGCCACCGAACCGGCTCCTCGAATCGACCAGAACGGTGGCTCACGCACCGCCGGGGCGGGTGGCCGTCGGGGAAGCGCGAGGCCCGCGCAGCGCAGCCCGTCAGCCGAGGTGAGGTCAGGCCTCGTCGGCCGCACCCGCGGCCGGCGGGTTCTCCCGCTCGCGCTCGTGCTGGCGGCGGGCCTGGTCGTGGCGCTTGCGCTGCTACTCGGCGCGAGCGCGGACCTGGCGCAGGAAGTCGTCGTCGCGCGCGGGGTCGAGGGCCGCGGCGCGGCCGGGGCGGTCGTACTCGGGGTAGGCCGGGGCGTGGCGCTCGTAGGCCGAGGCGCGCCGCGGTCCGTCGTCGGGGCGCCCGGCGACCAGCCACGCGACCGACCCGACGAACGGGAAGAGCAGCACCAGCAGCAGCCAGATGGTCTTGGGCAGGTTGCGGATGCTGCCCTCGGGGGTCTGGATCACCTCGACGAGGCAGTAGACCCACAGGCAGAAGGTCACCAGACCGAAGAGCAGCTCGAGCTTGATCACGCGCACAGTCTGGGGCTCGGGCGCCCCGTTGTCAGCAGAAGATCGGGTTCCGGCCGGGGTGCCGACGACTGGGAGGGGACGTCGGCACCCCGGCGGCACCTCACGCCCCGGTGGTCACCGGGGCGGGCTCCGGGTCGGTCGCGCCAGCGGCCCCCACGTGGTTGGAGGAGGCGTCGGGGGACGGGCCCTCGCGGAAGCCGTGCCGCTCCCACCAGCGGGCCATCGGGGCGGGCGCCCACCAGTTCCAGGTGCCGAGCAGCTTCATCGTGGCCGGCACGAGGAGCGCGCGGACGATGGTGGCGTCGATGAGCAGGGCGACGAGCATGCCGATGCCGAGCATCTTCATGAAGACGATCCCGCTGGTGCCGAAGGCGCCGATGACGACGGCGAGGAGGAGGGCGGCGCTGGTGATGATGCGTCCGGTCTTCTGCACGCCTGTGGCGACGGCGAGCTCGTTGTCGGGCCGGCCGGCGCGGACGGAGTGGTCCCACTGCTCGCGGACGCGGGAGAGCAGGAACACCTCGTAGTCCATCGAGAGCCCGAAGAGGATGGCGAGCATCAGGATCGGGTTGGTCGCGTCGAGGTAGCCCTGCGGCTCGAAGCCGAGCAGCCCCGAGAGGTGGCCGTCGCTGAAGATCCAGGTGACGACGCCGAACGAGGCGGTGATGGAGAACAGGTTCATCACGACCGCCTTGAGCGGCAGCACCACCGACCCGAAGGCCAGGAACAGCAGCACGAGCATCACCCCCACCACGATCAGGCCCATCCACGGCAGGTGGTCACCGACGGAGTCGATGAGGTCGACCGTGTCGGCGGACAGCCCGCCGACGAGGGCGTCGCCCGAGGCCGGGTCGACCGCGCGGAGGTCGGTGACGATCGCCTGCGAGCGCTCGGTCTGGCTGTTGCCCTCCCAGGTGGCGCGCAGGAGGGTGACGCCGTCGGCGGCGGCCACGGGGACGACGCTGACGATGCCGTCGACCGCCCCCACCGCCGTCCGGTACGACGCCACGTCGGCCGCCGAGGCGCCGTCGAGCAGCAGGCTCGCCGACGACGTCTCGGGTCCGAACTCGTCGTCGAGCAGCTCCGCCGCCTGGTGCGCGGGAGCGTCGGGCGGGAGCACGCGGTAGTCGACCGAGCCCCACCTGGCGCCGAGGAACGGCGAGGCGATCGCGAGCAGCACGACGACGGTCGCGGCGACCACGAGCACCGGCCGCTTCATCACCCCGCGCGCGAGGGCGGCCCAGCGACCATGGCTGTCGTCGGCGGCGACGGCGCGGCCCCGGCGCCACGGCAGCCGACCCGCGTCGACCCGGCGGCCGAGCAGGACGAGCGTCGCGGGCAGCACGGTGAGGGCAGCGAGCATCGCGACGACCACGGCCGCGACGCCGCCGTAGCCCATGCTCCGCAGGAAGGCCTGCGGGAAGATCAGCAGGCTCGCCATCGCGGCCGCGACGGTGAGGCCCGAGAACATCACGGTGCGTCCGGCGGTGGCCATCGTGCGCCGGATCGCGACCCGGGACGCGTCGGGGTCGTCGTCGGGCAGCAGCGCCAGCTCCTCGCGGAAGCGGCTGATGACGAACAGGGCGTAGTCGATCGCCAGGCCGATGCCGATGAGCGAGACCACGTTGACGGCGAACACCGAGACCTCGGTGAACAGCGTCATGACCCGCACGATCGCGAGGGCGCCGACCATGGCGACGAGGCCGACCAGCGCCGGCATCGAGGCCGCGACCAGGCTGCCGAAGATGAGCAGGGCCAGGAGCACCACGACCGGCATCGAGATCAGCTCGGCGCGCTCGAGGTCCTCGGAGGTGATCTCGTTGACGTCGCTGAAGACGGCGAACGAGCCGGCGACGTCGGTCTCGAGGTCGAGCCCGGACCCGTCGGCCTCGAGGGCCGGCTCGACGACGTCGTAGCTGGCCAGGTAGTCGTCCTGCGACTCCCCGGCCAGCGAGATGAGCACCTGCACGGCGTGGCCGTCGTCGCTCACCATCGCGGCGCCCTGCTCGCCGTCGACGTCGTAGTAGGGCACCACCGAGGCGACCGCGTCGTCGGGGATGCCGGCGACGACGTCCTCGACGGCCGAGCGGAACGCCGGGTCGTCGGCGGTCAGCGTCTCGCTGGAGAAGATCGCCACGACGTCGACGCCGCGGTTGCCGAAGGTGTCCTGCTCGAGGGCGAGCTCGCGCGCCGACTCCGAGCCCGGGTCGTCGAACCCGCCCTGGCTCAGGGCGTCGAAGACGCCGACGCCGTAGGCGGCTGCGCCGACGGTGACGAGCAGCCCGAGCAGCAGCACCGCGCGGGCCCGGCGGGCGACGAGGGCGCCCCAGCGATCGATCATGGCGTGGCTCCGGTGACGGGGGGTCAGGAAAGTGAACGCTGTTAACCGTAAACGGTGTAAACTCGCCCGGTCAACCCCCTCCACCACCAGCACCACCGCCCGACCACCACCCGACCACCACCCGAGCACCACCGCAGGGAGTCCCGTGACCCAGGTCGACGACCCGACCCTCACCCGCCGCGAGCGCCAGCGCGAGGGCACCGTGGCCGAGATCGTCGCCACCGCCCGGGCCCTGCTCGCCGAGGGCGTCGAGCTCTCGTTGCGCGCTGTCGCCACGCGGATGGGGATGACGGCCCCGGCCCTCTACCGCTACGTCGCCAGCTACCAGGAGCTCGTCGACGTCGTCGCCTTCGAGATCGACCGGGTGGCGACCGAGGGCTTCCAGGCGGCGGCCGACCAGCACGCCCCGGACGACCCGGCGGCGCGGCTGGTCGCGGCCGGCACCGAGTTCCGGATGTGGGCGCTGGCCAACCCGCGCGAGTTCAGCCTGGTCTTCGCCAACCCGGTGGCCGAGCCGATGGGCCACCACCGCGACCTGATCACGGTGCAGAGCTCGTGCTGCCTGATGACCGACCTGATCTTCGAGATCTGGCAGCAGCGACGCTTCCCGGTGCCCGCCGTCGACGACCTGCCGCCCGACGTGCGCGCCTCGGTGCTCGAGCCGCTCATCCCCGCCGACGTCGACAAGATCCCCCTCGAGCACCGCGGGCTGGTGTGGGTCTACATGCAGGGCTGGACCCAGCTCTACGGCGTCGTCACCCTCGAGGTGATGGGCCACATGGACCCCCGCGTCATCGAGAGCGGCGAGATGTTCGTCGACGTCGTGCGCCGCTTCGCACCGACCCTCGACCTCGCCGACGACCTCCCCCGGCTCGAGGCGATCGTCCGGGCCCGCCTCACGGCCTGAGCCGGCTCAGAGCTGGGCGAGCACCTCGTCGACCCAGGCGGGCACCAGGGTGCCGGCCGGGCCGTTGCGCGACTCGTGGAAGAACGACGTGCCCTCGCTCTCGACGAGGTTGAGCTCGAGCGTGCGGGCGCCGTGGCGGGCGGCGTACTGGACGAAGCCGGCGGCGGGATAGACGGCGCCGGACGTGCCGATCGAGACGAAGAGGTCGGCGCGCTGCAGCTCGGCGACGATCGTGTCCATCTCGTAGGGGATCTCGCCGAACCACACGACGTCCGGCCGCAGCTCGGTCACGCCGCAGCCGGGGCAGGGCGGGAAGTCGCCCATCGGGCCGGCCCACTCCGTGCGGGCGCCGCAGGCCCGGCACAGCGCCGAGCGGAGCTCACCGTGCATGTGCAGGACGCGGGTCGAACCGCCGCGCTCGTGCAGGTCGTCGATGTTCTGCGTGACGAGGAAGAGGTCGTCGCCGAGCGCGGCCTCGAGCCGGCCGAGCGCGACGTGGGCCGGGTTGGGCTCGACGCCGTCGAGCGCCGCACGGCGCGCGTCGTAGAACTGGTGCACGACCATGGGCGCCGCGTCGTAGGCCTCCGGCGTCGCGACGTCCTCGACCCGGTGGCCCTCCCAGAGCCCGTCGGCGTCGCGGAAGGTCGGGACCCCGCTCTCGGCGGAGATCCCGGCACCGGTGAGGACGACGACGCGCACCTGCTCACCTAAGCAGACCGAGGGTGACGACCACGTAGCCGTCCTCCTCGAGCCACGGGTCGCGCGCCCAGGTGCCCCACCGCTCGCGCTCGACCAGGCCGGCCGAGGCCGTCGCCGCGACGAGGGCCTCGACGGTCGTGACGGGGCAGCCCTCGGGCAGGTGGTCGGCGTCGGTGCCGAACCCGCAGACCACCACGCCGCCCGGCGCGACGTGCGCGGCGAGCCGCACGCACGTCGCCTCGAGGGTGCCCTCGTCGAGCAGCGGCACGACGTTGCCGGCCAGGAGCACCACGTCGAAAGGCACGGTCGACGGGACGCCGAGGTCGAGGGTCGCGAGGTCGGCCACCCGCCAGTCCAGGCCGGGCGCGTCGGCGCGCGCGACGTCGACCATCGCGGCGTCGACGTCGCAGCCGACGACCTCGTAGCCCAGTTCCGCCAGGCGTACGGCGACCCGCCCGGTCCCGCAGCCGGCGTCGAGCACCCGCGCCGGCGGGGCGGCGAGCCCGGTCACGAAGGTCGCCTCGCCGTGGGTGTCGCCAC